>NZ_PJLX01000006.1:0-304542 GCF_002843095.1 Pseudomonas sp. YY-1 | reverse complement strand
GACCACTGCAACAGCTAACTCAGACAGAGCCTTTTCATTGCCGGGGGTTAGCGCAAGCCACGTCAAAACCGCTCTCGGCGTTTTTTCTGTGATCTGCGTCCGCTTCCCGGGTTTTCCCTTTGCCGCAGCAACCACCATAATTCACTCGATAATGCCTTAGGAGATGGTCTTGCCGAGCCTGCCCGCCCCATCCACTGAATCCTCGGTCCTGCTGGTGCAGTTGTCCGACAGCCATCTGTTCGCCGAAGCGGACGGCAAGCTGCTGGGCATGGATACCTGCGACAGCCTGCAACGGGTGATTGAGCGGGTGCAGCAGGAACAGCCGCAGATAGACCTGATCCTGGCCACGGGCGATCTTTCTCAGGACGGCAGCATCGCGTCGTATCAGCGCTTTCGCCAACTCACCTCGGCCATTGCCGCCCCGGCTCGCTGGCTGGCGGGCAACCACGATGAAACCCCGCCGATGCAGGCTGCCTGCAAAGACAGCGAGTTACTGGAGCCGGTAATCGACCTCGGGGCTTGGCGCATTACCCTACTCGACTCCTCGATTCCGGGCGCCGTGCCCGGTTTTCTTGCCGACAGCCAACTCGAACTACTCGAACGCGCCCTCAGCGAAGCACCGCAGCGCCATCACCTGATCTGCCTGCATCACCACCCGGTATCCATCGGCTGCAAGTGGATGGAGCCCATAGGCTTGCGTAACGCCGACGCGCTGTTCGCCATCCTTGAACGTTACCCGCAGGCGCGGGCCGTGCTCTGGGGGCATATCCACCAGGAGTTCGACCAGATGCGCAATAGCCTGCGCCTGCTCGCCTCGCCCTCGACCTGCGTACAGTTCGCACCGGGCAGCGAGGAGTTTCAGGTGGGCAGCGATGCCCCCGGCTATCGCTGGCTGTGCCTGCATGCCGACGGCAAGCTGGACACCGGCGTGTCGCGCGTCACCGGCATTGATTTCGAAGTGGACTACAGCGTCAAGGGTTACTGACATACCCCCAATCAGCTTGAAGCTTGCAGCTTGAGGCCCCGGACGAGTAGCCTCCCGCTCCATGACCGCATCCATCCTCTATATACACGGCCTGAACAGCTCGCCAGCCTCGCACAAGGCCAGCCAGTTGAGCAGCGCCATGGCCCATCTTGGCCTGGAAAATCAGTTGCGCGTACCGGCCCTGCACCATCATCCACGCCAGGCCATGGCGCAGTTGCAGGCGCTGATCAGCGAACTCGGCGCGCCGCTGCTGGTAGGCAGCTCCCTGGGCGGCTATTACGCCACTTACCTGGCCGAGCAGCACGGGCTCAAGGCGCTGCTGATCAACCCGGCCGTGCAGCCACACCTGCGCTTCGACGGCTACCTGGGCCCGCAAAAGAACTACTACAGCGACGAGACCTGGGATCTTACCGAGGATCACGTTCACGCCCTGGCCGAACTCGAAGCCCCGGCACCGCGTGCCCCTGCGCGCTACCAGGTCTGGCTGCAGACCGGCGACGAGACCCTCGACTACCGCGACGCCGAGCGTTACTACCGCGGCTGCGCCCTGCGCATCCAGGCCGGTGGCGACCACGGTTTCCAAGGTTTTGCCGAACGCCTGCCGACCCTCTTCGCTTTTGCCGGTATTAACGCCACACTCTGGCGTGATACCGACTTTTCCGCATTCAATTGACGAACAAGAGACCCTATGGCCCAGCAGAACGCCTATAACGCAGACGCCATCGAAGTCCTTTCCGGCCTCGACCCGGTGCGCAAGCGCCCGGGCATGTACACCGACACCACGCGCCCCAACCACCTGGCTCAGGAAGTGATCGACAACAGCGTCGACGAAGCCCTGGCCGGGCACGCCAAGACCATCCAGGTGATCCTCCACGACGACAACTCGCTGGAAGTGATCGACGACGGCCGCGGCATGCCGGTGGATATCCACCCGGAAGAAGGCGTGCCAGGTGTCGAGCTGATCCTCACCAAGCTGCACGCCGGCGGCAAGTTCAGCAACAAGAACTACCAGTTCTCTGGCGGCCTGCACGGCGTCGGTATCAGCGTGGTCAACGCCCTCTCGACGCGCGTGGTGGTCACCGTCAAGCGTGATGGCAACGAGTACCAGATGAGCTTCGCCGATGGCTTCAAGGCCAGCGACCTGGAAGTCATCGGTACGGTCGGCAAACGCAATACCGGCACCAGCGTGCATTTCTGGCCGGACGCCAAGTATTTCGACTCCTTCAAATTCTCGGTCAGCCGCCTCAAGCATGTGCTCAAGGCCAAGGCCGTGCTGTGCCCGGGCCTGTCGGTGACCTTCGAGGACAAGGCCGCTGGCGAGAAAGTCGAGTGGCATTACGAAGATGGCTTGCGCTCCTACCTGGTCGACGCCGTCAGCGAATTCGAACGCCTGCCCGTCGAGCCCTTCTGCGGCGCCCTGGCTGGCAACAAGGAGGCGGTGGACTGGGCCCTGCTGTGGCTGCCGGAGGGCGGCGACGCGGTGCAGGAAAGCTACGTCAACCTGATCCCCACCGCGCAGGGCGGCACCCACGTCAACGGTCTGCGTCAGGGCCTGCTGGATGCCATGCGTGAGTTCTGCGAGTTCCGCAACCTGCTGCCGCGCGGCGTCAAGCTGGCACCGGAAGACGTCTGGGAGCGCATCGCCTTCGTCCTCTCAATGAAGATGCAGGACGCGCAGTTCTCTGGCCAGACCAAGGAACGCCTGTCCTCCCGCGAGGCCGCCGCGTTCGTCTCCGGCGTGGTCAAAGATGCTTTCAGCCTGTGGCTCAACGCCAACCCGGAAACCGGCCTGGCATTGGCCGAACTGGCCATCAGCAACGCCGGCCGCCGCCTCAAGGCGGGCAAGAAGGTCGAACGCAAGAAGATCACCCAGGGCCCGGCACTGCCCGGCAAGCTGGCCGACTGCGCGGGGCAGAACCCGCTGCGCTGCGAGCTGTTCCTGGTCGAGGGTGACTCAGCCGGCGGCAGCGCCAAGCAGGCGCGCGACAAAGAATTCCAGGCCATCATGCCGCTGCGCGGCAAGATCCTGAACACCTGGGAAGTCGATGGCAGCGAAGTGCTGGCTTCGCAGGAAGTACACGATATCGCCGTCGCCATCGGCATCGATCCGGGTTCGAACGATCTGAGCCAGCTGCGCTACGGCAAGATCTGCATCCTCGCCGACGCCGACTCCGATGGCCTGCACATCGCCACCCTGCTCTGCGCCCTGTTCGTCCGTCACTTCCGTCCGCTGGTGGATGCCGGTCACGTTTATGTGGCCATGCCGCCGCTGTACCGCATCGACCTGGGCAAGGAGATCTTCTACGCCCTGGACGACGCCGAGCGCGACGGTATCCTTGACCGCCTGGTGGCCGAGAAGCGCCGCGGCAAACCGCAGGTCACCCGCTTCAAGGGCCTCGGCGAGATGAACCCGCCGCAACTGCGCGAAACCACCATGGACCCGAACACCCGGCGCCTGGTGCAGCTGACTCTGGATGATTTCGAAGGCACACGCGAAGTGATGGACATGCTGCTGGCGAAGAAGCGCGCCAGTGATCGCAAGAGCTGGCTGGAAACCAAGGGCAACCTGGCCGAGGTACTGGCCTGATGCGCAACCACCTCCTTGCACTCGGTCTGTTGGCCGGCGTCGCACACGCCGAGCCAGTGGTGCTGGAAGAACTGAAGTTGCAGGCTGAGTACCCGGTGACGGAAATGCCCAGCGGCAATCTGTCGGGCCTGGCCCTGTGCGGCGACACGTTGTGGGCGGTGTCCGACCGCGACGACGACCGTATCTACCAACTGCATCGTGAGGAGGGCCTGCTGCGCGCCGAGGCAGAAACCTTCGTCGCCCCTGAACCACCCGAGAACACCCTGCCCTGGGGGCTGCGCATGCGCAACTGGGCGGCGGGCCTGGTACGCGGCGGCAAGTTGGATTTCGAAGGCTTGTCGTGCGATGCGCAGGGCAACCGTTACCTGGTCAGTGAAACCCGTGCCGCCGTGTTGCAGGTCAGCAGCAACGGCAACGCACAGTGGCTCAACTTGCCGAGCAGCCTGGTACGCCAAGCGCGCGCCAGCGGCATGCTGCTGCATTTCAACCAGGGGTTCGAAGGCATCGCCATCGACCCGGCAGGCGAACGCCTGTGGCTGGCAGCGGAACAACGTCGTCGCGGCCTGACCGTATTGCATCGGCGCGGAAGCAGCTGGCGCTGCACAGGCGGCTGCGTGCTGACCAGCGAAAGCGGTGATGAACCCTCCCCGGAAGCCCTTGGCGGCCATTCGGCCCCTCGCGACTTCTCCGGCCTGGCCTATTTCGGCGAGAAACTCTTCACCCTGGAACGCCAGGCTCACCGTATATGCCGCCGCACGCTGAGCGACGGCATTGCGGATATCTGCTGGTCATTCGCAGCCGAGGCACTGACCGAGCCACGCCGCTATACGCCCAACTACGGCATGGCCGAAGCGCTGTGGATCGACAAGGACGGCGCCTGGATCGGCGTCGACAACGGCAGCCAGACCCGCGCCGATGGTGAAGAACGCCCCATTGTCTGGCGTTTCGCAGCGCCCAAGGGCGGCTGGAGCCGGCGCCCGTGAGCGAGCAGACGCCCGGCCGCCGTGCCGGACGCGTGATGTGGGTGCTAGCCTGGGGTGCCGGCCTGCTGCTGGCCACGCATTTCTTCGGCAACTGGGAAGATCGCCAGCGCAATCCCAACCAGGCGCCGCAATCGCTACATGGCGATGGCTTCGTCGAAGTCAGCCTGGCTAGCAGCCGTCAGGGACATTACGTGGTCAATGGCCAGATCGATGGGCAGGACGTGACCTTCCTGCTCGATACCGGCGCCACGCAGGTCGCGATCCCCAGCGCGGTGGCCGAGCGGCTCGGCCTGCAACGCGGCGCGCCGATCATCATCAGCACCGCCAACGGCCGCGCCACCGGCCATCGCACGCGCTTGGACAGCCTGCGCCTGGGCGATATCGAACTACGTGATGTCGCCGCACTGATCGCCCCCGGCATGGACGGCGACGACGTGCTGCTGGGCATGAGCGCCCTGAAACAACTCGAATTCAGTCAGAAGGGCGGCACCCTGGTGCTGCGCCAATCAACCTTGCAATGAGGCCCGCATGAGCGAATCCCTCGATTTGAGCCTGGAAGGCGTTGAACGCCGGTCACTCGCCGACTTCACCGAGCAGGCTTATCTCAACTACTCCATGTACGTGATCATGGACCGCGCCCTGCCGCACATCGGCGACGGCCTGAAACCCGTGCAGCGCCGTATCGTCTACGCCATGAGCGAGTTGGGCCTGGACGCCGACTCCAAGCACAAGAAGTCGGCGCGGACCGTCGGTGACGTGCTCGGCAAGTTCCACCCGCACGGTGACAGCGCCTGCTATGAAGCGATGGTGCTGATGGCGCAGCCGTTCAGCTACCGCTACACACTGGTCGACGGCCAGGGCAACTGGGGTGCGCCGGACGATCCCAAATCTTTCGCTGCCATGCGCTACACCGAGGCACGCCTGTCGCGTTACTCGGAAGTGTTGCTGTCCGAACTGGGCCAGGGCACGGTCGACTGGGTGCCGAACTTCGACGGCACCATGAACGAGCCGGCGACGCTGCCGGCGCGCCTGCCCAACCTGCTGCTCAACGGCACCACCGGCATCGCCGTGGGCATGGCCACCGACGTACCGCCGCACAACTTGCGCGAAGTGGCCGCGGCCTGCGTGCGTCTACTGGATGAGCCGAGCGCCAAGGTCGAGCAACTCTGCGAGCATATCCAGGGCCCGGACTTCCCCACCGAAGCCGAAGTCATCACGCCCAAGGCCGACCTGCTGAAGATTTACGAAACCGGCCGCGGCTCGGTGCGCATGCGCGCCGTGTACAGTGTCGAGGACGGCGACATCGTCGTCACCGCCCTGCCGCATCAGGTCTCCGGGTCCAAGGTGCTGGAGCAGATCGCGGCACAAATGCAGGCCAAGAAGCTGCCGATGGTCGCTGACCTGCGCGATGAGTCGGACCACGAGAACCCGTGCCGCATCGTCATCATCCCGCGCTCCAACCGCGTCGATGCCGACGAACTGATGACCCACCTGTTCGCCACCACCGACCTGGAGTCCAGCTACCGGGTCAACACCAACGTCATCGGCCTCGATGGCAAGCCGCAGGTCAAGGACCTGCGCACCCTGCTCAGCGAGTGGCTGGTGTACCGCGTCGGTACCGTACGTCGTCGCCTGCAGTTCCGCCTGGACAAGGTGGAAAAGCGCCTGCACCTGTTGGAAGGTTTGTTGATTGCCTTCCTCAACCTCGACGAGGTGATCCGCATCATCCGCACCGAGGATTCCCCCAAGCCGGTGCTGATGGAAACCTTCGGTCTCACCGATGTGCAGGCCGACTACATCCTCGACACTCGCCTGCGCCAATTGGCTCGCCTGGAAGAAATGAAGATCCGAGGCGAGCAGGACGAGCTGGCCAAGGAGCGCGAGAAGCTGCTGGCTCTGCTCGGCAGCGAAGCCAAGCTGAAGAAGCTGGTACGCAAGGAGATCATCGAAGACGCCGAGAAGTACGGCGATGACCGCCGCTCGCCGATCGTCGCCCGCGCCGAGGCCAAGGCCCTCTCGGAAACCGAGCTGATGCCGACCGAGCCGGTCACCGTGGTGCTCTCGGAAAAAGGTTGGGTTCGCTGCGCCAAGGGTCACGACATCGACGCCACCGGCCTGTCGTACAAGGCTGGCGACGGTTTCAAGGCCGCCGCGCCGGGGCGTTCGAACCAGTACGCGGTGTTTATCGACTCCACAGGCAGGAGCTATTCGCTCGCCGCCCACAGCCTGCCGTCGGCTCGCGGCCAGGGCGAACCGCTGACCGGTCGTCTGACGCCACCACCAGGGGCGACCTTCGAATGCGTGATGCTGCCGGAAGACAGCGCCCTGTACGTGATCGCCTCCGACGCTGGTTACGGTTTCGTGGTCAAGGGTGAGGATCTGCAAGCCAAGAACAAGGCGGGCAAGGCGCTGCTGACTCTACCCAACGGCGCCAAGGTGGTCGCACCCAAGCCAGTCAGTAACCTGGACGACGACTGGTTGGCCGCGGTGACTACCGAAGGTCGCCTGCTGCTGTTCAAGGTCACCGATCTGCCACAACTGGGTAAAGGCAAGGGCAACAAGATCATCGGCATTCCCGGCGAGCGCGTAGCCTCGCGTGAGGAATATCTGACCGATCTGGCCGTGCTGCCCAGCGGCGCCAGTTTGGTTTTGCAGGCCGGGAAGCGTACCCTGACACTGAAAGCCGACGACCTCGAGCACTACAAGGGCGAGCGCGGCCGCCGCGGTAACAAGCTGCCGCGAGGCTTCCAGCGCGTCGACCAGCTGCTGGTGGAATAGCGTCGGCAACACGCCCCGTTCGTCCGGGATATCCGCGCTACCAGCCAGCAGGCAAGGCTGGAGTCGTGGCGCGGTTTGACGGATGATACGCGCCCCGGGTCATGCGCGAATGACCCCTTGAATGATATGGGTTCGATGTGCAGCTGCCCCAAAAGCGGCTGCCTGGGATTGATGATGATTGTAGTACGCCCTGTGGCCCTGCTTTTGACCACACTGCTCGTATTGAGCGGTTGCAGCCTGCTGCAGCAGAAGCCGGTGCCTCTTTACCAACTCGATAGCGGGAGTGCCGTAACGCCGACCAAGGACAACGGTGTAACCGTACTGGTCGGTCCGATCAGCGTGGCAGATTACCTGCGCCAGCAGAATCTGCTGCAACGCCAGGCAGACGGCAGCCTGGTCGCGGCTCAGGATGCGCGCTGGGCCAGCGGCCTGGCCAACGACATCGATCAGCAGATGCTGCGCCAGTTGGCCTGGCGTCTGGACAGCCAGCGCCTGGTGCTGGCCCCGTCGGCCCCGGGCTTCAGTGCCGACGCGCAAGTCATGCTGACCATTACGCGCCTGGACTCCGGGCCAACCCAGCCAGCTGTACTGGAAGCGCAATGGCGCCTGCTCGACCGTCGTGGACAACTGCGCGACAGCCGCCTGATTCGCCTGGAAGAGCCGCACAACGGGCCTCTGGCTGAACAGGTCAAGGCGCAGAGCGCCCTGCTGCAACGCCTGGCCGCGGAACTGGCGGTGGCCATCCAGCCCATCGCAGCGGCTGAGCCCACGCCTGAGCCGCCGCGCAAGAAGACCCCGATCGCCAAAGCCAAGCCGCAGGAGCCTGCCGCCGGGCCGAAGATTCCAGTGGCAGAACCCATCAAGATCGATACGGAAGTCTTCCGCTTCTAAACAAAAAGCCCGCAATTCAGACTGTGTAAAAACCGAGTAGTCTGTATCCAAGCCAGAGACAATGCCTCCATCGGTCGATGGGGGCATTGTCGTTTATGGGATACATCAAGGCAGAAGATCGTCAGCAAAGCAGCCTAACTCCCCCACACAGGAGGTGCTGGTGCCGGATGATCATCACATCGACGATCATGGCATCTCTTCAGTACGAGGGATGCAATCGAGGGTGAAGTCAGGGCCGGCAGTCACTATGACTACAGCCCGGCGACAATCGGGTCGAGCCATGACTGGAAACGAATAGACCGAGCACGACTCGCGCCTTGCTCAGTCCGCGTTCACTTGCTGCGAATCTTCTCGACGATTGCTGTGGTGGAGCTGTTCTCCACCAGACCAAGTACGCGTACTTCGCCGCCATAGGCCTGGACGATGTCGGCACCGACCACTTGGTCGACACCATAGTCACCGCCCTTGACCAGCACATCCGGCTGCACCTGCTTGAGCAGGCGCTCGGGCGTGTCTTCACTGAAGCTCACAACCCAGTCCACCGCCCCCAGGCCAGCGAGCACCGCCATACGACGGTCGACCGCGTTGATAGGGCGGCCGGGGCCTTTCAGGCGGCTGACCGAGGCGTCGTCGTTGATCGCCACGATCAGGCGATCGCCCTGCGCGCGCGCCTGCTCCAGGTAGGTCACGTGACCGGCGTGAAGGATATCGAAACAACCATTGGTGAAGACGATCTTCTCTCCATGGGCGCGGGCGTCTTCAATGGCGATCAGCAATTGATCCAGACTCAGTACGCCACGCTCGGAACCTTCTTCGCGCTGCACCGCACGACGCAGCTCGGGTGCGCTGATGGCTGCAGTGCCCAGCTTGCCGACCACGATGCCAGCGGCCAGGTTGGCCAGGGCCACTGCCAGCGGCAGCTCCTCGCCCGCCGCGATGGAGGCGGCCAAGGTGGAAATCACCGTGTCGCCAGCACCAGTGACGTCGAACACCTCTCGGGCACGGGCCGGCAGGTGCAGTGGCGCATGCTCCGGGCGCAGCAGGGTCATGCCGTGCTCGCCACGGGTCACCAATAAAGCGCCCAACTCCAGCTCGCGCATCAGCTTGGCGCCTTTGCTGACCAACTCGGCCTCATCGGCACAACCGCCGACGATCAGCTCGAACTCGTGCAGGTTAGGCGTGATCAGGCTGGCACCACGGTAGATGGAAAAGTCCTTGCCCTTGGGATCGGCCAGCACCGCAATGCCCTTGTTACGCGCCGCCTGGATCAGTACCTGATGGTTCTGCAGCACCCCCTTACCATAGTCCGACAGCACCAGCACCTTGACCCCATCGAGCAGTGCATCGACCTCACGCGCCAGAGCGGCGGTGTCGGTTCTGAACGGTTCCTCGAAGTCCATGCGCAGCAACTGCTGGTGGCGGCTCATCACCCGCAGCTTGACGATGGTGGGCTGGTCATCGATACGCTGGAAATGGGTTTCCACCCCCACGCCCTGCAGGCTGTCGCTGAGGCTGTCGGCGGCTTCGTCCTCACCCGTGACGCCAACCAGCAGCGCCCGCGCACCGAGCGCCGCGATATTCAGTGCCACGTTGGCAGCACCACCTGGGCGGTCCTCGATCTGGTCGACACGCACCACGGGCACCGGGGCTTCGGGAGAAATCCGCGAGGTGCCGCCATGCCAGTAGCGATCGAGCATCACATCGCCCACCACCAGAACGGTGGCTTGGTCATAGCGGGGCATGGATAGTTTCATGGCAGCTCCAGAAGGGGAGAAAAACGGGAAAAATCATAGCATGGCGAATACGGCGGGCAGCTCAGAGCGGGCGAACCCAGAACAGCTCATGTCGGCGCACGGCCTTACGGAAGAACTCGTCCTCGCCCGTGGCGGGCCAGCGGCGCCCGGCCAACGCCCACTGAATCAGGCGGCGCAGGCGTCTTTTCAGCGGCAGCGGGCCTTGCAGGTCATGCTGCAGGCCCAGCGCCATGGCCTTGTCCAACTGCCGTTCAGCATCCAGCGTCGGGCTCCACAGGCGGTCGGCCGGCAGCGCGTTTATCGCCGGCGGCAAGGCGATGCCATTACCCGCCGGGCCCATGGGCCAACGGTCGTTGTCATTCAGGTGATTGGCGTAGAGCAACAGGGCTTTCGGCTTCCAGCCGCTGCGCTCGCAGGCTTCGAGCACGGCACGGGTGCTGGCGACATGATCGTGATGCGGGTCCAACTCCGGGTGCGGCGTCAGCAACACTTCGGGGCGGTAATGCTCGATCACAGCTACTAGGTCGGCGATCAGGTTATTCCAGGTCGGCTGACCATCGGTGTCGGCCGGTAGCGGCAGCGGATTGTGACGGCGCACAGGGCGCACATCGCTTTCCCCCGATTCGCGTGAGCCAAAGGGCACTTGCGGTTGCTCGGCCATGGCGGGCAGCTGCAGGCAGTAGTAGCCGAGCTGCACGCAGCGATGCTGCGGTACGCCGCCCCAAAGCGGCGCGGCCAGGCTGTCCCAGGAGCGCAGCCGGCCTTTCAGACGGGCGGCAGCGGCCTTGTCCAGGCCGAGGCGCTGATAGTTTTCGGCCTCGATCTCACCTTGGGTCAGGGTGACGATGGCGGTCTCGGACGAGCGACTGTACTGACCAAAGGCCGCCAGCTCGGCATCGTCAGCATGTGGCGCGATGATCAGCATGCGCTGCGCGGTAAAGTCGGGGCTGCGCATGGCATGCACGCGCAATTCGCCCACGATACGGCAGAAGCGAGGGACGATGCTCAGCCCTCGCACCGACTGCCCAGAGACATTGAGGTAGCGGCGCCCAGCCACGCCACGCTCAAAATCCTGGCGGTCATCGCCCAGACGCACATACGGATCGACCCAACGTCCCAGCCAGGTCGCGGCTAGGCTCAACTCGAGAATCAGCGTGTCGTAACCGACGAGGTCCACCTCGACCTGCAGTGCGCCCTGCTCGATACGTGCCGGTACGCTGAGGCAATCATCGGGGAAGTCGTAGCGGTAATCGTCGCGCGGCGAATAGAACAGGTGGTCGGCGAACCAAGCCTCGTGCGCCACCCAACCAAGTACCAGCAACAGAGGCGGTAGCCACCAGGCGACGAAAACACCGAGCGCCAGCAACGCCAACAGCGCCAACAATAGGGCGATGCGCTTGTTGCGCCGATGCTGCTTGAGCAGCTGTTGCTTGCGTCCGTTCATGCGCTCACACCTGATAGACCGGTACCCGGTTGCACCAGCGATCCTTATATTCGCGGTCGGCGCGACCGAACGAATAACGCAGTGGTTTGCCCAGCGCCCGCGCCTGCTCCCACTCGCTTTGCGTGTTGACGAAGCTGAGCACGCTGCCGGGGCTGAACTCGCGTTGTTGCGGGTCAACGCCGCCGTTGATGTACTCCAGGCTGACCCACTGCGGCGCCTCGACCCGATAGAGCACCTGGATCGCCACGGGTTCGTCATTCAGATAGATCAGCGAGCCGGTCATGAACTCGCGCAGGCGGCTGAACACCTCGACCAGATGCGCTTTGCCGGTGGCCTCAAAGCCCCAGCGACGCTGAAACAGATCAGCGTAGATGCGCGCCTGCTCCTGCGCCGTCAGATCCAGCATCGGCCGGATCACCCCGCCCGCCTCCTCCAGCAGGCGCTGTTCGCGGCGCTGGTTGTAGCGAAATTTCTTGCTGTATTGCTCGGGCTCGCGAGCCAATGCCAGCCCCTCGGGCTGCTCGCGCAGCGGGGTGACCTGTGCGGCGTTGAGCTCGGAAACGTAGCGCATGGAGTGCTGCACCGGCACTTTCAGACCGTTGGCGATGGGCAGAATGATCTCGGCATTACCCAGATCGAAGAGCCCACGCCGCCCCTGCTGCTTCAGCACATCCTTGGACAGCGCCAAGTATCGGCCCCAAGTCGGCATCGCCGCGCTCAATTGGCCATCGACCAACCAACCCAGGTAGCGCACGGGAATGCTAGCCAGATCAGCCAGACGCGCCACCACTGCAGGGTGGGTGGCGACGCTACCGCCGAAACGCGACCAGGCCTCGGCATAATCGGTGGCGCTAATCGGCGTCCAGCCGCGCTCACGCCAGAATTGCAGACGGCTAAGCATCAGATGTCCTGCTCGACCGCAGCGGGCTGGCTGCCATCCTCGAACTGCTTGGCATGCAGCCGCGCGTAGTAGCCGTTCTGTGCCAGCAACTCGGCATGGCTGCCGCGCTCGACGATCTGCCCCTGATCCATCACCAGAATCAGGTCGGCCTTTTCGATGGTGGTCAGGCGATGAGCGATCACCAACGTGGTACGGCCCTGCATCACCTGGTCCAGGGCGGCCTGGATGTGTCGCTCGGATTCGGTATCCAACGCCGAGGTGGCCTCGTCGAGAATCAGCACAGGCGCATCCTTGAGCAGCGCGCGGGCGATAGCCAGGCGCTGGCGCTGACCACCGGACAGCAGCACGCCGTTCTCGCCAACCAGGGTGTCATAGCCTTGCGGCATCTTCTCGATGAACTCGGCGGCATAGGCATCGCCCGCCGCCTGCTGAACGGCTTCGAGCGGAGCGCCGACCAGATCGCCATAGGCGATGTTATTACGCACCGTGTCGTTGAACAGGGTGACGTGCTGGGTGACCAGAGCAATGTGCCGGCGCAGGTTGCGCAGGGTGTAATCCTCCACATCCACCCCATCGAGCAGGATGCTGCCCTGCTCATGGTGATAGAAACGCGGAATCAGGTTGGCCAGGGTCGACTTGCCGCTACCGGAACGCCCGACCAGTGCCACCATCTGACCCGGTTCAGCGACGAAGGAAATATTGTTCAGAACGGGTTTTTCCGAGCCGGGGTAGCTGAAACTCAGCGCCTTAACTTCCAGTCGGCCGTTGATGCGCTCGCGCTCCTGAGTGCCGCAGTCGACTTCCGGCTCCTCGTCAAGCTGCTCGAAAATGCTCTCGGCACCCGCCACACCTTTCTGTATGGTCGAACTGACCTCGGACAGTTGGCGGATCGGCTTGGGTAGTAGACCCGCCAGAGTGATGTAGGCGACCAGATCCCCCGCCGAGGCATCACCGCGCAACCACAGGACAAGAAACATCAGCACGGCCATGGCACTGTAGATCACCAGCTGCAGTGAAGGCGTATAGACAGCGCCGGTGCGCACCATCTTGAGCTGCTTGCTCTTGTTCTCTTCACTAGCGTCGAAGAAGCGCTGCTTCTCATAGTCTTCGCCACCGAAGCTGCGCACTACACGGTAGCCTTGGATGCTTTCAGACGTGACGTGAGTGACATCACCCATACTGGTCTGGATCTTTTTGCTCTGCTTACGGAATTTCTTGCTGGTACTGGTGACCATCAGGCCGATGATCGGAAGAATCGCTACCATCACCAGCGTCAACTTCCAGTTCATCCACAGCAGAGTGGCGAACAGGAAGATCACCGTCATCCCCTCGCGAACGACAACCTTGATCGCATCGGTGGCTGCACCGGTGACCATGGTCACGTTGTAAGTGATACGCGAGATCAGATGACCGGAGTTGTGGTTATCGAAGTAGCGGTTGGGCAGGGTCAGCAGGTTGTTGAACAGTGCAATACGCAGATCCTGCACCAGCCCCATAGAGACCTTGGCCAGGTAGTAATTGCCGAGGAAAGAGCCAATACCCTGCCACAATGCAATCAACACAATCAGCAATGGCACGGCCTGCAGCAGCTTCAGGTGCGCAAGCCAGGGAGCATTTTCCAACAGCCAGGGCACACCAGCGAAGAGACTAGCCTCGGGATTGGACAGCCCATCGACGAAATACTTGAGGATGTAGCCCAGCATCGGCTGGGTTGAGGCGAAGATCAGGAAGCCCAAAAGACTGATGGTGAAAAGGCCCCAGTATGGAACCACGTAGCGCAGCAATCGCAGATACACCTTCATGCTGGATTGCTGGTTGGAATTGGCCATTCGGCTCGCCTCACGCACTGGCAGGATTAGCAAGGGGCGGATTGTACCAGCCCAGTACGCCAAGAACTCTATGCGCTACGGAAGTTTCCCGCTGACGCGCATGGTGTAGTCGAGCATCAAAGCGCAACCAACACGACATGTTTCAACCCAAGATAGAGGCCAGAGACGTCAAGCCGACGCCCCAGGCAGAACGATATGAACCATCGAAAACAACTGACCTACCTAGCCTTTGGTGCAGAAATTTACCAGCGCGAAGCGATATTCAGCATCGCCTCATCTCTTAGCCGAAGCACTAATCGCAACTGGGATATCCGGGTATTTACCGATAGCCCTGAGCTCAATACAGACCTTCCGGTGATAGTGGCCCCCATAGAAAATACACCGGAGCGGCCCAAACAACTACCGCTTCTGCATCAAACACGCAGCTCTGTTGCAAGTCCTACGCGAATACAGAACCTCAGTACTCGTGGACACCGATACGTTCTTCCAAGCCTCTCCCTAGAAGCTATTCGAACGCATCAGATCCGGCCAGTTACTGTGCAACAAAATCGGTTCGCCGCTTATCGGCAGCGACCACCCGGAAACATTCAGAGCAGCCCTGCATGGAAAGAGCCTGTTGGACTCATCACTGCGCCAGACGAACTCCGGCGTGATAGGCCTACAATCGGATGATGCACACATAAATGGATGAACTGCATACAGCGGCTCGCGACATTTACTCGCTCGAGGAAATCTGCCTCGCAGTAGCAGCCCATGGACACCTCAAGCTGGAGCAGTATCCAGACCTGCTGCATCACTATTGGAGTAGCAAGTCTCAGTTCAGAGCCAAGATCAGCGCGTGGTACGAGAAGCACCAACATTCCCTGATCAGTGACAAAGCACTTGGCGACATTCGTAATGTCACGACACACTTGCCTCGTCCGCCGCAGCCATTACGCGGCTTACAGAAGATTGCCACACTAGCTCTACCCGCAGAGCAACGTCAGTTCCCACGCGAGTCACTCTACACCTGCTATCGCTACTCGAACGAATTCGACCGTGCCTGCGCCACCGTCTGGTGGGAAAAGCACTTGAAAATGCCGAGCGACGAAAGGGTCACAGGCTCAATACGCAATCATTAAATCGGTGGCTGAACCACCCTGTTTTGCGTACTCTGACAGGCTAACTTCATCGCGATCTGACTCAACATCTCTGCAAGCTGCGCTCCCTGGGCAGTGCTCCCCTGAATGACTCTACCCTGCGCAAGAACTGAAATACACACCCTGCCTATATGACCATACCATCCATGCAATCCTTGTCGCACACGGACTTTGAACAACTGGTAGCCAATGCCCAGAGTGTTGAGGAAGACAGCTACGGACCCAAGGTCTACCTGTTCGACAATGGTGACTACCTGAAGCTCTTCAGGCGAAAACGTCTTCTTTCCTCTGCCTTGCTCACCCCTTACTCGGTGCGTTTCTGGCGGAATGCAGAGCAGCTTAAACGTCTTGATATCCCAACGATTACGCCGCTGCAGCTCTTCAGACTCCCAAACGCCGGATGGACTGCCGTTCGCTACAGAGCACTGGCTGGAACGACGCTGAAATCGGTCTATGCACAGGAGCAGGGAATGGATTCTGCCTTGCTCGAACAGCTCGCCGGATTCTTCAGGAACCTGCACAGAAAAGGGATCTACTTCCGCTCGATGCATCTGGGCAATATCGTTTTGACACCCAGCGGCACGCTCGGTCTCATCGACATCGCAGACCTGGCATTCCAGTCACGCGCACTGTCGCACAACAAGGCAAGCCGTAACCTGGCCCATTTCGAGCGCTACCTCAAACATAACGGCCTTATCACAGGATTTCCATTCGACGCCCTGTGCGAAAAAGTTCTGGCGCCCTAGGCGCCAGATGTGACCTCTGGTGTAGCAGCCTTAGGCGCTTTCGACACCTTGCACAGCACGGCTAGATGAATAGCGATAGGAATCCATATCAGGAACCAGTGTTCCTTGGGCCTCGACATGAAGGAGCCCCCCTCGGTCATTCCGGCCACAAAACCGTAGACCAGCAGAGTAGAGCTGATCAACACCAGACCAGACCCACGCATGCGCCAAGCACTGAGCAGGCTGTACGAGTATAGGGTCAGCCAAAGTGCGCCCCCAACTAAACCGGTCTGATATATGACACCCAACGTCAGATTATGGGGGTCCGCCAGTAACGTATTCGCACCGTCCGGCAGTACGATATCAATGCCTGTGTCATAACCATGGCCAAGCCAGAGAGCCGGCATGATTTGCTTCCACGTCTCAGCCCAAATGAACGGGCGATAGGAAAGCCCCCTGTCCAGCAAGTCTGCGCCGAAAAACCACACCCCCGTCAAACCGATACAAGTTAATGCCAGCACAAGCCAAAGCCCACGCTTATCGGCGACCATGACCAGCAACCAGACAACACATGCGAACAAGGCCATGAAGGGTGTCCGCGAACCTGTTAGAAACAGCAGCAGGACCAAGGGAACCAGCATCATGAGTTTCAGTGGCCATTGTCTCGCAGAACTCATGAGCGCCCCCAGCCAGAGGGTCGCAAAAAAACCGTATACATGTGAAGTCAATAACGGGTTATACAAGGCACCGTAGCCTTCTAGACGCGCATACTCCCGGTTTTCGCTAAGAAACATGACGATACTAACTAGTGCAGCGAGAGCTGCAACACCGCCGCCTATACCGACAGAAAGCACCAGACGCCGCATATCGACATTGCCCAATGCGGCCACCCCCAGAAGCAACATGCAGATGTATAGCGGATGCTTGAGCTTGGAGTAGTCAACGCTGCCAGCAGACCAGGCCAGTGAGAGTGCAACGTACACCGAAAAAGCGACAAACAGCCAGAACAAAGGGGCATGCCGCAAAAAAAGGAATCGGCGCCAGCAAACGAGCGCGACGATGAGGGTCGGCAAGGCGAAGCTCAAATAGTACAGCTTGTGATAAAGCGAACGCTCTCCGATCCAGAACATTCCTGTCAGAAGTAATACCAACGCAACCGGCAGCCAGTACCGAACATATCCCTTGAACAACGATTCACACCACATACGTGAAGATCCAACCTGCAAAATCTGCCTTGTCAATCTGAGCGTCAACTAAGAAAACAGTAAGCGCCAAATTCCACGAATGACCTTGGCGTCCCACTTGCGCACTGGCAGCTCGCTCAGCAACTCGCGCGCGAGGGCCTTGTCACGACTTGAAGCCTTGAGAAACATGGAAATCATGTATTTCAATCTGACATCCGCGTAGGCGGGGTGGTCGGAGAACAAAGCGTATGTCTTCTGCATGTTCTCCACCATGAACCGCAAGTGCTTATACGTGTTGCTCTCGTGCTTGCGGTAATCCGCCAATACGTCCGGCAGAATATCGATCACGTACCCTGCCTTGAGAATACTGAGGCAGATGTACACGTCTTCCAGGCGAATATCCGGATTGAAGCCACCCACGACCTCCAGAGCCTCACGCCTGAACATGAGAGTAGCCGCCTGCGGTCCCGGCTTAAGGTCGAGAAAGTGGTCATCAAAATCCAGACGTCGAAAAGGCAGACGACGCTGTTTCTGCTCCTTGTCCGGCAACGGCATTCCCGAAGCGTCGATGATATCGATATTAGCCGAGCAGATGCCCACTTCAGGCTTGCCCTGCATGTAATCGACCTGAACAGCCAAGCGCTGGGGACGCATGATATCGTCAGAGCCAAAAGGCACGATGAGGCTGCCTTTGCTCCTGACAATCGCTGCATTGAGCGTTCTGCTCAAACCGCAGTTTTGTTGAGCCTGGAAATCAAAGCCATATTCCACTTGAAGGCGAGCGATGCGCTCGACACTGTCATCACTGGAGCCATCGTCGACCACCAGCAGTTCGAAATTGGAATAGGTCTGCCCCATCACACTGCGAATGCTGGCTTCGATATAAGGTGCGTGATTGTAGGAAGCGATGATGACCGAAACGAGTGGCAAATCTCGCTCTGCACAGTCGCCTGGCAACTGATCTGATTCACTCACCTGCACTCTCCATCAACCTATTCAAGAACATTGTCATCACCACTACAGCCGCCGTGCACTGCACGACGGGCCAAAGATGTCACGGAAACAATAACTAGAAGCCCAGCCACGCCAACCAACCCGCTGGTCGCTCAACGGGCCTGAGCGTAGGCTGCATCACCTCGACGATCTTGCGACCGATCTGATTGAAACCATACTGCGCTTCTGCCATTGAGCGGCCGGCTTGCGCAATGCGCTGCGCCAGTTCCGGATCCGATCGCAGCAGGGCCAGTTTTTCCCGCAACTGTTCCACCGTTCGAAACAGCACGACGTTCTGCATGTCGACGAATCCGATGGCCGAGCTCTCCAGTTCACCGTGATCATAGGCAAGCAGCACGCAGCCACAGGCCATGGCCTCGAAGTTCTTGATCATGTATTCGCCCATCCCTACATCCGCACTCACGAAGAAGCGAATACGGTTCAGGGTGTCGCAATATTCCTCGCCGGACTTAGTCTTGGTCACGAGCAGATCCTCGTGCCGACCCAGCTCCTCGAGCAGTTCCTTGCGACCGCTGTACGCCACGCTCTTGGTACTACCGACGAAGCCCAGCTCAATGTCGCGCGTTCGGCCTTGATAAGAGAGCAAGGCCTGGTCGTATCCCTTGGGCACGAAACAGGCATCGAAGCCTTCATCTCGCAGGCGCTTGCTGACCTGGGCGCCCGAGCTGATGATGCGAACCCACGGCATACGCCGATAGTGAATGCTGAACTTCCCTGTGTACTTGCAAGGGATGTAGTTCTGGTAGGCATCGTGCTCCAGAATCACCACATTGGGCAGGGTACGAATGAAGCGCCATTGACGCATTTCTTTCTTGAACCGCAGAAAGAAAAGGATCCGGTCATACCTCGAAACATCAACATGCTCGCGGAAGTAACACTTCAGGTTGGCCTGCTCATCGCTGCTCAGCCAACGAGTGTCGCAACTACTGCACGCATCAGCGATACCGTCATACAGCCGATCCAGTATCGCTCGCTGCTCAGCCTGGACCAGGAAAAGAACGTTCACTGACACACCTCGAAAAAAGCTGCTAACAACCTTGATGAGGCCAACGGCTCATGCGGCCTCCCCCTTTAACACATCCGGTCCATCAGCCACTCGGCAAAGAACCTCTAAGTACCTATTCCGAGATATCCAGCAGTTGGGCCAGATGCTGTCTATGTTGCTTGCTCAATACTCGGCTCCACGGCTGCGCACTTATACTTGCGCCTTGAGGAATAGCTTTGCGTCGCAACTCTTCTGCATATCCACGACCACAAGCCTCCGCATAGACGTCGGCATGCATAACCGACGCGTAATACGCCAGCTTGGCATGGGAACGAACCCGAGAAGGTAGAAACAGGCTTCGCACCCTGAAGTTCAGGCGATGCCACCAAGCAGGCCTGGGCTTGCTCTGCGGAACCTCATGAGAGGCCTGAACCAACTCGTCCGAAAACTTTTCTCCGTGCTGCATGAAAAATGCGCCGATGATATGGCGCCAGTAGTTCTTGCCAGAGAAATAGTGCTTGAGCACACCGACAGACTCAGCCGGTCTCCCCAGATGCCTGGCCGCGACGCCCACGGCGAACTGCTCGATGATATGAATGTCAGGAGCCATCGGATGCATTTCGTCGATCAACGCCAGTGTCTTATCCATGATCTTAGAAGCATCCGCCTGGAATCCCAGAACTCCGGAATTGATCAGCAACATGTTCTGATCCACACAATGGCGATCCGCCAGATGAGGCGCCAGCACATCATGCAGCACCTTGCCTTTGTGCTCTTTCCACACACCTTCGATCTCATCCACTAGCCAAGGAGCGTTCGCCAGGCGTTCGAATAGCGTCAACGGCGAGGACGTGAAGAAGGTATCGGTATCGATGAATATGCTCTGATCGGCATACGCCAAAGCATCGCGAATGGCCGCTGCCTTGCGCCGGTGCAGGTATGACGCTGGCCCGGTCCACTCCTTCAATGTGACCGCATCGAGTTCGATCACCTCCACCGGCCAGTCAGTGAACTGGGCTGGCTCGTCGGTGTAAAGCAGAATCCGGGGACACTTTCCCTGCGCGTGATAGTAAGCCGAGAGAATGCTGTATTTGGCCTCCCGGTGATACTCAGGCTTCCCGCCATAGACTAGATAAACCAACTGCCTGGGTGCACGACCGGGCATCATGCCATCTCCTGAATGAGATGGCGCACACTGGGAAGCGACCAGAAATGCACACACGCAATCGCGTCCGTGAAAAAGCGTTGAACCTGGGTCACGCCATCCTGAGCAAAGCCGGACCGGGATGCCTCGATCAGACGAGCGCTCAGCACTGCATCATCCCCAAGGGGGAACAGGGCCTCGGCAACCCCCAACACCTCCGGAGCACCACCAGACTCCGTTGCCAGCACAGCGACCCCTGCCACCATCGCCTCCAGCAGTACCATGCCAAACGGCTCGTGATCGGACGTCAGGGCGAATACATCGAATGCCTTGAAGTAGCGCCGTCCGCTCGGCACCTGGCCGAGAAAACGCACCGACTCGCTGATGCCCAACTCAGCCGCCAAGACCTTGAGCTGCGCCTCCAGGCGGCCACTGCCCATGATCGCCAGTAGGCTATCAATTGGCAGTTGCGGCAACGCCTGGGCGAAACCGCGAATCAGCGTGGCCTGATCCTTGTCCGGATGCAGACGGCCGACGTTGCCAACCACCCAGGCCTCCTGCGGCAGCCTCAGGTGCTCACGGGCAGCCTCGCGGGATACCTGCTCGGCCTGCACGGCCTCGACATCGATACGGTTGTACAGCGTCTCGATACGCTCGGCCGGCCAGTCAGGCAGACAGGCGCGCATGTCGTCACGCACGGCATTGGAGACGCCGAGCAGCGCCAGGCGCTTGCGAAAGAAGTTGGCAAATAGCTGGCGAGAGCGGCGCTTGTAGTCGCCAAAGGCGTGGTGCACGCCAATCACCGGCAGGTTGCTGCCCAGCAGCGCTACGTAGATCGGCTTGAAACGGTGCGCGATGCACAGGGCGAAGTCGCGCGAGGCGGCGATCCGGCGGAAATCGCGGATGGCACCCAGTTTCAGGCCGCGCACCTGGGCGCTGGAGTAATCGAGGAAGATCACCTCATCCGAGGCCGAACCACGCTCGACCTCGGCACTTGGTTTACCGGTCAGGTAGACCGTACACACCTTGTAGGGCGTATCCCTGAACAGCACGGCGTACTGCCGTGCACAATCCATAAAGGGGCCGTCATAGCCATGGCAGAACTGCAGAACCCAGCGCTGCGATTGGCTAGTAGCCTGCTCAGACGCCGTCATACCAATCCTTGCCGTCCTTGACCACGAGCACATCTTCCATAATGAGGTACTGCAGATCCGAGCCGTAGAACATGTTAAGCGCGTCGGTCGGCGAGCAGATCATCGGCTCGCCACGGCGGTTGAGCGAGGTGTTCAGCGAAACACCGTTGCCGGTGAGCTTCTCCAACTCCAGCATCAGGTCATACCAGCGCGGATTGTACTGGCGCTCCAGCACCTGGGCACGCGAGGTGCCGTCTTCATGCACCACTTCGCTGACGCGCTCCTTCCACTCCTCGTTCACCTCGAAGGTGAAGGTCATGAACGGGCTCGGGTGATCCACCTTGAGCATCTTCGCTGCCACGGTGTCGAGCATGGACGGGCAGAAGGGTCTCCAGCGCTCACGGAACTTGATCTGCTCGTTGATGCGGTCGGCCACGCCCGGAATACTCGGGCAGCCGATGATCGAGCGGCCACCCAAGGCGCGCGGGCCGAACTCCATGCGGCCCTGGAACCAGGCTACCGGGTTGCCGTCGACCATGATTTTTGCGATGCGCTCAGCCGTGTTGTCGATACGTTTGAACACCGGCTGGTTCGGGTGCTTGGCGCAGGCAGCGATGACGTCTTCGTTGCTGTACGAAGGGCCGAGGTAGACGTGCTCCATCTTCTCCACCGGCACGCCACGCTGGTGCGAAACGTAGGCGGCAGCGCCGACGGCGGTGCCGGCATCGCCAGAAGCCGGCTGGACGAACAGCTCCTTGACGTCATCGCGGGCGATGATCTTCTGGTTCAGTTTGACGTTCAACGCGCAGCCGCCAGCGAAGGCGATCTTGCCAGTTTCCTTGAGGATGTCGCCCAGGTAGTACTCCATCATCTGCAGCGCCAGCTTCTCGAACAGCGCCTGCATGCTGGCAGCGTAATGGATGTAAGGGTCGTCAGCGATGTCGCCCTCACGCTTCGGCCCGAGCCATTCGATCAGCTTGGGCGAGAAGTAGTAGCCCTTGCCGTTTTCCTTGTAGCGACGGAAACCGATGACGTTGGCGTATTCGGTGTTGATGATCAGCTCGCCGTTCTCGAACTTGGCCAGACGCGAGAAATCGTACTTGGCGGCATCGCCATAGGGCGCCATACCCATGACCTTGAACTCGCCATCGAGCATCTCGAAACCCAGGTACTCGGTGATCGCACCATAGAGGCCGCCGAGCGAATCCGGATCGTAGAATTCCTTGATCTTGTGGATCTTGCCGTTCTCGCCATAGCCGAAGAAGGTCGTGGCGTACTCGCCCTTGCCGTCGATGCCGAGGATCGCGGTCTTCTCCTTGAAGCCCGAGCAGTGATAGGCGCTGGAGGCGTGCGCCAGGTGGTGTTCGACCGGCTCGATCTTGACCTTCTTCAGGTCGAAGCCGAGTTGCACCAGGCACCACTCGATACGCTTCTTGTAGCGCTTGTAACGGCGGTTACCGAACAGGATCGCATCAAGAGCGCGATCCGGCGCGTAGGCGTAGCGTTTGGCGTACTGCCAACGGGCCTTCTCGAAGATGCTGATGGGGGCGAAGGGAATCGCTACCACGTCGACATCTGAGGGTTTGATCCCGGCTTGCTCCAGGCAGAATTTGGCCGACTCGTAGGGCATGCGGTTCTTCGCATGCTTGTCGCGTACGAAGCGCTCCTCTTCCACAGCCGCGATCAGCTTGCCGTCGATATACAGCGCGGCGGACGGATCGTGACTGAGGGCGCCGGACAGGCCGAGAATGGTCAGTGCCACAGGTAAAGCCTCTAATTCGGGCAGGTGCCAGGCACCTGCGGTAAACGTTGGTCGAGCAACTGGTGCAGAGCGGAATCCGCCGGCCAGTTGCGCAGAAAACGGGCGCGGTCGCGGGCATAGGCCCGGGCGAAACTGCGCGTACTGTGATGCTGCCTCATGGCATCCAGGTCGATCAGCGACCAGGCGCCTTGCGCGTCATCCCAGAACAGATTGTGCCCCTTGAAATCACCGTGGCTGATGCGTTCACGCAGCATCGCTGCGAACAATCGATCCAGCGCCAGCAGCTCGGTTTCCGGGGGCGTTGCCTGCTGGTATGCCTCGAAACGCGCGATTATATCCTGAGCGCCACAATAGTCGGTAATCAGGTAGGCGCGACCGCGCAGCCAACACCAGCGTCGTTCGATCACCGCCAGCGGCGTCGGCGTGGTCAAACCGAGCAGTAGCAGGCGATTGCCTTCGCGCCAGCTATGCCAGGCGCGGCTGGGCCGCCAGAAGCGTTTGAGCCAGTGCAGCCAGTTCTTGACGTTGTAACGCTTGACGACCAGAGGCCGACCGTCCACCTCGACACGTGCCACGGTGGCGGCGCCGCCAGTCTTGTAGATGTGCCCGGCCTCGATGCGAGTGTCCAGATCGGCCAGCAGCGGCTGTAGCGCGGGCTCGGCCTCGCGACGCACCACGCGCAGACAGAAAGCGCCGATACTCGCCGCGAACAGGCTGCAATCGCGTGCGATTTTCTTCAGGTAATCACGAAGACGCCAACGCCGCACCTTGGCTATTTCGGCCCGGAGTATCTCCAGCGGCAACGCATGCTCACCGTTGGCCAGCAGGTAGTGGATCAGCAGCTCTTCGAGAAAGGGATCCAGCTCGGCCGGCAGTTGAGCGAAGAACACGCCGAGGTTTTCCAGCACGCGCGCGCGTGACAGCGGCTGCCCTGGCGTCTCCCAGCGCACGCCGCCGCCGTCGATCAGATACACGCGACCTTCATGCCGCAGCAGGTTGTCCAGATGCAGGTCGGCCTGCCACAGGCCCTGAGCATGCATTTGCCCAATCGCACCCAGCGCCTCGGCCAATACCGTCTGCTGCGCATCACTCAGCAACGGCTCGCGAGCTGCCTGGCGCCAGGCCTCCCAGAGGCTATGCGCACCGTCCAGATAGTCAAACAGTAGCCAGCCACCCTGCCCGTCAGTAAAACCCTGCACCAACAATTCAGGCGTGACCAGTCCTTGCCGAGCCATCAGTTCGGCACCTTCCAGCTCACGCAGGAAATGCCGCTGCGCCTTGCTGCCTACCAGCAACTTGGCCACTACCGGACGTCCCTGCCAATGGGCCTGTGCGACATAACGCTGCCCAGGCAACACACGCAGCACACGCTCCAGTAGCAGCGGCTCACCGTTAATCTGCAGCGTCAGCGGCAGCTCGGGGCTGCGCCCAGCCTCGGCCAGTTCACTCAAGCGCATCAGCGCGCCTCCTTGTGACGCTGACGAGCACCGAGCAGGTGCCACCAGGCGTCAACCTCGGTCACGGCGCCCAGGTAGGCTGTCAGTAATTCGCGGACTTCGGCTTCGCTCCAGACCCTGGCGCGGCGCAGCAGCGGCTCCAGATCCTTGATCCGATCACGCCGCCCCAGCAGCAGCGGCCGGGTCTTCTCCAGGTCGATCAGTTGCGCCTCGACGCCAGCACCCTGCTCACGCAGGAAGATGTGCTTGGGATAAAAACAACCGTGTATCTGCCCGGCCTGATGCAGACGTCGCGCCAGTTCGCCACAGGCGCGCAGGATGCCACCGCGACGCAGCGCATCGAGTTCGTTCCAGCAAGGCAGCCAACTATCCAGATCCTGCCAGCCGTCCAATGCACGGGTCAGTAGAACGGCACGCCGCTCGCCCGGAACTCGACGCTCAGAAAAAAAAGCAGCCTGCAGCGCCGGTATGTTCAGCTCGGCATAACGGCGGATATTGCGAAACTCGCGGGCGAAGGTCGGCTCACCGAAGGGATGCAGCAGGCTACGCGTCAGATGGTTGCTTTGGCGCTTAAGATAGAACGCGCGATCGTCCAGCTCAAGACGATACACACTGCTCCAGCCGCCACGCTCGGTATTGGGCTCGTCCACCGCCTCCAGCTTCAGCGCCCACAGCGCATCGAAACTGGCCAGACCGTGACGTTCGAGCAGCGCCCGATCCTCCATTGCAACGAAGTCGTTCATTCGCGCCCCTCGAAGAACTTCAGAATTTGCAGAATACGCTGCTTGTCGCCGCGACTCAGTCGACTGCGCTGGCGATATTGCAGGTAAAAACGCAGCCGCTGCGTGCGCGACAGATGGTACTTGGCGACCTTGTCGAGACAGGCCAGATCCTTGACGATCCGATAGCGCAGTAACGGCCCCCACCAGAAACTGCCGGTCGGACAATCAATAAAGAACAGCTCGGCTTTCTCGTTGACCAGCAGATTGCGCCACTTCAAATCATTGTGAGTGAAGTGATGGTCGTGCAGCGCACGGGTTCCGTCGGCTAGCTGCTGACTGATACGCGCAACCCACTTTGCATCAGCCAAACGAGGGTCACGTCGATTTGCCATCTCCGCCAAGTCGAGCGTCCCTTCGAGTTCACGAGTCACCAGCGCACCCCGTACGAACGCGCCCCCCCTTCGCTCGAGACCGTGGGCGACGATGGGCGCAGTGGGGATACCCCACTTGGCAAACAACTTGAGGTTCTGCCATTCGGCCTTGACCCTGGGACGCCCCAGATAACGCCGCAAACCCTTGCCGGCGCCCCAGTAGCGCTTGACGTAATAACGTACGCCCAGAAGCTCGACACGAATCACTTCGGACAATGGGTCCTTGGTCAGGCGCTCCCCCTTGAGGGCGAATACGGCCTCGAGCGTACCGAACGCCGCGATCAACTGCGGATCCTGCAGATCGTGTCTCCAGGCCGTCATGCCTGTTTACCTTTCCAACTTGGCAAGGCTTGCACGATCCGGCGCAGCGGAATAAACGGACGCCACACCGTTTTGCCTAACCACTTGAAGCTCAGCATCGGATTGATGACGCTATTGAGTTCGTTAAAGCCTGGGCGCCAGGTGAAATCGCTACGACGGCGGGTAATGGTGAACGTGCGCAACCCCATGAGCGAACCAAGGTGGCCGCCTCCCGAATCATTACTGATGACGACGGAGCAGGTACTCAGAAAATCGACAAGCCCTTTCAGATCATTGAATGCGTGCACGCTGTAGCCTGGGTATGCAGCACTCAACATCTGCTGCTCAGAGGGAATGCCGACGAACTCGACCAGCCACCCCCTGGCGACCAGGCGACGTGCCAAACGGCGAAATCCAGAGCATGAAAAGTTCTTGCTGGCATGCGGCGTCGTGGGAAAGATAGCGATGCGTCGCTCCGCATCTGCGGGTTGGGCAGGCATCGCCTGCAGACCTACAACAGGCTGAGCCAGGTCAAGCTCCAGTATTTCCTCGGCATACAGATCTATCCACTGCACCATGCTCTTGCCAGCCTTGGGATCGCGACAGATGACATTGTGCGCCCCCGCAATCTTGCGCCCTTGCAATAAAACAGGCTGTTGCTCGGGCTTGAACCCACGCGGAAGTTTCTTGCCAGCCAAGTAGGCTACGTTGCTCAGCGGGACATCGACCTGCCAGTCGATAGCGCAGATCACCAGATCGTTGCACGCTGCCAGAGCAACCACATCGGGCTTGCCACCCACGACCTCCAGACCTGGCAAATACTCGCGTATCGAGGCCAGCGAAGCGGAAGCCAGGGAGACCCGTGCACCGGCAGCCAGCAAGCGCCAGGCAAGGCGTATGAACAAAGTGGTGTCTCCGAGCGCCGGGCACGGCACAAGCGCGACCTTCAAACCCGGGGCGATCAGTGTCTTGCTCTCCGACATCTACAGTCGATCTCCATAACGCTGCTTACGCTCATACAGTTTCGCTGCCTTGCGCTCCAGCCAAGTGACCAAGGTCGCTTCCTCGCTCAGCACCTGGCGCAGCGGGCGCTGGAAGTAGGTGCACAGAAAGCGCAGCTTGTCGCGGCGAGTCAGACCGATATCCAGCGCCGAAAAATACAGCGCAGCCAGATCCTTGTCGCGCCAGCGACGAGGCACGGCCGCACGCACCTGCGCACGGTGCAGGTCGATCACCGACAGGCGCAAATCGTTGGCCTGGATCGGCCGGTCGGTATGCAGCAGGAAGTGGCAGATGTAGCAGTCGCGATGATTGACCCCGGCGTGGTGCATGGCGCCGGTCATCCGCGCGACTCGCTCGATCAGCGCCCACTTGAGCGCCGGCTTGGGTGGTTGCTGCGCCCAGTTGAGGCTGAGTTGTTCCAGATCGACGGTAGGAGCCAGCTCTTCGGTGACGATGAACGAGTGCTGGCTCGCCGGGTTACTGCCGCGCTCGCCGTAGGCAACAGCGGTCATGGTCGGCACCCCAGCTTTGGTCAGGCGCTGGATCGCCAGCCACTCCTGCGCAGCACCGAGCACCGGAGCCTTGGCCGTGAGCAGGTTCTTGACGATCTCGCCCCAGCCAATGCCACGGTGGATCTTGACGAAGTAACCGCGCCCATCGACTTCGGTGCGCAGGGTGCGGCGGCCTTCCAGCTCGCGGTAGACCTGGCCCTGCAGCGCTTCGACGGCATCGAAAGCATCGCGACCCGCCCACAGGCTCTTGAAGGGTTCGGCAAGAGTCAGCTTCACGCGCGTCTCTCCGCGAGGATCACATCAGCGGCCTTCTTCGGCATCGAGTACAGGTCAGCGCTGTCGGCATAGGCCAGGCCGTTACGACCCCAGAAGCCGCGCTGCTTCGGATCGGCCAGCATGTCGGCCAAGGTACGATTGAGCTGTTCCTGCTCGAAGGGGCTGGGCAGCACACGACCGCAGTCGGCCTCGGCGATGTAATGCGCGTAGCCGCAGACATCGGTGACCAGCACGGGCAGGCCGGACACCAGAGCCTCCAGCAGCACGGTGCCGGTGTTCTCGTTGTAGGCCGGATGGATCAGCAGGTCAGCGCCGAGCAGAAAACGCGGGATGTCGCTGCGGCCCTTGAGGATCTGCACCTGATCGGACAAACCCAGCGCCTTGATCTGCAGCAGGAAGGGCTTGGGATCGTCCTGGCCGATGGCGATCAGCCGCGTACGCTTGCGCAGCTCGCGTGGCAACGCGGCCAGCGCCTTGAGACTGCGATCCAGACCCTTGGTCTTGAAGCCGGAACCAATCTGCACCAGCAGCAGGTCGTTGTCAGCCAGCTTGAACTCGCGACGGAACTCGGCGCGAATGTCGGCGGCATTGGCCGGGGCACGACGATCCTGGGCGATGCCCGGCGGCAGCAGATGGAAGCGCTGCAGCGGGGTTTTGTAGTGTTTGACGAACAGCGGCTGCTGCACCTCGGAGATCATCAGGATCTCGGTCTTCGACTCCGGCGCGAACACAGCGCGCTCGTACTCGGCGAAGTGCTTGTAGCGGCCCCAGCGACGATAGATCGGGTTACGCAGGGTCTGCGCCTTGTCCTCGAAACAGCCGTCGGCAGCGTAATAAACATCCAGGCCCGGCATCTTGTTGAAGCCGATCACCCGGTCGACCGGGTCGCGCTTCAGGTCAGCCTGCAGCCAGGCGCTGAATTTCTCGTTGCGGCGATGGTTGAACAGCGCACGCACCGGTGCCACGCGCACATCGAAGCCGCCGGGGTTTTCCCCTTCCCAGATTGGCGTGTAGACGCGAATGGCATGGCCACGTGCCTGGCATTCCAGGGCAATACGCAGGAAGTCGCGCTGCAGCCCGCCGAAGGGGAAATATTTGTAGAGAACGAAGGCCAGTTGCATAGCCGCTCCTTAAAGGGTGCCGGGAGGCACGAGCAGCAGCGCCTCCAGTTCCAGGCCAACGCGCTCGGCGCCGAGGCCATCGAAGCAAGGCTTGTCACGGTCACCGCTGCCGGCGCCCGGACCACTGGCGCACAGGTGAATCTGGCTACGGCCATAGGCGCCCACCTTGCCGGGCAACGTCGGGCCATACAGCGAAATATTGGGCACATCCAGCGCAGCGGCCAGGTGGCCGAGGCCGGTGTCGACGGAGACGCAGGCGCTGGCACCGGCGATCACCTTGGCCACGCCGGCAAGATTCAGCTTAGGTAGCACGGCGGCATGCGTGAGACCGGCGGCGATGCGTTCGGCACGCGCCTTCTCCGTCTCGTTGCCCCAGGGCAGGCGCACGGCCCAGCCCAGCTCGTCCATGCGCTCGGCCAGCGCACGCCAATCGGCTTCGGGCCAGTGCTTACTGGCCCAGGTGGTGCCATGCAGGAACACCAAGTACGGCTGCGCGGCGGCATCCATCATCGCCGCACGGTTAAGACCGTAGTCACCGGTGCCGGACGGCAGCGTGTAACCGAGCGCCTTGGCGAACAGCTGGCGCACACGCTCCAGCGCATGCTGATCCTTGGCTACCGCGTAACGGCGGTCGTAGAAACGACTGGCCAGCGGCTCACGTGCCGAATCACGATCCAGCCCCGCCACCGGAGCCGACACATAACGCGTCAGCCAGGCACTCTTGAGCAGGCCCTGGGCATCGATCACCAGATCGTAGCGGGTTTCCCGTAGGCGCTGCTTGAAACGCGCCCATTCACCGCTACTCCAGGTGCGCAGCGGATGCTTGCGCCAGCGGCGAATGGCCACCGGAATCACCTGGGACACCGCCGGATGCCAGGCCGGAATTTCGGCGAAGCCTTCTTCCACCACCCAATCGAAACGAATGCCGGGAATAGCACGCGCCGCGTCGGTCAATGCCGGCAGGGTATGCACCACGTCGCCCAGCGATGAGGTCTTGATGATCAGAACCCGCAAATCAGTCGCCCTCGACCAAGGTCGAGGTTTCGCCGACCAGCCGATCCAGCGCCTCGATCACCGGGCGCGGCTTGAGTTCACGCAGGCAGTTGTAGTGACCAAAACGACAGGTTCGATCAAAGCAGGGACTGCACTCCAACCCCAGGCGAACGATCTCGACGCGATCGGCCAGCGGCGGGGTGAAACCTGGCGAGGTGGAGCCGTAGACCGCCACCAGCGGGCGGTTCAGCGCCGCCGCCACATGCATCAGGCCGGAGTCGTTGGACACCACGGCAGTGGCGGCCGACATCAGGTCGATGGCCTCGGCCAGGCTGGTTTGTCCGGACAGGTTGCTGACTTCCTCGCGCAGGCCGGGAATCAGCCGCATGCGAATGTCTTCGCCGCCGGCATGATCATTCTTCGAGCCAAACAGCCAGACCTGCCAACCCTCGCGGATCTTGATCTCGGCCACCTTGGCGTAATGTTCGGCCGGCCAACGCTTGGCCTCACCGAACTCCGCACCTGGGCACAGCGCCAGCACTGGGCGGTCCAACTGCAGACCGAACTTGCTCAGGGCCGCTGCACGGCTGGACTCATCGATCTGCAAACGCGGCTGTGGATAAGGTTGCGGCAACGCAGCACCTGGCTCATAGGCCAGCGCCATGAAGCGCTCGATCATCAACGGATAGCGGTCTTTATCCAGCGTGCGGATATCGTTGAGCAGACCATAACGCATCTCGCCCTTCCAGCCGGTGCGCTTGGGGATGCCGGCGAACCAGGGCACCAAGGCGGACTTGAGCGAGTTAGGCAAGAGGATCGCCTGGTCGTACTGACCGACCAGCGACTTGCCTATGCGCCGACGCGTGGCCAGGTCGAGCACGCCGTGGCCCAGCGGCAGGCTCAGCGCGGCGCGCACCTCGGGCATACGCTCGAGGATCGGCCGGCTCCAGTCCGGCGCCAGCACGTCGATCTCGCACTCGGGGTGACGCTGTTTCAGACACTGGAACAGCGTCTGCGCCATCACCATGTCGCCTACCCAGCTAGGCCCAACGATAAGTATCTTCATATTCTTTCCAGAAACGACCGGGGAGGCTTTCGCCTCCCCGTCGAGCCTTCGAGGAATCGCTTATTTGACCAGCGTACGCCATTCGGAGTGGCCACTGGTCTTGCCGGTGACCAGATCGAAGTAAGCTTTCTGCAGCTTCTCGGTAACCGGGCCACGGCGGCCGGCACCAATCTTGCGACCATCGACTTCACGAATCGGCGTGACTTCAGCGGCAGTACCGGTGAAGAAAGCCTCGTCGGCGATGTACACCTCATCGCGGGTGATGCGCTTCTCGACCACCTTGATGCCATGCTCTTCAGCCAGGGTCAGGATGGTGCTGCGGGTGATGCCGTTGAGGCAGGAGGTCACTTCCGGGGTGTACACCACGCCGTCCTTGACCAGGAAGATGTTCTCGCCCGAACCTTCGGCCACGTAGCCTTCCGGATCCAGCAGCATTGCTTCGTCGGCGCCACCGGATATGGCTTCCTGCAGGGCCAGCATCGAGTTGATGTAGTTGCCGTTGGCCTTGGCACGGGTCATGGCGATGTTGACGTGGTGGCGGGTGTAGGAGCTGGTGCGCACCTTGATGCCGGCCTCCAGCGCTTCCTCGCCCATGTACGCGCCCCAATGCCAGGCAGCGACGATCACGTGCACTTTCAGGCCTGCGGCGCGCAGGCCCATGCCTTCGCTACCGAAGAACACCATCGGGCGCAGGTAGGCGCTTTCCAGGCCGTTCTCACGCACGGCGGCGCGCTGGGCTTCGTTGATCTCTTCCTTGGTGAAAGGGATCTGCATGTTAAAGATGTGCGCGGAGTCGAACAGACGGTCGGTGTGCGCCTGCAGACGGAAGATCGCAGTGCCGTCCGGGGTGTTGTAGGCGCGTACGCCTTCGAACACGCCCATGCCGTAGTGCAGGGTGTGGGTCAGCACATGGGTGTTGGCTTCGCGCCACGGCACCAGTTTGCCGTCGTACCAGATCACGCCATCACGGTCGGACATCGACATCTTGCCTGCTCCTCAAATTCGCTTCACGGTTCGAACAATTAGGTGGGGCCGCAGCCCCCGTCATTCAACTCAGCCCCAGTTCACGCCACAGGCGCATCACAGCGCGGCGCTCATCCTGGAACTGATCCCCCGGCACCACTCCAGGCTGCTTCTGCAGCGCCTGGCGATGAGCGGCCGAGCGATAGATCTTGTAGACCTCGCGCAGCAAGGCGGCATCCTCGGCGCCCATCAAACCCACCCGCTCCAGACCTTCCAGAATGCGGATGTTATCGGTGAACTCGAGTAGCTGCGGGTGTTGCCACGACCAGGCCAGAGCCGCGTATTGCACCATAAATTCGATATCGACGATACCACCGGCATCCTGCTTCAGATCGAAGGAGGACGTGGCCTCGAAGGCATTCGGCGCCGTACCGGCTGCGGTATTTTTGTTGCCAAGGTTGTCACGCATCTTCGCGCGCATCTCGCTGACCTCGACACGCAGCGCCTCGATATCGCGCTGGCGACCGAGCACCTCGGCGCGCACGCGAGCGAATTCGCCAGCCAGGCGCGAACACCCCACCAGCACCCGCGCACGCACCAGTGCCTGATGTTCCCAGGTCCAGGCCTCGGTTTCCTGATAGCGCTTAAAGGCGCCCAGCGAGCTGACCAGCAGCCCGGCTGCGCCCGATGGTCGCAGGCGCATGTCGACCTCATACAACGCACCAGAGGTGGTCTGGGTGGTCAGCAGGTGAATGATGCGCTGGCCCAGGCGGGTAAAGAACTGCGCACCGTCGATGGGCTTGGCACCATCGGTTTCGGCCTGCGGGTCACCGTCATGGATGAACACCAGATCCAGGTCCGAGCCATGGCCGAACTCCAGGCCGCCTACCTTGCCGTAACCGACAATGATGAAATCCGGATCGCACGGCGTGCCATCGGCACGATAAGGACGGCCATGGCGCTGCACCGTATGCTGCCAGGCCAGCGCCAGCACCTGATCGAGAATCGCCTCGGCCAGCCAGGTCAGATAGTCCGACACCTTCATCAAGGGCAGCGTGCCGGCGATTTCTGATGCGGCCACGCGCAGGCTGTGAGCCAGCTTGAAGTGACGCAGCGCCTCCATCTGCTGCTCCAGGTCTTCCTCGGGAATACGGATCAGCCGCTCGCGCAGCTCGACCGCCAGCTCCGGCGCCAGCGGCGGCGAATATAGCCGCCCCTCGTTGAGCAGCTCGTCGAGCAACAGTGGATAGCGGGCAATCTGCTCGGCGATCCACGGGCTACCTGCGCAAAGACTGATCAGCCGCTCCAGCGCCCCCGGGTTTTCGCTCAAAAGCACCAGATAGGCCGAACGCCGTGCGACCTTTTCCACCAGCGGCAGTACCCGCTCCAGCACCAGATCCGGCTTGTCGTGCTCGACGGTCTGCGCCAGCAGGCGCGGAATAAACGCATCCAGACGCTCACGCCCCAGACGCTGCATGGCGCGCACCTGTGGGCCGTTGCGCAAATCGGCGAGCCGCCGACAAGCCGCCACGGCGTCTACGAAGCCGGCCTCCAGCAGTTGCTGCGCAGCCGCCTCTTCGTCCAGCGCACCCTGCCACAGCGGCAGCCACTCGGCGCCGACGCTGGCCTCGCCAGCATCCGATTCGTCTTCATCAGGATCGGCGATCACTTGCTGGAAGTGCCATTCGATGCGGCCACGCCAATGCATCAGGCGCTCGTGAAAGCTCGCCCAATCGGCGAAGCCCATGATCACCGCCACCCGCGCCTGATCCTGCGCATCGGCCGGCAGCATCTGCGTCTGCCGGTCACCGATGCCTTGCAGGGCATGCTCGGTATAACGCAGAAACTCATAACCTTCCTTCATCTCCGCAACCACTGCCGGAGGCAGGTAGCCCTGCCCCTCCAGCGTACCCAGCACCTTGAGCAGCGGGCGCTGCTGCAGACTGAGGTCGCGCCCACCGTGGATCAGCTGGAAGGCCTGAGCGATGAACTCGATCTCACGGATACCGCCGGCACCGAGCTTGATGTTCTCGCTCATGCCCTTGCGCCGCACCTCCTGCTGGATCAGCAGCTTCATCGCGCGCAGCGCTTCGATGGCGGAAAAGTCCAGATAACGGCGATAGACGAAGGGCCGCAGCATTTCCAGCAACTCGGAACCCGCCTTCTGATCGCCCCCCACTACGCGCGCCTTGATCATCGCGTAGCGCTCCCAGTCGCGCCCTTGGTCCTGGTAGTACTGCTCCAGTGCATTGAAGCTGAATACCAGCGCACCGCTGGAGCCATAGGGGCGCAAGCGCATGTCGGTGCGAAAGACGAAACCGTCGACGGTGATCGCATCCAGCGCCTTGATCAGCTTCTGCCCCAGACGAATGAAGAATTCCTGGTTATCCAGCGGGCGCTTGACGCCCTCGGTCTCACCGCCTTCGGGATAGCCGAAGATCAGGTCGATATCCGAAGACAGGTTGAGCTCATGCGCGCCGAGCTTGCCCATGCCGAGGATGACCATGTGCTGCGCCTGACCGGTGCGTCGCCCGACCGGCGTGCCGAACTGCGTGCAGTGGCGCGGATAGAGCCAGTGATAGGCAAGATCGATGCAGGCATCGGCAAGATCGGAGAGGTCGCGGCAGGTCTCCGCCAGCGCCGCCTGGCGACTGAAATCGCGCCAGATGATGCGCAACTGCTGGCGATTACGAAAACGCCGCAGACAACGCCCCAGCGCATCTTCGTCGCCACATTCGGCCAATTGCGCCTCCAACTGCTGACGCAGTTCGCCTGGCGCCAGGCTGCGCTCCAACTCACCTGATTCGGCCAACGCCACGAACATCTGCGGGTCACGCTGAGCCTGCTCGGCAACGAAGTCGCTCAAGGCCGACACCTGCCGCCAGGCATCGCGTCGCTCCTGCGGCCAAGCTGCAACGCGAGCAGCCAGCCCCTCATGCTCGGTAAACGCAGCGTGCAGCGACTGCTCGGCTCGCTCGGCCAGGGGGATCAGAGAAGGGGGCAACTCGACCAGCAACGGCAGGCTCATGGTCTATCCTTTTGGCGGACTGCCGGACGCACGGCGCGAACGCCCGGAGCCCCGCTCCTGCGGGGCACATGCGGCCGGCAGTGCCGCGGATTGTAGTTTTACTACGAAAGAATTGTATCCAGAGGGCTGAATCCGTCGTCGAAATGTAGTAAAACTACATACAGCCGGTCCTACCCCCGGTAAATCCAAGAATTTCAACTCGCCCGCCCAAAAAGCCGGCGAGACTCAACTGGCCTCCGATTCTGGAAGCCTTTCCGCCCTGGAGCAAGCCATGCAAGACCTCGATCCGATCGAAACCCAGGAATGGCTGGACGCCCTTGAATCCGTCCTCGACCGTGAGGGTGAAGACCGTGCCCATTACCTGATGACCCGTCTGGGCGAGCTGGCCACCCGTAGCGGTGCGCAACTGCCCTACGCGATCACCACGCCTTACCGCAACAGCATCCCGGTAACCCATGAAGCTCGCATGCCCGGCGACCTGTTCATGGAACGCCGTATCCGCTCGCTGGTGCGCTGGAACGCCCTGGCCATGGTGATGCGCACCAACCTGGACGACCCGGATCTGGGCGGCCACATTTCCAGCTTCGCCTCCTCCGCGACGCTGTACGACATCGGTTTCAACTACTTCTTCCAGGCCCCGACCGAAGAACACGGCGGCGACCTGGTGTTCTATCAGGGCCACGCCAGCCCCGGCGTCTACGCCCGCGCCTTCATGGAAGGTCGCATCAGCGAAGACCAGATGAAGAACTTCCGCCGCGAAGTGGACGGCAAAGGTCTGTCGTCCTACCCGCACCCCTGGCTGATGCCGGACTTCTGGCAGTTCCCCACCGTTTCCATGGGGCTGGGCCCGATCCAGGCGATCTACCAGGCGCGCTTCATGAAGTACCTGGAAGCGCGCGGCTTCATCCCGGCCGGCAAGCAGAAAGTCTGGTGCTTCATGGGCGACGGCGAGTGCGACGAGCCGGAATCCCTCGGTGCCATCTCCCTGGCCGGCCGCGAGAAGCTGGACAACCTGATCTTCGTCATCAACTGCAACCTGCAGCGCCTCGACGGCCCGGTACGCGGTAACGGCAAGATCATCCAGGAACTCGAAGGCGTATTCCGCGGTGCCCAGTGGAACGTCAACAAAGTGGTCTGGGGTCGCTTCTGGGATCCACTGTTCGCCAAGGACAAGGACGGTGCCCTGCAGCGCCGCATGGACGAAGTGGTCGACGGTGAATACCAGAACTACAAGGCCAAAGACGGCGCCTACGTTCGCGAAAACTTCTTCAACACCCCGGAGCTCAAGGAGATGGTCAAGGATCTCTCCGACGACGAGATCTGGAAGCTCAACCGTGGCGGCCACGACCCGTACAAGGTCTACGCGGCCTACCACCAGGCCGTGAACCACAGCGGCCAGCCGACCGTGATCCTGGCCAAGACAATCAAGGGCTACGGTACCGGCGCCGGTGAAGCGAAGAACACCGCGCACAACACCAAGAAGGTCGATGTCGACAGCCTGCGTCAGTTCCGCGACCGCTTCGATATCCCGGTCAAGGACGAGGAGCTGGAAAACCTGCCCTTCGTCAAGCCGGAGCCAGGCAGCCCCGAGTACAAGTACCTGCACGAGCGCCGCAACGCGCTGGGTGGCTTCGTACCGCAGCGTCGCCAGCAGAGCTTCAGCATCCCGACCCCGCCGCTGGATACCCTCAAGGCCATCCTCGACGGCTCGGGCGACCGCGAAATCTCCACCACCATGGCTTTCGTGCGCATCCTCGCGCAGCTGGTCAAGGACAAGGAACTCGGCCAGCGCATCGTCCCGATCATCCCGGACGAAGCCCGTACCTTCGGTATGGAAGGCATGTTCCGTCAGCTCGGCATCTACTCCTCGGTCGGCCAGCTGTACGAGCCGGTCGATAAAGACCAAGTGATGTTCTACAAAGAGGACAAGAAAGGTCAGATCCTCGAGGAAGGCATCAACGAAGCCGGCGCCATGAGCTCCTTCATCGCCGCTGGTACTTCGTACTCCTGCCACAACCAGCCGATGCTGCCGTTCTACATCTTCTACTCGATGTTCGGCTTCCAGCGTATCGGTGACCTGGCCTGGGCCGCTGGCGACAGCCGCACCCGTGGTTTCCTGATCGGCGGTACCGCCGGCCGTACCACCCTCAACGGTGAAGGCCTGCAGCACGAAGACGGTCACAGCCACATGCTGGCAGCGACCATCCCCAACTGCCGCACCTACGACCCGACCTACGGCTACGAGCTCGCGGTGATCATCCGCGAAGGCATTCGCCAGATGGCCGAAGAGCAGCAGGACATCTTCTACTACATCACCGTGATGAACGAGTCGTACCAGCAGCCGGCCATGCCGCAAGGCGTGGAAGACGGCATCATCAAGGGTATGTACCTGCTCGAGGAAGACAAGAAGGAAGCCGCGCACCACGTGCAACTGCTGGGTTCCGGCACCATCCTGCGTGAAGTCGTCGAGGCGGCGAAGATCCTGCGCGACGAGTTCAACATCGGCGCCGATGTGTGGAGCGTCACCAGCTTCAACGAACTGCGTCGCGACGGCCTGGCCGTGGAGCGCAGCAACCGCCTGCACCCGGGCCAGAAGCCCAAGCAGACCTACATCGAGCAGTGCCTGGGCGGCCGCAAGGGCCCGGTCATCGCTTCTACCGACTACATGAAGCTGTTCGCCGAGCAGGTTCGTCAGTGGGTTCCGAGCAAGGAATACAAGGTCCTGGGCACCGACGGCTTCGGCCGCAGCGACAGCCGCAAGCAGCTGCGCCACTTCTTCGAAGTGGATCGCAACTGGGTCGTGCTGGCCGCCCTGGAAGCCCTGGTAGACCGTGGCGAGATCGAAGCCAAGGTGCTGGCTGACGCCATCGCCAAGTTCGGCATCGATGCCGACAAAGCCAACCCCCTGGACTGCTGAGGAGCGTAGCGATGAGTGAATTGATTCGCGTACCCGACCTCGGCGGTGAAGGCGAGGTGATTGAACTGCTGGTGAAGGTCGGCGACCGTGTCGAAGCCGACCAGAGCGTACTGACCCTGGAGTCCGACAAGGCCTCCATGGAAGTACCCTCGCCCAAAGCCGGCGTGATCAAGGAAATCAAGGTCAAGATCGGTGACCGCCTGAAAGAAGGCGACGAGCTGCTGGTGCTGGAAGTCGAAGGGGCCGCCGAAGCGGCGCCTGCGCCGAAAGCCGAAGCCGCACCTGCCGAAGCGCCGAAAGCCGCCGCTCCGGCGGCGGCTCCTGCCGCTGCCGCGACCAGCAGCAGCGTGCAGGATNGGCGGCTCCTGCCGCTGCCGCGACCAGCAGCAGCGTGCAGGATGTGCACGTGCCGGATATCGGCACCGACGGCAAGGTCAAGGTCATCGAAGTCATGGTCAAGGTGGGTGACACCATCGAAGCCGACCAGTCGCTGATTACCCTGGAGTCCGACAAGGCCTCCATGGAAATCCCTTCGCCGGCTGCCGGCGTGGTGGAAGAAGTGCTGGTCAAGCTGGACGCCGAAGTCGGCACCGGCGACCTGATCCTCAAGCTGCGCACCGCCGGTGGTGCAACCGCCAGCGCTGCACCGGCTCAAGCGGCTGCCCCTGCTGCTGCGCCAGCCGCCGCACCTGCTCCTGCTGCCGCAGCCCCGGCTGCTGCTTCGGTGCAGGACGTGCACGTGCCGGATATCGGCACCGACGGCAAGGTCAAGGTCATCGAAGTCATGGTCAAGGCCGGTGACAGCATCGAAGCCGACCAGTCGCTGATCACCCTGGAGTCCGACAAGGCCTCCATGGAAATCCCTTCGCCGGCTGCCGGCGTGGTGGAAGAAGTGCTGGTCAAGCTGGACGCCGAAGTCGGCACCGGCGACCTGATCCTCAAGCTGCGCACCGCCGGTGGTGCAACCGCCAGCGCTGCACCGGCTCAAGCGGCTGCCCCTGCTGCTGCGCCAGCCGCCGCACCTGCTCCTGCTGCCGCAGCCCCGGCTGCTGCTTCGGTGCAGGACGTGCACGTGCCGGATATCGGCACCGACGGCAAGGTCAAGGTCATCGAAGTCATGGTCAAGGCCGGTGACAGCATCGAAGCCGACCAGTCGCTGATCACCCTGGAGTCCGACAAGGCCTCCATGGAAATCCCCTCGCCGGCTGCCGGCGTGGTGGAAGAAGTGCTGGTCAAGCTGGACGCCGAAGTCGGCACCGGTGATCTGATTCTCAAGCTCAAGGTAGCGGGTGCTGCACCGGCCGCCGTGCCAGCGCAAGCCAGTCAGCAAGTGCACCGCGTACCGGAAGGTGCCGCACCGGAAGTGGCCGCTGAAGTACGCGCCATCGCCTCACTGTCGGCTGCTGCTGCCGAAGTCGCCAACGCACCCAAGCGCGATGGTGCCAAGGTGCATGCCGGCCCTGCCGTGCGTCAGCTGGCCCGTGACTTCGGTGTGGAACTGGCGGATATCGCCGGTACCGGCCCGAAAGGTCGTATCCTCAAGGAAGACGTGCAGGTGTACGTCAAGGCGATGATGCACAAAGCCAAGGCCGCACCGCAGGCGACTGCAGCCGCTGCCACTGGCGGCGCCGGCATCCCGCCGATCCCGACCGTGGACTTCAGCAAGTTCGGCGAAATCGAAGAAGTGGCGATGACCCGCCTGATGCAGGTCGGCGCTGCCAACCTGCACCGCAGCTGGCTCAACGTGCCGCACGTGACCCAGTTCGATTCGGCCGACATCACCGACCTGGAAGCCTTCCGCGTCGCGCAGAAGGCCGTGGCCGAGAAGGCTGGCGTCAAGCTGACCGTACTGCCGCTGCTGCTCAAGGCCTGCGCTCACCTGCTCAAGGAACTGCCGGACTTCAACAGTTCGCTGGCCCCGAGCGGCAAGGCGATCATCCGCAAGAAGTACGTGCATGTCGGCTTCGCCGTCGATACGCCGGACGGCCTGCTGGTGCCGGTGATCAAGAACGTCGATCAGAAGAGCCTGCTACAACTGGCCGCTGAAGCCGCCGCTCTGGCGGAGAAAGCGCGCAGCAAGAAACTGTCGGCTGACGACATGCAGGGCGCTTGCTTCACCATCTCCAGCCTCGGCCACATCGGCGGCACCGGCTTCACGCCGATCGTCAATGCGCCGGAAGTGGCAATTCTCGGTGTCAGCAAAGCCACCATCCAGCCGGTCTGGGATGGCAAGGCCTTCCAGCCCAAGCTGATGCTGCCGCTGTCGCTGTCCTACGACCACCGGGTGATCAACGGCGCGGCTGCCGCACGCTTCACTCAGCGTCTGTCGCAGCTGCTGGCCGATATCCGCACCATCCTGCTGTAAATCGTTTCGAGCACGCCACGCTCGCATCCTCAACCCCGTCTGCTTAGGCGGGGTTTTTTTTGCCTGTCTTCTGCCTGAAACGTCCGCTCGCGCCGAGGACGCCGAGAGCTGCTGTGCGCGCTTCTTCAGCCCTTCTGCACGTTGCGAATCAGAAAGCTCAGCGCCTTGGCCAACTCACCGGCGCCCTGATGATCACGCACGATGCTCAGCAGCGGGCTGCCGTCGGCTGGGTTGAACAGCACGCAACGGATACCACCGGTCGGACATTCGTAGCGGATGAACGGATCGATACCGAATACCGGAACACGCTGATTGCGCACCGAGATGGCAGTGCCCTGCGCACCACGACTCTCCTCACGCAGGACAAGCTCACCGGCGTTACCGACATTGAAGCGATACAGCAGATCCTGCCGTTGCGCCTGGCCAACCTGATAACCAGCTCGCAGGGCGTAGGTTTCCAGCAATGCGTTGCTGTGCGCGAGCAAAGCATTGCGCTCGTTATCGGCCAGATAAAGACGCTTGAGCCCGTCCAGATAAGCCGCCTGCTCGTCGCCCCGCAATGTCGCCGCGTCCTCAGCGCCGGCAACCGCGGGTATGGCCGTAAAAAGTGCTCCGCCAAGCACCAGGGCCATGAGTTTTCTTGTCAGTCTCGCTTGCATGATGCACCCTTGCCGAACGCTATAGTGAAGTAGGCCTGAGCCCTAGCCTCCGTCCACGCCAATGCGTCTTCTGACGCAGCGGCCTTGTACCGAGAACGGATGCCTCGCCTGGTCAGCATACTGGAAGCCCAACGCCCAATGAAAAGCCATCCCGATGCCAGCATACGCTCGGCAGCCGAGGTTGTGACGCAGTTGCCAGTGCCCTCGCGGCTCGGCATGTTGCGTTTCGAGCGCTTGAACGAGCCGAGCTGGGCCCTGCTGTTTCTCGACCCGGCCTGTGAACGCCGGCTGGGTATTAGTGCCAGCGACCTCTGCGCGCTGGTAGATGCCCCCTACGCCAGTCTGATGGAGCCCGAGGCGCGCTACCGTCTGCACGACGCCATCCAGCAGCAACTGCTGCAAGGCCCGCATTATCTGGTGCGCTACACCCTGCACACACCGCACGGTGCGCTGACTCTGCTTGAGATGGGCGAAGCCTTCAAACAGCGCAACCGCCAGTTGCTGCGCGGCTATCTGCTGGTAGCCGATGAAAGCCTCGACCACTACGCCCCTGCCGAACAGGAGCTGCACACGCAGAATCAGCAGCTGCGTAGCTCGCTGCAGCAATATCAGCGTACCCAGAACGACCACCTGCAGCATCTGGCACGCTCGCATACCCAGCAGCAACTGATCGTGCGCCTGGCGCGCCAACGCTATGTCTCCAGCGATCCGCGCCAGGAAGCCGCCGAACTCATCACCCAGGCGGCCTGCGAGGTTTACGGTGTGGCCCGGGCCGGAATCTGGCATCTGGGCGGCAATAGCCTCGATTCGGTGTCGCTGTACCGCCGCGACCTGAACCGACACGAGCAACTGCCCTCGATCGATGCGCATCATTTCCCGCACTACCTGGAGGCCCTGCAAAGCGGCCGAGCGATCGACGCCCACGATGCCCAACATGACCTGCGCACCCGCGAGCTGGCCCCCGGTTACCTGCAACCGCTGGGCATCACCTCGATGCTGGATGCCAGTATTCGCATCGAAGGTGAAGTGGTGGGCGTGCTCTGCCTCGAACATATCGGTCCCAAACGCTTCTGGCAGGCCGACGAGATTGCCTTCGCCGGCGAGTTGGCCGACCAGTTCGCCCAGGTGTTGGTCAATCAGGAGAAGCGCTCCGCCACCCACGCGCTGTATCTGTTCCAGCGCGCCGTCGAGCAGAGCGCCAGCGCATTTCTTCTGGTCGACCGCGACGGCCGGGTGGAATACGTCAACCCCAGCTTCACCGCCATCACCCTCTACAGCAGCGACGAAGTCTGCGGTCACCGCCTGTCCGAGCTACCGGCCATGGCCAACCTTAGCGACCTGTTGTTCGACGCCCAGTCCAGCCTGGCCGAGCACAGCAGCTGGCAAGGCGAATTCCGCAGTCGGCGCAAGAATCAGGAGCCGTACTGGGGCCATCTGTCGATCTCCAAGGTGTATGGCGACGATGGCGAACTGACCCACTACATCGGCATCTACGAAGACATTACCGAGGCCAAGCTGGCGCAGCAGCGCATCGAACGCCTGGCCTATACCGACAACCTGACCAATCTGGGCAATCGCCCGTCGTTCATCCGCAGCCTTGAAGAGCGCTTCGCCCGCAATGTTCAGTCGCTCGGGCTGCTGCTGGTGGACATCGACAACTTCAAGCGGATCAACGACAGCCTCGGCCACCAGACCGGCGACAAGCTGCTCTCGGCCCTAGCTCGGCGCCTGCGCAACAGTCTTGGCGCCAAGGGCACCCTGGCACGCTTCGCCAGCAATGAATTCGCCATCCTGCTCGACGGTTGCGATCAGGAGGCGGGCCTGCGCGTCGCTCATCAGGTACTGCAAACCCTGGACAAGCCGCTGTTCGTCGACAACCAGTTGATCAGCATCACCGGCTCGGTGGGCCTGGCCATCGCCCCGGAACACGGTGACGACCCGCAGACCCTGATGAAGCACGCCGGTCTCGCCCTGCACAAGGCCAAGGCCAACGGCAAACATCAGGTGCAGTTGTTCACCGAAGCACTGAACGCCGAGGCCAACTACAAGCTGTTCGTCGAGAACAACCTGCGCCGCGCACTGACTCAGAACGAGCTGGAAGTCTTCTACCAACCCAAACTCTGCCTCAAGAGCGGACAACTGCTGGGCATGGAGGCGCTGCTGCGCTGGCAGCATCCGGAGAAGGGCATGATCCGCCCGGATCAGTTCATCGGCGTTGCCGAGGAAACCGGCCTGATCATCCCCATCGGCAAGTGGGTGGTGCGCCAGGCCTGCCGCATGAGCAAGCAGATCGCCGCTATTGGCCTGGGTCAACTGCAGGTGGCGATCAATCTGTCGCCCAAACAGTTCTCCGACCCGGATCTGGTCGGCTCCATCGCCGCCATCCTGCATGAAGAACAGCTCGACCCCAGGTTGCTGGAACTGGAACTCACCGAAAGCCTGCTGCTGGAGGCCACCGACGACACCCGCCACCAACTGGGTCGTCTCAAGAGCCTGGGCCTGACCCTGGCCATGGACGACTTCGGCACGGGCTATTCGTCGCTCAGCTACCTGAAGAAATTCCCCATCGACGTGATCAAGATCGATCGCAGCTTCATCAAAGACATCCCGGACAACCAGGACGACATGGAGATCACCTCGGCGGTGATCGCCATGGCCCACAACCTCAAGCTCAAGGTCGTGGCCGAAGGCATCGAGACCGGCGCCCAGCTCGCGTTCCTGCGCCGCCAGCAATGCGACGTCGGCCAGGGCTACCTGTTCGACAAACCGATTTCCGGCCGCGAGCTGATCGTCAGCCTGCGCCGCTACCCCTGCCGGCCACAGACCGACGCCAGTCGCCAGGCCGACCAACGGACGTAATACGCCGCGTCGCGCGTAGTCCACCATTGACCCATTTCGAGGAGACCGCCATGGTTCTGCGTTCACAGATTCTCGTCAACAAGAATGTCCTGCCGACTGCCGAGCAGGCGCTGCCCGGTCGCGCCGAGCCGCTACCGGTGGCCGACACCCACTATGTCAACGGCAATCCGATCAAGGCGCCCTTCCCTGCCGGCCTGCAGCAGGCGGTATTCGGTCTGGGCTGTTTCTGGGGTGCAGAACGCCGCTTCTGGCAGCAACCCGGTGTGTTCAGCACTGCGGTCGGCTATGCCGGCGGCCTCACGCCCAACCCCACCTACGAGGAGGTCTGCTCCGGCCTGACCGGACACACCGAAGTGGTGCTGGTGGTGTTCGACCCGCAGCAAACCAGCTTCGAAGCGCTGCTCAAAGTGTTCTGGGAAGTGCACAACCCGACCCAGGGCATGCGCCAGGGCAACGACCAGGGCACCCAGTACCGCTCGGCGATCTACTGCCAGGACGAGGCTCAACTGAGCGCCGCCAAAACCAGTCAGGCACGCTTCCAGGCCGAGCTGGACAAGGCCGGAATGGGCCGCATCACCACGGAAATCGCCGAGGCGCCAACCTTCTATTACGCCGAGACCTATCATCAGCAATACCTCGCGAAGAATCCGAGCGGCTATTGCGGCCTTGGCGGAACAGGCGTATGTCTACCCCCTGAGTCTTGAGCACGGGTAACGGGTCGTGGAGCTGAGCAGCATTTCCAGTCAGGTATCGAGCCAGGCATCGGCGCAGATCTCCGCGCAGATGTCGCTTCTACTGCTGCGCAAGACGCTGGAGCTGCAGGCTGCCAACATCACCGGGCTGGTGCAGTCGGCTGCACCGGCCAGCGCCCCCAGCAATCCACCCAACCTGGGCAACAGCATCGACGTGATGGCCTGAACAACTGATATCGTCAAGCCATCAGCCGGACTAAACTGCGGGCAATTAGCCATCGATCGACGAGCTCGGCATGCCCGCCACTCTGCCCACCATCACGCCTGATCAGCTCTGCGTCGGCCTCTACGTTCATCTGGACCTGAGCTGGTGGGAGCATGATTTCGCCTTCAGCAATTTCAAGATCAAGGACGAAGCACAGATTCGCGCCTTGCATGCCCTCAATCTGAAGCAACTGCGCTATGACCCGGCACGCAGCGACTGCCCGCCCCTGGAGCTCGTCGCAGACATACCGGCGCCCGCTCCCATCGCAGCGCCCGTCGACCCGCAAGCCCAGGAGCGTCAGGAGCGCGCACAGAAGCTGCGCCACCTGCGCAGCCGTCTGGCCGAGGTGGACCGCCGCTTCATCGAAGCCAGCCAACGCATCAAGACGCTCAACCAGACCCTGCGCAGCCGCCCGGAAGATGCCATGCGGCAGGCCGGCGCCATCGTCGGCGAGATGGTCGAAACGCTGCTCGGCGCCCCCGGCGTCGTACTCCACAGCATCACCGGCAAGGCCGCCGAGGACAGCTACTTCCACGCCCTCAACGTCACCGTGCTGTCTCTGCTGCTCGGGCGCCAGCTCGGCCTCGACAGCGAGGCCTGCCATAGCATCGGGCTCGGCGCGCTGCTGCACGACATCGGCAAGCTGGAAGTGCCGAGCAAGGTGCTACTCAAGCCAGAACCCTTGAGCCGCCCGGAACAGCAACTACTACAGATGCACACCGACTTCGGCCTGCGCATGGGTCAGAAGCTGATGCTCGATGACGAGGTGCTGCGCATCATCCATGAACATCACGAGCACTGTGACGGCAGCGGCTATCCGCGTGGCCTGCGCGAAGCAGCGATCGGCCGCCTGAGTCGCCTGGTGGCCATCACCAATCACTTCGACGGCCTGTGCAACCCGCTGGACCCACGCCAGGCGCTGAGTCCGCACGAGGCCCTGGCGCTGATGTTCAAGCAGCAGCGCGAGCACTTCGACGACGTGATGCTGAAGGCCTTCGTTCGCGTGATGGGCATCTACCCGCCGGGCAGCCTGGTGCAACTGGACGATGAACGTTATGCGCTGGTGCTGGGCATGAACCCGACGCAGGCACTGAAACCGACGCTGATTATTTACGACGCCGACATTCCCAAGCAGGAAGTATTGATCGTGGACCTCGCCCAGGAGCCGAAGCTCGCCATCGCCCGCAGCCTGCGCCCCTCGCAACTACCGCTGGAGGTGCTGGAATACCTCAGCCCGCGGCGCAACCTGAGCTATCACATCGAGCCCAATCACAAGCCGGGTTGAGCAGCCGTCAGCGACGACTTTGTCTCCAGGTTACAGCTGCGTAGCCGTAGGGTGCGCCATGCGCACCGCCCCGCTCGCTCAACCGGCCGACTTCTCCTCGATCAGCCAATCCAGGCGCCAGCCGCCCTGGCTCTGGCCAAGTGCGCCTGCCAGCCAGGGCAGCAGTTGCTTGAGTTCATCCTCCAGCCCCCATGGCGGATTGCTGATAACCAGACCTGAACCACTCAGGCGCGTAGCATCGTCCGGCGCGTGCACGTAAAGCTCGGCACGCAGCAGCTTGGGCGCGGCGCTCTTGCTCAGATCGCGATAGAAACGCGCCAACTGGCGCTCGTCCTTGATCGGGTACCAGATCGCGACGATGGCCTGGCGCATGCGTCCGTGCGCTTCGTTCAAGGCCTCGACACAGCGCTGCAGCTCATCAGCCTTCTCGAACGGCGGATCGATCAGCAGCAGCACGCGTTTTTCGCGGGTCGGCATCAGCGCCCGTGGTACGTGCCAACCTTCGCCCAGGTGCACGGCAACGCGGCGGTCGCCACGCATGTTGTCCTTGAGCAGGCGGCCGTCCTCGGGATGTTTTTCGTTGAGTTGCAGGTGATCCTGCTCACGGCTGAGCAGCCGCGCCAGCTCGGGCGAGCCAGGGTAATAGCGCAGCTCGCCATCCAGGTTCATCGCCCGCACCACCTCCAGGTAGGCCTCCACCGCATCCGGTAACTGGGTGGCCTGCCAAAGACGACCGATGCCCTCCAGGTACTCGCCGGTGCGGCTGGCCTGATCACCTTGCAGGTCGTAAAGGCCGAGTCCTGCGTGGCTGTCGAGGTAGGCGAACGGTGCCTCTTTCTTCGACAGCAGGCCGATCAGGCGAGTCAGCACCAAGTGCTTGAGTACGTCGGCGTGGTTGCCGGCATGGAAGGCGTGGCGGTAGTTCATGGATCAGTCCTCGAATCAGGCGCGCAGTTTAACAGGCCGCTGACCACTCGCATCGTGGCTTGCTCCACTGCACCTTCACGGCCTAGGCTGCCCGCTCTTCCATGGACAGCGAGAACCCCGCCATGCCCCTGCAAAAGCTGCTCGGTAGCGAACTTCCCCTGATCCAGGCGCCGATGACCGGCTCGCAGGATCATCGCCTGGCCGCCGCCGTGTGCCAGGCCGGCGGCCTTGGCTCGATTCCTTGCGCGATGCTCACACCTGCCGCCCTGCGCCAGGAGCTGCAAGCGATGCGCGGCCTGACCGACCGCCCGTTTAACCTCAACTTCTTCAGCCATGTGCCGCCCGAGCCAGACGCGGCCCGCGAGGCTGGCTGGCGCGAAGCACTGGCGCCCTACTACCGCGTGCTGGGCGTGGACCCGGCAAGCATCGCCAGCGGGCCGGGCCGCCTGCCCTTCAACGATGAAGCGGCCGCACTGGTGGAAGAGTTCCGCCCTGCGGTTGTGAGCTTCCACTTCGGCCTGCCACAACCGGACCTGCTAGAGCGCGTCCGCCGCAGCGGGGCGAAGATTCTCTCCAGCGCTACCACGCTGGACGAAGCGCTGTGGCTACAGGAACGGGGCGTCGATGCAGTGATCGCTCAGGGCCTGGAAGCAGGTGGCCATCGCGGGCACTTTCTGGACTTCGATCTGAGCCGCCAGCTTGGCACCTTCGCCCTACTACCCCAACTGGTCGACGCATTGTCGATACCGGTGATCGCTGCCGGTGGTATCAGCGACGCCCGTGGGGTGGCCGCGGCCATGGCCCTCGGCGCCGCCGGCGTGCAGGTTGGTAGTGCGTATTTGCTATGCCCGGAAGCCACCACCAGCGCCCTGCACCGTGCTGCGCTACGGAGCCCGGCGGCGCGCCACACGGCGCTGACCAATCTGTTCAGCGGCCGGCCAGCACGTGGCATCGTCAATCGCCTGATGCGCGAGCTGGGGCCACTGAGTACGCAGGCACCAGCCTTCCCGCTGGCCACAGCAGCCATCGCACCCTTGCGCGCAGCGGCCGAGGCGCAGGGCAGCGGCGACTTTTCACCGCTGTGGGCCGGGCAGAACATCGTCAACTGCAAGCCGATGCCGGCTGCTGAGCTAACCCGCGAGCTGGCGCGAGGTTTCGCCTGACAGCCTGGTATGCCCTGGTAAGGCGGGTGCAACCCGCCATTCTAGAGGCTGAATCGCGGCTGAAGCCGCTCCTACGGGACCGGTACTGGCGAGACGATGTAGCGCTTTATCACGGCCAATGATGATGCTGGGCAGTCAGGCGGCAGACTGCCTAGACTCGGACGATCATCTGGAGGCCCGTTCCATGTCCGAGACACTGCTCAGCTCACGCAACCTGGCGTTCGAACTCTATGAAGTGCTCGACGCCGAAGCCCTGACCCAGCGTCCGCGCTTCGCCGATCACAACCGCGAGACCTTCGACGCGGCCATCAGCACCGCGCGCGGCATTGCCGAAGAGCTGTTCGCCCCGCACAACCGCAAGAACGACGAACACGAGCCGCAGTACGTCGACGGCGGCGCGGTGCTGATTCCCGAGATCGAGCCGGCGCTGCGTGCTTTCCACGAAGCAGGCTTCCTCAACGCCACCCGCGACTTCGAGCATGGCGGCATGCAGTTGCCCAACCTGCTGTCACAGGCCTGCTTCGCGCATTTCCAGTCGGCCAATATCGCCACCAGCTCCTACTCGATGCTGACCATGGGGGTGGCCAACCTGATCGAAGCCTTCGGCAACGAGGAGCAGAAATCCCGCTACCTGCAGCCGATCATCGACGGCCGCTTCTTCGGCACCATGGCGCTGACCGAGCCGCACGCCGGCTCGTCGCTATCGGACATCAGAACCCGCGCCGAACCGCATGCCGACGGCAGCTATCGGATCAAAGGCAACAAGATCTTTATCTCCGGCGGCGACCAGCCGATCTCCGAAAACATCGTGCACATGGTGCTGGCCAAGCTGCCGGACGCACCGCCCGGGGTGAAAGGCATCAGCCTGTTCCTGGTGCCCAAGTTCCACGTTAACGACGACGGAAGCCTCGGCGCACGCAACGACGTGACCCTGGCTGGCCTGTTCCACAAGATGGGCTGGCGCGGCACCACGTCCACGGCGCTGAACTTCGGCGACAACGGCGAGTGCGTCGGCTATCTGGTGGGCAAACCGCATGCGGGCCTGTCCTACATGTTCCAGATGATGAACGAGGCGCGCATTGGCGTCGGCATGGGCGCAATCATGCTTGGCTACGCCGGCTACCTGTATTCGCTGGACTACGCGCGTAACCGCCCGCAAGGCCGCCAGCCGGACGGCAAGGACCCGAGCAGCCCGCAGATTTCCATCGTTGAACACGCTGACGTGCGACGCATGCTGCTGACCCAGAAAGCCTACGTCGAAGGTGCCTTCGACCTCGGCCTGTACGCCGCACGGCTGTTCGATGACACCCATACCCTGGAAACCGCCGAAGAGCGCAGCCGCGCACTGGAACTGCTCGACCTGCTCACGCCCATCGTCAAATCCTGGCCATCGGAGTTCTGCCTCAAGGCCAACGAGCTGGCGATCCAGATTCTCGGCGGCCACGGTTATACCCGCGAATACCCGGTGGAGCAGTACTACCGCGATAACCGCCTCAATCCGATCCACGAAGGCACGCATGGCATCCAGTCGCTTGACCTGCTCGGGCGCAAGGTCTCGCAGAACGGCGGCGCCGCACTCAAGCAATTGCTCAAGCTGATTAATGACTGCTGCCAGCGTGCCAGCGAGCATGAGTCGCTCACTGCCCTGCGCCAGCCGCTGGAACAACTGCTGGCGCGCCTGCAGGCGGTGACCCTGGCCCTGCTCGGCGATCTGATGAGCGGCAAGGTCAACCAGGGGCTGGCCAACTCGGCGCTGTACCTGAAGGTGTTCGGTCATACGGTGATCGGCTGGCGCTGGCTGGAACAGGCGATTCGTGCCGAGCAGGGCCTGGCCCGCAGCAACAATGCCGAGGAACAGGATTTCTATCGCGGCAAGCTGCAGGCGGCGCGTTACTTCCTGACCTGGGAGGTGCCGAGCTGCCACCACGACCTGAGTATTCTCGAGGCCCGCGACGACACCTGCCTGGGCATGCAGGACGCCTGGTTCTGAGGTTGCATGAAGGACTCTGAGGCGCCCAGCAACAGGGCGCCCAGGGGCGCGTTAGAAAAATGTAATAACCTTTTTGACAGCGGTACGAGGGCTACGGTTAGAATCCCTGGCACGCGCCATGCATAGCGGCGCCCCGATGACCCAGCCAGGAGTACGCGCAGTTGGATGCCAGCGCCATCAATAATCTGTTCTTGATCGGCGCAATGCTGGTAGCAGCCAGCATCCTGGTCAGCGCGTTCGGGTCGCGCTTTGGCATTCCCATCCTGGTGATCTTCCTTGGCGTCGGCATGCTTGCCGGCACCGACGGCCCCGGCGGCATCATCTTCAACAATTACCCCCTCGCCTATCTGGTCGGTAACCTGGCGCTGGCGATCATCCTGCTCGACGGCGGCATGCGCACACGGGTCTCCAGTTTCCGCGTGGCTTTGTGGCCATCCCTGTCATTGGCGACGGTGGGTGTGGTGATCACCGCGGGCCTGACCGGCCTGGCTGCTACCTGGCTGTTCAACCTGACGCTGCTGGAAGGCTTGCTGATCGGCGCCATCGTCGGCTCCACCGATGCGGCGGCAGTATTCTCCCTGCTCGGTGGACGCGGCCTCAACGAGCGGGTCAGCTCTACGCTGGAAATCGAGTCCGGTAGCAACGACCCGATGGCGGTATTCCTCACCGTTACCCTGATCGCCATGCTCGCCAGCGGCCAAACCGGCTTCAGTTGGGACCTGCCGATTCAATTGGTACAGCAGTTTGGCCTCGGCGCGCTGCTGGGCTTGGGTGGCGGCTGGCTGCTGCTCAAACTGATTAACCGCATGGAACTGGCCACCGGCCTTTATCCGCTGCTGGTGGTCAGCGGCGGCCTGATCATCTTCGCTATCACCACCGCCGTCGGCGGCAGCGGCATCCTGGCCATCTACCTGTGCGGCCTGCTGCTGGGTAACCGGCCAATCCGCTCGCGCCACGGCATCCTGCATATGCTCGACGGTCTGACCTGGCTGGCACAGATCGGCATGTTCCTGGTTCTCGGCTTGCTGGTCACACCGCACGAGCTGCTGCCCATCGCACTGCCGGCGCTGGCCCTGGCACTGTGGATGATTCTCTTCGCGCGGCCGCTGTCGATCTTCCTCGGCCTGCTGCCGTTTCGTGCCTTCCACGACCGCGAGCGGATCTTCATCGCCTGGGTTGGCCTGCGCGGTGCCGTGCCCATCATCCTCGCGGTGTTCCCGCTGATGGCCGGCCTGCCCAACGCGCAGCTGTTCTTCAACGTGGCGTTCTTCATCGTGATCATCTCTCTGCTGCTGCAGGGCACCAGCCTGCCGCTGGCCGCCAAGCTGATGCGCGTGACCGTACCGCCAGAGCCTGCACCGGTGTCACGCGCCGGCCTGGAAGTGCACCCGACCAGCCAGTGGGAGCTGTTCGTCTACCGCCTGGGCGCAGAAAAATGGTGCATCGGCGCCGCCCTGCGTGAGCTGAACATGCCAGAAGGCACCCGTATCGCCGCACTGTTCCGAGGCCGCGAGCTGCTCCACCCGTCGGGTAGTACGCGCCTGCAAGCAGGTGACCTGCTCTGCGTGATCGGTCACGAACACGATCTGCCTGCCCTCGGCAAGCTGTTCAGCCAGGCGCCGAAACGAGGTCAGGACCTGCGCTTCTTCGGTGATTTCGTGCTGGAGGGCGACGCCGAGCTAAGCGCAGTCGCCGCACTCTACGGCCTGAAGCTCGACGAACTGGAGGGCAATCAACCGTTGGGCCGCTTCATCGCCCACGAAATCGGCGGCGAGCCGGTAGTCGGCGACCAGGTGGAGTGGCAGGGCCTGACCTGGACGGTTGCCGCCATGGAAGGGAACAAGGTGCGCAAAGTCGGCGTCAGATTCCCCGAGGGCACACGCCCTGGCCCAGGGCTGCACTTCTAGCAGGCTGTTGAAAACGACCTGCTGATACTCTGCTAGCATCAGCTTCGCGCGCGGGCCTCAAGGCCCGCGCGTGCGTTGCGCCTCCGGTATTTTAATCGCCACCGCTCACTCAGTAGATCAATCGACCATGCATCTGTTGCGCCTCTCCCTCACTGCCGTTGTGTTAACCCTGTGTCTCGGTGCCGCGCAGGTATTTGCCGAGGAGCCACCAAAAGCCGAAAGTGTGCAGCAGAGTCTTGACGGCCTGGCAGATCGCAAACTGCCGGAAGCAGAACAACTGGCACTGAAACAGACCCTTGAGCAGACCTTGCGCATGCTGCAGGACCGCCAGAGCGCTGATCAGCGTCTCAGCGATTTGCGCAAGCAACTGGATGAAGCGCCGCGCCTGATCAACGAGGCCCAGCGCGAGCTGAGCCGACTCAAGTCCAGCCCGGAAGTACCGATCGCCGAGCGTCACGCGCGCACCAGCCTATCTCAACTGGAACAACTGCTCACCGACCGTTCCACCCAGCTCACCGAGTGGAACAAGGCAATCATCGAAGCCAACAGCCTGGTCATCACTGCACAGACACGCCCCGAGCGTGCGCAAGCCGAGATCAGCCAGAATCAGGCGCGTAGCCAGATCATCAATGATGCGCTCAAGACTGGCCGCTATGACGGCAAGCTCCTGAGCCCGGAGCGCCGTGACCAGTTCAATGCTGAGCTGGCATTACTCGCAGCGCAGACGCAAGTACGGCGTCAGGAGCTGGCAGGCAACAGCCTGCTGCAGGACCTGGGCGGCGCCCAACGCGCCCTGCTTGAGGAACGCATCAGCCGCGCCGAACAGGAGCGTCAGGCACTGCAGAGCCTGATCAATGATCGACGCCGCGCCGAGTCGGAGCAGACCGTGGCCGAGCAGTCCCTGGAGGCTGAACGCGCCAGTTCGGACAAGCTGCTGGCCAAGGAGAGCACCCTCAACCTAAAGCTCTCCGACTACCTACTACGCGCAACCGACCGCCTCAATAGCCTGACCGAGCAGAACCTGCAAACACGTCAGCAGTTGGACAACCTGGCTCAGGCTGATCAGGCACTGGATGAGCAGATTCGGGTGCTGCAAGGCAGTCTGCTGCTTTCGAAGATTCTCTACCAGCAGAAACAGGCCCTACCGAAACTGAAGCTCGAAGACGGCTCACTGGCCGACGAGATCGCCGACATTCGCCTCTATCAGTTCGAGCTGAACAAGCAGCGCGAAGAAATCAGCGACCCTGCCCGCTATGTGGACAACCTGCTCAGCGGTCAGCCGAGCGAGGAGGTCACCCCGGAACTGCGCAGTGCACTGCGCGAGCAGCTCAACACCCGGCGTGAATTACTCGACCGCCTCAATCGCTCGCTGAATGCGCTGCTCAATGAATCGATCACCCTGCAGCTCAATCAAAAGGAGCTGCAAAGCACCGCCAGTAGCCTGCGCGCGACTATCGATGAGCAGATGTTCTGGATTCCCAGTAACAAACCCCTGGATCTCGAGTGGCTCAAGTCAGCGCCTCGCTACCTCAAGCAGCAACTGGCCGACATGCCCTGGGGTATGGCCATCAGTGAACTGGGGGCCGGACTGATCGAACGCCCCCTTGTATTTCTGCCGCTGATTCTGCTCTGCGCGCTGATCCTCTGGCGACGCCAGTATCTGTTCGACAAGCTCAGCGCGCTGCATGGCGACATCGGCCATTACAAGCATGACAGCCAGCTGCATACACCAATGGCGCTGGGGCTAAACGTCATCCTCGCGCTGCCGGTTACTTTATTCCTGGCGCTTTGCGGCTATGCCCTGCTGCATGATGCCCGCGGGCAGAACCTCTACTTGGGCGCTGCACTCTACGAGATGGCAGAAGCCTGGCTGGTGTTCTACACCCTTCACCGGATTCTGTCTCCGGATGGCGTAGCCATCATGCACTTCCATTGGCCACCGGCCAACGTCGCCTTCTTCCGTCAGCACCTGCGTCGCCTGGGCCTGGTGGTGATGGCGCTGGTGGCCGTAGTGAGCATTGCCGAACACCAGCCAGCGAGCCTGGCCAACGACGTCATCGGCATCGCCGTGGTCCTCAGCTGCTACGCCCTGATGGCCTGGCTGCTGTTCCACCTGCTGTTCAGCGCTCCGCTGCGCGAGAACACCTCCGCCTTGCGCACCAGTGTCGGCGTGCTGTTCAACCTGCTGCCGCTGGCGCTGATCGGTGCGGTTGCGTTCGGCTATTACTACACGGCGCTCAAGCTCACCGACCGCTTGATCGATACCCTGTACCTACTGATCATCCTGCTTATCGTCGAGGCTACGCTGGTGCGCGGCCTGAGCGTCGCAGCACGACGCCTAGCCTATCAGCGTGCCCTGGCCAAACGCCAGGCGCAGGCCAAGGACGGCGCAGAAGGCGAGGCAGTGATCGAGGAGCCGACGCTCGATATCGAGCAGGTCAACCAGCAGTCCCTGCGCCTGATTCGCCTGGCTCTGCTCGGCGGTTTCCTGCTCTGCCTGTACTGGGTCTGGGCCGACCTGATCGGCGTCTTCACCTACCTCGATACGATCAATCTCTACGAGTACAGCAGCGGTACCGGGGACAACGCAACGCTGGTGCCGATCAGCCTGATGGACGTGATCGGCGCGCTGATCATCGTCGCTATCACCGTAGCCCTGGCGCGCAACCTGCCGGGCCTGCTCGAGGTACTGGTGCTCTCGCGCATGCGTCTGGCACAGGGCAGCGCCTATGCGACCACCACCCTGCTGTCCTATGCACTGGTGGCCATTGGTATCGTCACCACGCTGTCGACACTCGGCGTCAGCTGGGACAAGCTGCAGTGGCTGGTGGCGGCATTGTCGGTCGGCCTGGGTTTCGGCCTGCAGGAAATCTTCGCCAATTTCATTTCTGGCCTGATCATCCTGTTCGAGCGCCCGGTGCGTATCGGTGACGTCGTGACCATCGGCAACCTGTCCGGCACGGTGAGCAAGATTCGTATCCGCGCTACCACCATTACGGATTTCGACCACAAGGAAATCATCGTTCCGAACAAGACCTTCATCACCGGCCAATTGATCAACTGGTCGCTGAGCGACACGGTCACCCGCGTCACCCTCAAGGTCGGCGTGGGCTATGGCTCGGATCTCGACCTGGTGCGCAAGCTGTTGCTACAAGCGGCGCAGGAAAACCCCAGGGTGCTCAAGGAGCCGTCGCCGCTGGTGTACTTCCTCAACTTTGGCGAGAGCACGCTGGACCATGAGCTGCGCATCCACGTGCGCGACCTCGGCGACCGCAACCCGGCCACCGACGAGATCAACCGCTTCATCGACCGCGAGTTCCCGAAGAACGGCATCAATATCGCCTTCCGTCAGGTCGAGGTGTATGTGAAGAACCTTGAACACGGTGAGCAAAAACTCGATCAAAAGGATCTGACCAAGGCCGCAGCTGCCGGCGCAGCCAGCCTGCAGCAACCACCCAAGCCGCCCGCGGCGCCCTGAGCAGTTAGGAACCCTGGTGAAAAGTCTCGATACACTGAGCTTCGACAACCGCTTCGCCCGCCTCGGTGATGCGTTCTCAACCGAAATACTGCCCGAGCCGATCGAGCAGCCAAGGTTGGTGGTAGCGAGCGAGTCAGCCTTGGCTCTGCTCGATCTCGCCGCTAGCGAAGCACAGCGCCCCGAGTTCGCCGAGCTATTCGCCGGACACAAGTTGTGGGAGGAGGCCGCTCCACGTGCCATGGTCTATTCCGGGCACCAGTTCGGCGGCTACACCCCGCGCCTGGGCGACGGTCGCGGGCTGCTGCTGGGCGAAGTGGTCAACCAGGCCGGTGAGCATTGGGACCTACATCTGAAAGGTGCCGGCATGACGCCCTACTCGCGCATGGGCGATGGCCGTGCGGTGCTGCGCAGCTCGATCCGCGAGTTTCTCGCCAGCGAACACCTGCACGCCCTCGGCATCCCCAGCTCGCGCGCGCTGTGCGTAACCGGATCGAGCACGCCGGTGTGGCGCGAGAAGCAGGAAAGCGCAGCCATGGTTCTACGCCTGGCGCAGAGCCATGTGCGCTTCGGCCATTTCGAGTACTTCTACTACACGCGCCAGCACGAGCACCTGAAGACCCTCGGCGAACACGTCATGGCCTGCCACTTCCCCGCCTGCCTGGAGCAGGACGAGCCCTGGCTGGCCCTGCTGCGCGAGGTGATCGAACGCACCGCCGCGATGATCGCCCACTGGCAGGCCTACGGCTTCTGCCATGGCGTGATGAACACCGACAACATGTCGATCCTCGGCATCACCTTCGACTACGGCCCCTACGCCTTCCTCGACGACTTCGACGCCAACCACATCTGCAATCACTCCGACGATACCGGCCGCTACAGCTTCAGCAATCAGGTGCCCATCGCCCACTGGAACCTCGCCGCACTGGCTCAGGCCATGACGCCATTCGCCGCGGTCGAACAATTGCGCGAGGCCTTGGAGTTGTTCCTGCCGTTATACCAGGCGCACTACCTCGACCTGATGCGCAAGCGCCTGGGTTTCACCCGCGCCGAGGAAGAGGACGAAGCACTGATCCAACGTCTGCTGCAACTGATGCAGGCCGGTAAATCTACCGACTACACCTTGTTCTTCCGCCACCTCGGCGACCAGGCACCTGCCGAGTCGCTCAAGGTCGTACGCGATGATTTCGTCGACCTCGCCGGCTTCGATGCCTGGAGCCGCGACTATCTGGCCCGCTGCGAACTGGAAGGCGGGCAGCAGAGCGAACGCCAGGCGCGCATGCACACGGTCAATCCCAGGTACATCCTGCGCAACTACCTTGCCCAGCACGCCATCGAAGCGGCAGAGCGAGGCGACTACGCTCCAGTGCGCGAGCTGCATTCGGTACTGTCACGACCGTTTGACGAGCAGCCGGGGTTCGAACGCTATGCAGAGCGTCCGCCGGAGTGGGGCAAGCATCTGGAGATCAGCTGTTCGTCGTGAGTGATAGTGCTGCCGCCCTGTTGTGCAGCAGCTCACTGACGTTGGCCGGCCTTTCGACTGCACTTATCTGTTAAATCGAAAAGGCATATCAATCTGCCCAAACATTCTTAGACTATCTAAAAGAACCCCTCTATCTTGGCGCCCTGCCAGGCCGCCCAGTGCGTGCCCGATACCTCACACGAGATTCGACGCAAAGATTCTGCCCCTGATTTCGTCAGCCAGCGCCGCAAGCCCAAACGCCGCGTCAGCCACCTGAATCACATGCAGGATCTAAGGATGTTCATGTTCTGGGATTCCCTGCCCCTGCTGTTTGTCGGCGCCCTGCTGATCTGGGTGCTGTATGCCTTCGTTCGCGAGAAATGGAGCCCGGACATAGTCGCCGCTATCGCCGTGGCCGCCTTGCTGGTCAGCCAACTGCTAACACCGGGCGAAGTACTCAGCGTGCTGTCCAACTCTGCCCCCGTGACCATCGCCTGCATGTTCGTGCTCTCCGCCGCGCTGGAGCGTACCGGCTGCATCGACGCTCTCGGCAACTGGCTGGGCAATCTGGTCGGCACCAGCCCGATTCGCGTGCTCACTGGCCTCACCGTTACCGCACTGGTGGTCTCCGCCTGCCTCAACAATACGCCAGTCGTGGCCATCCTCACCCCGGTGGCCATCGCTCTGGCGCGTCGCGCCGGCACCTTGCCGTCGAAGCTGTTGATCCCGCTGTCCTACGCCACCATCCTCGGTGGCACCCTGACCATGATCGGCACCTCGACCAACATTCTGGTCGACGGCGTCGCGCGCAAGGCCGGCCTCGCGCCCTTTGGCATCTTCGAGATCACCGGTGTCGGCCTGGTCATGGCGGCCTTTGGCATGTTGTATCTGCTGACCATCGGCCGCCACCTGCTGCCGGAGCGCGAGACCCTGTCACGCCAGCTGCGCCCTGATCTGCCGCGCACCTTCATGACCGAACTGCTGGTACCGCACAACTCGCCGATGATCGGCAAGACCTTGCACGAGGCCAACCTCAATGGCGGCAGCGGCCTGCAGGTGCTCAAGCTGTTCCGTGAAGAGCAGGAGCTGACCGCACCCAGCGCCGAAACCCTGCTGGCCAGTGGCGACCGCCTGGTGCTGCACGGCCAGGTCAAGGATGTGGTAGAGCTGCGCGAAAGCGGCCACCTGAGTTTCAACCGTGGTGACGCCTTCGAGACCATCAGCAGCCACGATGTGATCCTCGCCGAGGCTATCGTCGGGCGTAACTCGCGCTACAGCCACCGCCCAATGCGCGATCTCGACCTCACCGCACGTTACGGCATCGCCGTGCTCGCCGTGCACCGCCAGGACGAGAACGTGCAGGGCAACCTGGATGATTTCGAACTGCAATTCGGCGACGTGATGTTGGTCGAAGGCACACCGGCGCAGATCAAACGCTTCGCCGACAACGGCGAACTGATCAGCCTCAACGCCGTGCAGGAGCGTGCCTTCCGCCGCGACAAGGCGCCCATCGCGATCATCTCGACCCTCGCTGTGATGCTGCTGGCGGCCTTCGGTGTGATGCCTATCGAAGGGCTGGCGATCATCGGCGCAGTGACCGTGTTGGCTACGCGCTGCCTGGACGTGGAGGACGCCTACAAGGCTGTGGACTGGAAGATCCTTAGCCTGATCTTCGGCATGCTGGCCATCAGCATTGCCATGGACAAGGTGGGTCTGGTCAAACTCATGGTGGAGAACGTCATGGGCTGGTTGCCCTGGGCCGGGCCGCTGCTGATGCTGAGCTTCATCTACCTATTCACGTCCATCCTCACCGAGGTGTTGTCGAACAACGCAGTGGCCGTACTGGTGACCCCCATCGCCATTGGCATGGCTCAACATCTGGGCGTCGACCCACGCGCCTTCGTGGTCGCTGTGATGTTCGCCGCCAGCGCCAGCTTCGCTACGCCCATCGGCTACCAGACCAACACCTTCGTTTACAACGCTGGTGGCTACCGCTTTACCGACTTCATGAAGATCGGTATTCCGCTGAACCTGCTGCTGTGGGGCGTCGCGACCGTGGTCATCCCCTGGTTCTTCCCGCTGACCCCGCTCTGACTTGATATCCGCAGGCGCTGGCTCCATTTAATGCACATGCCCCACGGAGCCTCGCCTCATGTCCGATCCGCTGCTGATTCCCTGCCCGCACTGCAACGGGCTCAACCGTATTCCTGCCGAGCGCCTGAACGACGCCCCGCGCTGCGGCCGCTGCAAGAGTGAAGTGCTGCCCGCTGCACCGATTACCCTGACCCAAGCCAACTTCGCCAGTCAGTTGAAGGGCGACCTGCCATTGCTGGTGGATGTCTGGGCCAGTTGGTGCGGCCCCTGCCAGGCCTTCGCGCCAACCTTCCAGCAGGCAGCCACACAACTGCAGGGGCGCTGCCGCCTGGGCAAACTGGACAGCGAGGCCAACCCGAACCTGGCCGGGCAATTGGGTATCCGTTCGATTCCCAGCCTGATCCTGTTCAAGGGCGGCATCGAAGTCGCCCGCCAGAGTGGCGCCATGTCGCTGCCGCAACTGCAGGCATGGCTGCGTCAGCAGGGTATCTGAGCGCTTCGGTCACTCGCCACGGGCTCTGCGGTCAATTGCAGCGCGCCACTGGCCCCTTAGTCTGGCAAAACATCCGCTCAAGGAGTTTCGCCATGCCGCTGCCCGTTGAAATCGCCCGCCAACTCACCGAAGAACAGATCGCCTTCGTCAAACGCAGCGGCCTCAAAGCCGAGGTGCTGGAACCAGGTTTCGTAAGCCTGCGCATGCCCCTGCAAGGCAACCAGAATCATATCGGCAGCATGTACGCCGGCGCCCTCTTCACCCTTGCAGAAATACCCGGCGGCGCGCTGTTTCTGACCAGCTTCGACGCCCAGCGCTTCTACCCCATCATCAAGGAAATGAACCTGCGTTTTCGTCGCCCAGCCACAGGTGACATCCAGGTCGAGGCGCGCCTTTCGCCCGAAGCAATCGCCAGCCTGGAAGAACAGGCCAGCCAGCAGGGCAAGGCCGAGTACCTGCTGGAGCTGCAACTGACCGACGGCAGCGGCGAAGTGGTCGCAGAAAGTCGCGGCTACTACCAATTGCGTTTACGCTGAATGACGCCGCTGCCTGCATTCGCACTCGGTAACAGTCCCTGACCTTGCCATAGGTCAAAAGAGCGGCTATCTGAACAGGCACAATAAAATTGCCGAGGGGTATCGGCAGGAGAGCCGTCACCATGTTCAAGCACATCCTCATTGCCCATGACCTGCGCGACACTGCTGACATGGCGCTGTGCCGCGCCACCCAGTTGGCCCAGCAGCATAACGCCCGCCTGACCATGCTCCATGTGCTCGACCCGAGCCAAAGCAGCGACCAGCACGAGAAAGCGCGCCAGGCGCTGGATTGCAGCCTGACCCAATACGCCCCGCCCGGTACAGAGCTGCGCATGCTCAGCGGCAAGCCTTCCGAGGTGGTGCTGCAACAGGTGCAGGACAGCGGCTGCGACCTGCTGGTCCTGGGCGGGCATCAGAAGCGTCACGATTTCTTCTCCGGCACCAGCCTCGATCGCATCGCCCGACGCTGCACCGTGCCGCTGCTACTGGTAGCGCGCAACGATTTCCAGCCTTACCAGCGGGCGCTGGCCGCCATCGATTTTTCCCTGTGCGCCTGCAGCGCACTCGGCCAGGCCTATCAATTGCTGCCCGGCCATGCCGAGTTGCACGCCCTGCATGTATTCGAACCTGACAAGGGCACGCCGCAACAGGTCGAACTGCAACTGCAGACTCAGCAAGGCCTGATCGATCAGCTACTGCTCGACGAAGCGCAGAAATTTCCAGCGGACGGCCCGAAACTGAGCCATGAAGTGCTGCAAGGCGGCATCCTGCGCAGCCTGCAGGAGCAGATCAAGACGCGTCGAGCAGAACTGCTGGTACTCGGCAGCCACGGCCGTAGCGCCTTCTCTCAAGCTCTATTGGGCAGCCTGGCACAGCACTTCCTGCACAAGGCGCCCTGCGACGTGTTCGTGGTGCGCTAACGAACAAGGCGCCCACGGGCGCCTTGATTTAGCTGACAGACCTTCAAGCCTGATTGAGCAGATCGTGCAGTTCGACGAACTGCTGGGTCAGTTTGTGCCGCGCATCCAGATGGATCAGCGGCGTGCACGCCTGGTGCGACTCACGCATCTTCACCGAGCTCATCAGGTTCACCGGCAACACCGGCAATCCTTCGGCAATCAGCTCATCGAGCAACTGCTGCGGCAAAGTCGCGCGCGGCTGGAACTGGTTGACCACGATGCCTTCCACCTCCAGACCATCGTTATGGTCTTCCTTCAACTCCTCGATCTCGGCCAGCAGGCCGTACAGCGCGTTGCGCGAGAAACTGTCGCAGTCGAAGGGAATCAACACGCGGTCCGCGGCGATCAAGGCTGAAACCGTATAGAAATTCAGTGCCGGCGGAGTATCCAGGTAGATGTGGTCGTAATCTTCGGCCAGCTCGTCGAGCAGTTTGCGCAGCTTGTTGATCTTGTGCTTCTGCTCGAGTTTGGGCTGCAGCTCGGCCAGTTCGGCCGTGGCCGTGACCACATGCAGGTTGTCGAAGGGGGTTTCGTAAATATCGACCTTGCCCTTCTTGGCGAACGGCCCGGACGACAGGGTTTGCTTGAAGAAATCGGCGATGCCCATGGGAATTTCCTCGCCGGTCAGCCCAGTAAGGTAATGGGTCGAGTTGGCCTGAGCATCCAGGTCGATCAGCAGTGTGCGATAGCCCTGCGCCGCACTCACTGCCGCAAGATTGCAGGCGATACTGGACTTGCCTACGCCGCCCTTCTGGTTGAACACCACACGTCGCATCGTCGCTCTCCCTGATTTCGAATACCGCGGATTCTATGCAAAGCCCATGACAGACACGAGAAGCAGACCACAACGCCATCATCCGCCCATCAGAAGATGCTGCACAACATTTGCACAGTGCCGCGCGCATCTAGATAATGCCCGCCCGAACAAGTACCGGCACTATGCCATGGCACTGACTGACTCCATCTCTTTCAGGCGACTCGTCGTGCCGCCCAGTATGCCCGGAGTGGCGAAAAGCCTCGTGCTATGAATTTCCAGATCGAAGGATTGCGCGCCTGGGCCCCCGGCCTGGAGTCAGAGGATGATTGGCGGGCCTGGTGCAACGCCCCCACGGTCGTGCGTGACGACCAGCAGCAGCCGGACGTGAGTTTTCTGCCTGCCATGCAACGCCGCCGCCTCAGCCGACTGGCGCGCATGCTGTTCCATGTCGCCTGGCCCCTGGCCGAAGGGCAAGGCCCACTTCCCCTGGTGTTCGCCTCGCGCCACGGCGAAACGCCGCGCACGCTTGCCATTCTTACCGAACTCGCCAAAGGTGAGCCGCTGTCGCCTACCCAGTTCAGCCTCTCCGTGCACAACGCGATCATCGGCCTGTGGTCGATCCTGCGTGAGGATAGCAGCGAGATGACTGCTATGGCTGCGACAGGAGACGGTTTGGAGCAAGCCATGCTCGAGGCCGGCGGGCTACTTGCCGAGGGTGCCCCCGGCGTCTTGCTGGTCGTCGCAGAGGAATCGCCGCCCGACCTCTACACGCCCTATATAGATGACGTACCCTTTTCCTACGCGCTGGCCCTGCTGTTGAAACCGGGCGAAACCTGGACCTTGAGCCTCGCGCCCGCCGAACCTGGCTTACCTGCCGCCTGGCCACACCCCCTGAATCTGCTGCGTGCCTACCATGGCGGGCAGCGAACGCTGACTCACTACTGGAAAGACCGCCAATGGATCTGGTCACGCAACGAGGACTGAGTCCCTACAGCCCGCCGTATGCATGGAGACTCATCGCGACGGCATTGAGCTTCGCCCTCTTCGGGGTCGGCGGCGTGTTGCTGCGCGTGCTGGTTTTCCCTGTGCTTGGCTTGCTGCCTGGCGATGTCCTGCAGCGCCGCACCCGGGCGCGTGCAGTGGTCAGCTGGACCTTTCGCGTATTCGTGCAGTTCATGTTCCGCACGGGTGTACTCACCTATGAGGTGGAGGGCGCCGAACGCCTGGGCCGTCCCGGCCAGATGGTGATTGCCAATCACCCCTCGCTGATCGACGTAGTGGTGCTGATCGCCTTCATCCGCGACGCCAACTGCGTGGTCAAGCAGAGCCTGTGGGAAAACCCCTGCATGCGTGGCCCGATTCGCGCCGCTCAGTACATCAGCAACAGCGGCAGCATGGACATGCTCGACGAAGCAGCCGGCGCCCTGCAAAGCGGCGAGACCCTGATCATTTTCCCGGAAGGCACCCGCACGGTGCCCGGCACCAACCCGGAGTTTCACCGCGGCGCTGCAGCAATCGCGGTACGCGGCGCCAGCGTGGTCACCCCCGTGGTGATCAGCGTGACACCGACGACCCTGACCAAGGCCGAGCCCTGGTACAGCATTCCGTCGCGTCGTTTTCACTTTCGCCTGCGGGTCGGGGAGGATATCGACCCGCGGCAATTCACCGAGCAGGCCCCATTGCCGATTGCCTCGCGCAAGCTCAACGACCATCTGCATCAACACTTTATGAAGGAGCTCGCCTCAGATGAGCGATCTGCAACGTGAAATCAAGAACCTGATCATCGATGCCCTCGGCCTCGAGGACATGAGCGCCGACGACATTGGCGCGGAACAGACGCTGTTCGGCGAAGGCCTCGGCCTGGACTCGGTGGACGCGCTGGAGCTTGGGCTGGCGATCCAGAAGCGCTTCGGCATCAAGATCGACGCCGAAGCCAAGGACACTCGCAAGCACTTCGCCAATGTCGCGAGCCTGGCTGCGTTCGTTTCCGCCCAGCAAACCGCTTGAGGATTACTCCAGATGCAAAGCCGCGAAGAAATCTTCGTCACCCTGCGCAGCGCCCTGGTGGAGCTGTTCGAACTGGATGCCGAGCGCGTCACCCTGGAAGCCAGCCTGTATGAAGATCTGGAAATCGACAGCATCGACGCCGTCGACCTGATCGACCACATCAAGCGTCAGACCGGCCGCAAGCTCGCCGCCGAGGAATTCAAGAGCGTACGCAGCGTGGGTGACGTGGTCGATGCCGTGTACCGCCTGATCAACGAAGCGCCCCCGGCCCAAGCCTGATCAAATGGCTCGCTTGTTTGGCCTGCTACTGCTGATAGCCGGCGTGCTCTATCCCTTCGCCGTCTATTACGGCATGGAGCACTGGTCGCCACGTTTGTTCGCGGCTCTGCTGGGCGGGCTCTGGCTCGCCCGTGCGCTGACTGCCCGTCGCCGGCCAGGGGGCCTGTGGCTGGCCGCTACGGCCCTGGCGTTCTGCCTGGTGCTCGGCCTGGCGGACGAACCGGCCCTGTTGCGCTGGTACCCGGTACTGCTCAACCTGATGCTGCTGGCACTGTTCGGCCTCAGCCTGAAGTTCGGCCCGCCGCTGGTAGAGCGCCTGGCGCGCCTGCGCGAGCCTGAACTACCTGAAGTCGCAGTGCGCTATACCCGCACCGTCACCAAGGTGTGGGCGCTGTTCTTTCTCGGCAACACCTTCCTGTTGATGGCCCTCGCAGCCTGGGCGCCGCTCTCCTGGTGGACGCTGTACACCGGTTTCATCTCTTATGGCCTGATTGGCCTGCTGTTCGCTGGCGAATGGTTGATCCGCCAGCAGGTAAGGAAACACGAATGATTTGGCTGCCCCTCTCCGATCTGTTGCTGGAGGCTCAGCCCGAGCGCCAGGTGACCCTGGAGCCCGTGTTGTTTCATCCAGAGCTGCGTGAGCGCGCCTTGCGTCTGGCTGCTGCCCTGCAAACGCAAGGCGTACAACGCGTGGCGCTGTATCTGGAAGATGCTGGTGAGCTGGCCATCGCCCTGCTCGGAGCCTGGCGCGCCGGGGTGCAGGTATTGCTGCCGGCCGATGCCCAGGCGCAAACACGTCAGCGCCTGGCGGCCCAGGTCGACCTGTGGCTCGATGACCTGGCGGGGTTGGATGCAGCGCCTCTACCTGGCGCCCGCCTGCTGCCCGAGCAGTGCCGCCTGACCCTGTGCACCTCGGGCTCCAGCGGCGAACCCAAGCTGATCGACAAGAGCCTGGCGCAACTGGCCAACGAGGTCGAAGCCCTGGAGCACTTGTGGGGGCAGCACCTGGGCCAGGCTTGCGTGCTTGGTAGCGTCGCCTGCCAACATATCTATGGCCTGCTGTTCCGCCTGCTCTGGCCGCTATGCGCCGGTCGCCCGGTGCACAGCCGCGCCCTGCCATTCCCTGAAGACCTGCAGCAGGTCAGCCTCAGTCAGCCCCATTTCGTCTGGGTCGCCAGCCCGGCCCTGCTCAAGCGCATGGGCGACAACCTCGACTGGCCGGCACTGAGCCGGGTGAAGCAGGTGTTCTCTTCCGGCGGCGCCCTGCCCGCCGAAGCAGCGCAGGCCCTACATGACCGTCTGGGCCAATGGCCGACGGAAATCTATGGCAGCTCGGAAACCGGCGGTATCGGCTGGCGCCAGGGTGACACGCCTTGGCAACCGTTCACCGGCGTCGAACTGAGCCTGGATGAGGCCGGAGCCCTGCGCATCGCCTCGCCGTATTTGCCAGCCGGGCATGTCGAACAGAGCGCGGATGCCGCCGAGATCGGTGACGACGGTCGTTTCGTCCTGCGCGGACGACTGGATCGCATCGTCAAGCTGGAGGAGAAGCGCATCTCCCTGCCCATGATCGAGCAGGCACTGGTCAATCATGACTGGGTTGCCGATGCCCGCCTGGGTGTCGTTCAGGAGGGTCGCGCCTACCTCGGGGCCTTGCTGGCACTGAGCCCGACCGGCGTACACGCCCTGCGCAACCAGGGCCGTCGCACCGTGACCGATACCCTGCGCCGGCACCTGGCCGATCATTGCGAAGCCATCGCTTTGCCGCGCCGCTGGCGCCTGCTGCTGGAGCTGCCCTACAGCAGCCAGGGCAAGCTTCCGCAAAGCCAGGTCGACAGCCTGCTGAGCGCACCGAGGCCGACGCGGGTGGAGCCCGTCAGCGCCGAAGAGCGCGACGGCGAATGGCTGCTGCAGTTGCAGGTACCGCTTGACCTCGCCCACTTCACCGGCCATTTCCCACAGACCCCAGTGCTGCCTGGAGTGGTGCAGGTGGACTGGGCGCAACAACTGGCACGCCAGTTGATCCCTCATCTGCCGCCACGCTTCGCCGGTATGGAAGTGCTCAAGTTCCAGCAACTGGTGCGCCCCGGCGACACCCTGCAACTGACCCTGCGCTTCGACAGCGAACGCGGCAAACTCTATTTCGCCTATCACAATGGCGAAGCGGCCTGTTCTTCTGGTCGTATCCTGCTGGAGCCGGCCCATGGCTGAGTCAGGCTTCAAGCCCTGCGCGGTGATCCCGGTCTACAACCACGAGCGGCCGTTACCCGGTGTGGTCAGCGAACTGCGCCGCGCCGATCTCCCCTGCGTACTGGTTGACGATGGTTCCAGCGCCAGCTGCGCGGCCGTCATGGACGATCTGGCGCAGCAGCCCGGCGTCCATCTGCTGCGCCTGCCCAGCAATCTGGGCAAGGGCGGCGCGGTGATGGCCGGTCTACGCGAAGCGGCGCGCCTCAGTTACAGCCATGCGCTGCAGGTCGATGCTGACGGCCAGCATGACCTGAGCAGAATCGATGATTTCCTCGACACCGCTCGAGCGCATCCAGAGGCAATGGTCTGCGGCTACCCGCAATACGATGCGAGCGTGCCCAGGTCGCGCCTCTATGCACGCTACCTGACCCACGTGTGGGTCTGGATCAACTGCCTGTCGTTGCAGGTTCGCGACTCGATGTGCGGCTTCCGCGTCTATCCGCTGCCGCCCACCCTGGCACTGCTCGACACGGTGAAACTCGGCCGGCGCATGGATTTCGACACCGAGATTCTGGTACGCATGGCCTGGCGCGAGCAGCCGATGCACTGGCTGCCGACCCGCGTGCATTACCCGGCCGACGGCCTTTCGCACTTTCGCCTGTGGCACGACAACCTGTTGATCTCCGGCATGCATGCGCGATTGTTCTTCGGCATGCTGCTGCGCGCACCGCGAATTCTATGGCGCAGGCTGGCCACATGAGCACTGCCGAGCACCACGACCACTGGGCCCGACAGAAGGAGCGCGGCAGTTTTCTGCTGATGCGCTTCACCATCACGGCTGCGCGCCTGCTCGGCCGTCGCCCCCTGGTGCCACTGTTGTACCTGATCGTCCTGTACTTCTACATCTTCGGCCGCAGCGCACGCACCAGCATCCATCAGTACCAAGACAACCTGGCCGCCTGGAGCGCACGCCCCGACTTGCGCCCGAGCCGAGGCTCGGTGCTGCGACAGTTCTTCGCTTTCGCCGACAGCCTGCTGGACAAGCTCGATGTCTGGAACGGCCGCTTGCCGCTACAGGAACTGCAACTGGTCGATCCCGACAATCTGCGTGAACGCCTGCACGGCGATCGCCGTGGCCGCCTGCTGGTAGGTGCGCACCTGGGTAACCTGGAGGTGTGCCGAGCCTTGGCCGAGCTCGGCGAACAGGTGCGCATGAACGTGCTGGTGCACACCAAGCATGCCGAGCGCTTCAACCGGTTGCTGGGCGAGTCCGGCGCCAGCCATCTGCGCCTGATCCAGGTCAGCGAACTGGACCCGGCGATCATGCTGCAACTGGCCGAACGCCTGGAGCGCGGAGAATGGCTGGCCATCGCCGGTGATCGCGTGCCCCTGCATGGCGGGCGCCGCGTGGTGGTCGACTTTCTCGGCCTACCGGCCGCCTTTCCCCAAGGCCCCTGGCTGCTGGCCGGCCTGCTGCATTGCCCGGTCGAGCTGATCCACTGCCTGAAAATCGATGGCCGCTACCAGGTACGCCTGGAGCACTTCGCCGACGCGGTGACCTGGAAGCGCAACGAGCGCGATCAGGTGATCCGTGATTGGGCACAACGCTATGCGCAACGCCTGGGTGAACACTGCCTGGACGCCCCCCAACAATGGTTCAACTTCTACCCTTTCTGGAAGCGAGATGACGACATACCAGCCTGAGCCGGTGATCTTCGGCGAGCGCCCGCTGAACATCGAGAACATCGTAGCCCTGTCGCAGCGCCAGGCCCGCGCCCAATTGCAGGACGATGCGGCCTATCGTGAAAAAATCGCCAAGGGCGCGCGCTTTCTCGACACCCTGCTGGACAAGGAAGGCGTGATCTATGGAGTCACCACCGGCTACGGCGACTCCTGCGTGGTAGCCGTGCCATTGCATCAGGTCGAGGCGCTGCCCCAACACCTGTTCACCTTCCACGGTTGCGGCCTGGGCAAGCTGCTCGACGCCCCCAGCACCCGTGCGGTGCTCGCCGCCCGCTTGCAGTCCCTGTGCCACGGTGTGTCCGGGGTACGAGTGGAACTGCTGGAGCGTATCCAGGCGTTCATCGACCATGACGTGCTGCCCTTGATCCCGGAAGAAGGCTCGGTCGGCGCCAGCGGCGACCTCACGCCGCTGTCCTACGTCGCCGCCACCCTCAGCGGTGAACGCGAGGTGCTGTACAAGGGTGAACGTCGCAGCGCCGCCGAGGTGCATGAAGAACTCGGCTGGACGCCACTGACCCTGCGCCCGAAGGAAGCCCTGGCGCTGATGAACGGCACCGCGGTGATGACCGCCCTGGCCTGCCTGGCCTACGCCCGCGCCGACTACCTGCTGAAGCTGGCGACGCGCATCACCGCGCTCAACGTGATCGCCCTGGAAGGCAATCCGGAGCACTTCGACGAGCGCCTGTTCGCCGCCAAGCCGCACCCGGGCCAGACCCAGGTCGCCGCCTGGATTCGCCAGGATCTGGCCGTCGAAGCGCCACTGCCGCCGCTACATCGCCTGCAGGATCGCTATTCGATCCGTTGCGCGCCACATGTGCTTGGCGTGCTGGCCGATAGCCTGGGCCTGCTGCGCCAGTTCATCGAGATCGAACTCAACAGCGCCAACGACAATCCGTTGTTCGACGCCGAGACCGAGCGCACCCTGCACGGCGGCCACTTCTACGGCGGGCATATCGCCTTCGCCATGGACAGCCTGAAGAACCTGGTCGGCAACGTCGCCGACCTGCTCGACCGCCAGCTCGCTCTGCTGGTCGACACTCGCTACAACCACGGTCTGCCGAGCAACCTGTCCGGCGCACCGGTCGAGACGGCGATGATCAACCACGGTTTCAAAGCCGTGCAGATCGGCGCCAGCGCCTGGACTGCCGAAGCACTGAAGAACACCCTGCCGGCCAGCGTGTTCTCGCGCTCCACCGAGTGCCACAACCAGGACAAGGTGAGCATGGGCACCATCGCCGCACGCGATGCCCTGCGCAGCCTGGAGCTGACCGAACAGGTCGCCGCTGCCACGCTGCTGGCCGCTAACCAGGGCGTCTGGCTGCGCGAGCAGGCAGGCAAGCAGGACATCCCCGCGCCACTGGCGGCCATGCGCGAGCAACTGGCCAGCGATTTCCCGCCGGTGATCGAAGACCGCGCCCTGGAAGGCGAACTGCGCCTGTGCCTGGAGCGTATCCGCACTCAGCACTGGAGGCTGTATGCGTAGCAAGGGCGTATTGCAGGCGCAGATCGAACTGCAGGTGCAGTTCTATGACGTCGACATGATGGAAATCGTCTGGCACGGCCATTACGTCAAATACTTCGAGCAGGCGCGCTGCGCCCTGCTCGATAAGCTCGACCACAACTACCGGCAGATGCGCGACTCCGGCTACGCCTGGCCGGTGATCGACCTGCAGGTACGCTATGTGCGCGGCGCCCAGTTCGGCCAGCGCATCATCGTGCGCGCCGACCTGGTGGAATGGGAAAGCCGCCTGAAGATCAACTACCTGATCAGCGATGCTGAGACCGGCGAACGCATGACCCGCGGCAGCACCGTGCAGGTCGCCGTGGAGATCGCCACGCGAGAAATGCAGTTCGCCTCGCCCCAGGTGTTCATCGATGCCGTACAGAGGGCCATCGCGTGAAACGCTTTCTCGGTGCGGCTCTTGGCCTGTTTCTGAGCGCCGCAGCCCAGCTGGCGCTGGCCTTCGATCTCGACCAGCTCAGCGAACAGCTCGGCAAACCCGAGGTGGTGCGCGGCAGCTTCATTCAGGAGAAGCACCTGCGCGCCCTGCCGCAACCGTTGACCAGCCGCGGCACCTTCGTGCTGGCCAAGGACTACGGGCTGCTCTGGCTGCTCGAACGGCCTTTGCAGCAGGACTACCGTATCGATGACCAGGGCATTGCCCGGCGTGCCGAGCAGGGCTGGCAGTTCGTCGCCCAGCAGAGCGCCACGGCCCAGCAGAACCGCCTGTTCCTCGCCGTTCTGAAAGGTGACAGCAGCGGCCTGCGTCAGGACTTCGACCTCAGCCTGAGCGGCAGCGCTGACAACTGGCAGCTCGATCTGACGCCCCGCAGTGTGCTGCTCAAGCAGGTATTCAAGGCCATCGTGATCAGCGGCGGCGCGCTGGTGCAGCGTATCGAACTGCAGGAAACCCAGGGCGACAGCACCGTGCTGCGCCTTGAGGACAACCGGGCCGGTCAATCCCTGAGCGACAGGGAGCGACATGACTTCCAGAGTTGAATACTGGGGTTCACGGCTCTTTCCGCTCGCCCTGCTCCTGCTTCTTGCCGTCGCCGCCTGGCAGTGGCGCGGTGGTGCGCCCATCTCGGCCAACCTGCTGGAGCTGGTGCCCAGCGGCAAGCCGGACGCCCTCGAAGAGCTGGCCGTGCAACGCATGCAGGAGCCGCTGAACCGCGAACTGCTGATACTGATCAGCCACCCGCAACGCGAGCAGGCCTTGGCGCTGGCTGCGCAACTGGGCGCACGCTGGCAGCAACAGACGCTGTTCGAGAAGGTGCAGTGGGACCCGCAAGCCGACCTGAACAACATCAGACAGCAATTGCAGGATCAGCGCCTGGCGCTGCTGCCAGCGGCCGATCGCCAGTTGCTGATCGACAATCCTGCGGCGTTCGTGGCCAGGCGCACGCAGGATCTGTTCGACCCGTTCCGCAGCCAGGGCGTGGTCGCCACCAACGACGACCTGCTCGGCCTGAGCATGCTGGCCGAGAAGAACCTCCCGCATCATCACAATATTCAGGTCGATCTCAGCGGCGCGCTGATCGCCGAAAACGATGGAACCACCTGGGCGCTGCTGCGTGCCCGAACTAATGCCGACGCCTTCGATGGCAACCTGGCGCTGGCCGTCGATGATCTGGTCGCTCAGGCACGCGACGAAGTCGAGGCGCACGGCGGCCAGTTGCTTGCCAGCAGCGGCCTGCTCTATTCCGCCCATGGCCAGCGCCAGGCCACTCGCGAGATCAGCCTGATGGGCGGCATCGCCAGTGCCGGCGCCCTGCTGCTGATGCTGCTGGTGTTTCGCCGGGTACGCGTACTGCTGGCGTTCGTTCCCGCCGCCATCGGCGTATTGGCAGGGCTCACGGCGTGCGTGGCGGTATTCGGCCATGTGCACGTGATGACACTGGTGCTCGGCGCCAGCCTGATCGGCGTGGCCATCGACTATCCGCTGCACCTGCTGTCGAAAAGCTGGACTTTGCAGCCCTGGGATAGCTGGCGAGCCCTGCGCGCCACGCTGCTCGGCCTGACCCTCGGCCTGCTGACCAATGTCATCGGTTATCTGGCCCTGGCCTTCACACCCTTCCCGGCGCTCAAGCAGGTGGCGATATTTTCTGCTGCCGGTCTGCTCGGTGCCTATCTGAGTACCCTGTTCCTGCTGCCAACCCTATTGGGCAAGACTGCGATCCGCCCGTGGCACCCACCCCACACCCTGGCGCAGCGTCTGCTCGACTGGCGGGAAGCCTTGCTCCGCCGCCTGTCGACACCCTGGCTGCTGTTGATCTTCGCTTTGTTCTGCGCGGGCGGCCTGCTGCAACTCTCGCACAAGGACGACCTGCGCCAGTGGGCCAGCGTGCCACCACAATTGCTGGAGCAGTCGAAAGCCATCAGCCAGATCGTCGGCGCCCAGCCTACCAGCCAGTTCTTTCTGGTGCGCGGGGACGACGAAGAGCAATTGCTGCAACGCCAGCAACTGCTGAGCCAGCGCATGGACAAGCTGGTTGAACAAGGCCAACTGAAGAGCTATCTGGCGTTGAGCCAAGTGATCGCCCCACTCACACAGCAGGAAAAACTTCGCCAGGCCGTGGCACAGCTGCCGCAACACAGCGCCGCGCTTACCGAGCTGGGCATTCCCCTCGCCGCCATCGAGCAAGAGGCGCGGCAGCTACAAGCGCTGCCGTTGTTGAATATCCAACAGGTGCTCACCGAACCGCTCGGTGAACCCTGGCGACCGCTCTGGCTGGGCCGAACAGCCAACGGTCAGGTCGCCGGCTTGATCAGCTTGCAGGGGCTGAGCAACAGCGACCTGCTCGCGGCGCAGGCCGAAGAACTGGAGGGCGTGAAGCTGGTCGACCGCCTTGGTGAGCTCAACCGCCTGTTCGCTGCTACGCAGGTCAGCGCCGCCGAACTCAAGCTGGCCTCATGCCTGCTGATCTTCGCCGTGCTGTGCATTTCCTTCGGCACACGCGGCGCAGCACGCATATTGGCGGTATCGCTGCTGGCCGCACTGGCAAGCCTGGCCAGCCTCGGCTGGCTCGGCCAGCCGCTGACGCTGTTCAGCCTGTTCGGTCTGCTGCTGGTCACGGCCATCGGCGTGGATTACGCCATTCTGATCCGTGAGCAGGTAGGCGGCGCGGCCACCAGCCTGCTCGGCACACTGCTGTCAGCGCTGACCACCTGGCTGTCGTTCGGCCTGCTGGCCGTATCGAGCACCCCGGCGGTGAGCAACTTCGGCCTGACCATCAGCATCGGCCTGGCCTTCAGCTTTTTGCTCGCGCCCTGGGCAACTGATGCGCAGGCAAGGGAGCAGCAACCGTGACCGTCGCTCTGTTCTGGCTATTGGCCCTGGCCCTCTACGCGATGGTTAGCGTCATCGGCGGGCGGCGCCTGATTCCCATCGTCGGCCAATTGCTGGTGGCCGCACTGGCCATCCCGGCGCTGCTGTTGCTGTGGGCCGAGCCGCACTGGCAATTGAGCGCCACCGACCTGCTCGCACCAGGCTGGCTGGAGCCTGCCTACGGTCTGTGCTTTGCGCTGCTACTCGGCTATATCCTCAGCGACGTGATCGATCTCGACCTCAGCCCGGCGTGCGTGAAGATCGCCCTGCCCAGTTTCCTCGTACCGATGCTCGCAGGCCTGGCCTGTTCGCTCTGGTTACTGCCCGGCGAGCGCGGCTGGCTGAGTGCAGTCGGCATCGGCCTGCTGTTCTCCATTACCGCCATTCCCGTGCTCTACCTGTTTCTGCAGAGCATCGGCTACCCGGCTGCCGACAGCAAACGCCTGCTGCATGCGGCAATCCTGATGGATTTCATGTGCTGGAGTCTGTTCGGCCTGGCCCAGGGCAGCAGCCAGCCAGCAACGCTGCTATGGCCCTTGTTGGCGGCATTGCTGCCCCTGTTGCTGCGTGCCGCCAGGCTGCGTCATCCGTCGTTCTACAGCCTGCCGTTCTTCGCCTTGATGCTGGCGTTGCAGCAGCTTGAACTGAATGCGCTGGTGTTCGGTATCGGCTACATGCTGTGTCTGGGTTACCTGCGCCAGCCCTTCGTCCTGCCACTGGCGGAGCGTCACTGGAAACGCGCGATGAATGGGCTCGCAGTCCCACTGATCCTTACCTATGGCGTGCTGCGCGTCGATTTCCATGGCCTGGATCAACACCTGTCCTGGTTGGTACTGGGTACCCTGCTGGCGCTGCCGGTCATCAGCAAGGTGCTTGGCAGCTGGCTGGGCCTACATTGGGCAGACCCGGCCGCGTCGGCACGGATCAAGTGGCGCGAAAGCCTGCTGCTGAACATCCGTGGCCTGACCGAAATCGTGTTCCTCAACCTGCTCCTGCAGCTCCAGCTGATTGATTCAACGGTGTACTTCGGCCTGCTGCTGATGAGTCTATTCTCTACTCTGCTGCCTGCCCTGCTGGGCCGGCATGCGGCCAATCATGAAGCGAAAGCCCGCTATGAAATCTCCTGAACTCGAACAACGCCAGATCGTCGTCATCGGTGCCGGCCCGTCCGGCGCCATCGCAGCCGCCATCCTCAAACGCAAGGGTCATGACGTACTGGTGCTGGAGCGCCAGCGCTTCCCACGCTTTTCCATCGGCGAGAGTCTGCTGTCGCACTGCCTGGACTTCGTCGAAGAAGCCGGCATGCTTGAGGCCGTGCAGGCCGCTGGTTTCCAGACCAAGCACGGTGCTGCGTTCGCCTGGGGTGAGCGTTACACCAGCTTCGACTTCCGCGACAAATTCACCGAGGGCAAGGGTTCGACCTATCAGGTCATCCGCGCCGACTTCGACAAGTTGCTGGCCGACGAAGCCGAGCGCCAGGGTGTGGAGATCCGCTACGAGGAAGAAATCTTCGCCGCCGACTTCAGTGGTGATTGTCCGCGCCTGTCGGTACGCCGCCTGGCCGATGGTTTCGAATACCAGGTCGAGTGCGCCTTCGTCCTCGACGGCAGTGGTTATGGCCGCGTGCTGCCGCGCCTGCTCGATCTCGACACGCCGTCGGCCTTCCCGGTCCGCCGTGCTGTGTTCACCCATATCGAGGATCGCATCGACCCGGCCTCGGGCTTCAACCGCGAGATGATCCTCATCACCACTCACCCGACTCTGCGCGACGTGTGGTTCTGGACCATTCCATTCAGCAACGGCCGTTGCTCGCTGGGCGTGGTCGCCGCGGCCGAGCACTACGAGAACTCCCCGAAGGATCTCGATGCCTGTCTCAAGCAGTTCGTTGCCGAAACACCATCGCTGAGCAAGGTGCTCGGCAATGCCGTGTGGGATACCCCGGCGCGCGAGATCAACGGTTACTCGGCCAACGTCAAGAGCCTGCACGGCCCAGGCTTCGCCCTGCTGGGCAACGCTGCCGAATTCCTCGACCCGGTATTCAGCTCGGGCGTGACCATCGCCATGCGTTCGGCGAGCATGGCCGCCGGGCTGTTGCATCGCCAGCTGGGTGGCGAAACGGTGGACTGGGAAAACGAGTTCGCCATCCCGCTCAAGCGTGGCGTGGATACCTTCCGCGTTTACGTCGAAGGCTGGTACGAGGGTTCCTTCCAGGACGTGATCTACTACGAGAACGCCTCGCCGGAGATTCGCCGCATGATCAGCTCGATCCTTGCCGGCTACGCCTGGGACGGTAAGAATCCCTACGTGTCCGAACCACGCCGCCGCCTGCGAGTTCTCGCAGAGCTCTGTTCCCAAGCCTGACAAGGATCGTCGATGAGCAGCCTGCGCCCCGTCTCGCCCACCTACGTCGAAGAAACCCGCTTCGGCTTCTGGTTCCTGCAGAGCCATGTCTGGCAACACCATGTACTGCGGGTCGCGATCAACGACCTGGTGCGCCTGATCGGCGAACCATTGCCGCACGCGCCCGTGCTGCTGGATGCGGGTTGTGGCCAGGGGCGCTCCTTCGGCCTGCTCGACGCAGCCTTCGCACCGGTGCGGATGATCGGCCTTGACGCTGACCCACACAGCCTCGAATGCTCGCGCCGCGAGGCCGAGCGCCTGGGCCTCGACGTCGAGCTGATCGCCAGCGACTGCGCCGCCATCGACCTGCCCGACGCCAGCGTCGACCTGTTGTTCTGCCACCAGACGCTGCATCACCTGGTGGAACAGGAGAAAGCCCTCGCCGAGTTCTGGCGCGTGCTGAAACCGGGTGGCCGATTGCTGCTGGCCGAGTCGACCAAGTACTACATCGACACCTGGGTGATCCGCTGGCTGTTCCGTCACCCGATGCACGTACAACGCAGCGCCGAGCAGTACCTGCAAATGCTCAGCGCGCAGGGTTTCCAGTTCGAAGAGAGCAGTGTTTCGTACCCCTATCTGTGGTGGAGCCGCTCCAAGGACTTCGGCCTGCTGGAGCGCTGGGGACTGATGCGACCAAAGCCGGTCGGCCAACGCGACGAAACGCTGCTAAACGTAGTGGCGCGCAAACCGTGATGCCACGCATACTCCTGATCGTCGCCAGCCTGTTGCTGGGCGCCTGCGCCGCACATACTCCCGTGCCGCAGACGCCACCAGCACTGGTCGCGCCCTTGCCGCTCAGCCTGCAGATCCAGCGTGAGCAGGCACAGGTGCGACAGGACTGGCTGCTGGTGATCCAGCGCGAGGGTTCGGCCCTGCGCTGGTCACTGATGGATCCGCTCGGCATACCACAGGCGCGTCAGCTACTGGACGCCGGGCACTGGCGTAACGACGGCCTGTTGCCACCCAATACCGAAGCGCGAGAACTGTTCGCTGCGCTGCTGTTTGCCCTGACCCGAGGCGACGCGCTGCAGGCCTACCCGGCCGGCAGCTGGCAACAGGTGCGCGATGACCAACGCCGCCTTGCGCCGGACTGGACCGTCGACTACCACGGCCCACTGAATTTCACCCTTGGCAAGACCGGCCTGAACTACCGGATACATGCACTGAACCTGGAAGAAAGCGATTGATGTCCCGTGCCCCTACCCCCGGCTACCTCAATGCACTCGGCGTGATCTGCGCCCTGGGCGAAGGCAAGCAGGCCGTTGCCGATGCGCTGTTCGCCGGCGATACCTCGGGCATGCGTGCCGAAGACGGCTGGGTCAGTGAACGCTGCCTGACAGTCGGTGCCGTGCATGCCGATCTGCCAGCCATGCCGACCGGTTTCGAGCGCTCGCACAGTCGCAACAACCAACTGCTACTTGCAGCCGCGCTGCAGATCGAGCCCGAACTGCGCGCGGCCATCGCCCGCCATGGTGCTCACCGCGTCGGCCTGGTGCTGGGTACGAGCACCTCGGGCATTCGCGAAGCGGGCGAGCATATCGGGCGCCAGCTCGACGATGGCGCGCTGCCAGCCGAGTACGACTACATCCAGCAGGAGATGGCCGCGCCAGCGAACTTCCTGGCGGACTGGCTGAAACTGACTGGCCCGGTCTACTGCCAGTCCACCGCCTGCACCTCCAGCGCCCGCGCCCTGCTCAGCGCCCAGCGCCTGCTGCGCATGGGCCTGTGCGACGCGGTGATCTGCGGTGGCGTCGACAGCCTGTGCCGCCTGACCCTTAATGGGTTCTCATCGCTGGAGGCGGTTTCCGCCGAGCCCTGCAATCCGTTCTCGGCAAATCGCAACGGCATCAATATCGGCGAAGCGGCGGCCCTGTTCCTGATGACGCGCGAGGCTGCGCCCATCGCCTTCTTCGGCGGTGGCGCCACGTCCGATGCCCACCATATTTCCGCCCCGCATCCAGAAGGGGTCGGCGCCCGAGCCGCCATGGAGAAGGCCCTGGCCAGCGCCGGCCTGACGCCGGATCGGATCGACTACCTAAACCTGCACGGCACTGCCACCCGCCACAACGACGCGATGGAGAGCAAAGCGGTGCACGCCCTGTTCCCCAATGGCCTGCCCTGCTCGTCGAGCAAGCCCATGACCGGCCACACCCTGGGCGCCGCAGGTGCACTGGAGGCGGCCTTCTGCTGGCTGACGCTGAGCGAGTACAACCGTGACGGACTGCTGCCACCGCACCTCTGGGACGGACAGCGCGATCCCGAACTGGCACCGATCGAGCTCGTCCAAGCCGGTGCCCAGCTTCCGCGCAAACAGGGCCGCCATCTGATGAGCAACTCCTTCGCCTTTGGCGGCAACAATGTCGCCCTAATTCTGGGGGATGCGCCATGAAACTCTGGCCCGTCGCCGAACTGGTGCCCCATGCCGGCAACATGGTGCTGCTCGACGAAGTGCTGAGCTGCGATACGGAAGCGATCGAGGTGCGCCTCGTGGTGCGTCCAGATGGCCTGCTCAGCGATGCCGACGGCAATCTGCCAGCCTGGACCGGTATCGAGCTGATGGCGCAGGCCATCGCCGCCTTCGCCGGCATCCAGGCCAGACGCGCAGGCCTGCCGGTGGAACTGGGATTCCTGCTTGGCACACGCAAGTACGCCTGCAACGTCGAGTACTTTCCAGCCGGCAGCGAACTGCGCATCCGCGCCCTGTGCTCGCTGCAGGACGACAACGGCATGGGCGTGTTCGAATGCCACCTGCAAGGCCCCGACATCCAGGCCGAAGCCCGCCTCAATGTGTTCCGCCCGCCACAACCGGCGGTCTATTTACAAGAGCCACAAGAATCGCAAGAACAATCCCATGACTGAAACTACTTCCGCCGCCACCGTACTGGTCACCGGCTCCAGCCGTGGCATCGGCCGCGCCATCGCCCTGCGCCTGGCGCGTTCGGGCCATGACATCGTCCTGCACTGCCGCTCGCGCCGCGATGAGGCCGAAGCCGTACAGGCGCAGATCGCCGAACTGGGCCGCCAGGCGCGCATCCTGCAATTCGACGTGTCCGACCGCGCAGCCTGCCGCGAAGCGCTGGAAGCCGATATCGAGGCCCATGGTGCCTACTACGGCGTGGTATGCAACGCCGGCCTAACCCGCGATGGCGCCTTCCCGGCGCTCTCCGAAGACGACTGGGATCAGGTGCTGCGTACCAACCTGGACGGTTTCTACAACGTACTGCACCCACTGACCATGCCGATGATCCGCCGTCGCGCGCCAGGCCGTATCGTCTGCATCACCTCGGTGTCGGGGCTGGTCGGCAACCGCGGTCAGGTCAACTACAGCGCCTCCAAGGCCGGCGTGATCGGCGCCGCCAAGGCCCTGGCGATCGAACTGGCCAAGCGCAAGATCACCGTGAACTGCGTGGCGCCCGGCCTGATCGACACCGAGATTCTCGACGAGCTGGTGCCGGTGGAGGAAATTCTCAAGATGATTCCGGCAGCGCGCATGGGCACCCCGGAGGAAGTCGCCGCTGCAGTGAACTTCCTGATGTCCAGCGAGGCGGCGTACATTACCCGCCAGGTTCTCGCAGTGAATGGCGGTCTGTGCTGATGAAACGTGTAGTAGTTACCGGCATGGCCGGCATCACCTCGCTGGGCAGCGACTGGCCAACCATCTCGGCCGCGTTCAAGGCCGGGAAGAGTGGTATCCGGCGCATGGATGAGTGGGATCGTTTCACCGAGCTCAATACCCGTCTGGGTGGGCCGGTGGACGACTTCGTCCAGCCCAAGCACTGGAATCGCAAGCAGACCCGCAGCATGGGCCGGGTATCCAAGCTGGCGGTGTTCGCCGCCGAGCGCGCGCTGGAACACGCCGGCCTGCTCGGCGATCCGTGCATCGCCGACGGGCGCATGGGCGTGGCCTGCGGCTCGTCCACCGGCAGCACCGAGGAGGTCAAGGCCTTCGGCAACATGCTGCTGAACTCGGTGGCCGACGGCCTCAACGCCAACTCCTACATCCGCATGATGCCGCACACCACCGCGGCCAACATCAGCATCTTCTTCGGTCTCAAGGGCCGCCTGATCCCGACCTCTAGCGCCTGCACCAGCGGCAGCCAGGGCATCGGCTATGCCTACGAGGCGATCAAGTTCGGCCGCCTGAAGATGATGCTCGCCGGTGGCGCCGAAGAGCTGTGCCCGACCGAGGCCATGGTCTTCGATGCGCTCTACGCCACCAGTCTGAAGAACGACGCCCCGCACACCAGCCCACGCCCCTACGACAGCAGCCGCGACGGCCTGGTGATCGGCGAAGGCGCCGGCATCCTTGTGCTCGAAGAGCTGGAACACGCCCTCGCCCGTGGCGCCACCATCCATGCCGAGATCGTCGGTTTCGGCTGCAACTCCGATGGCCAGCACGCCACCAAGCCGGTTCAGGAAACCATGCGCGGAGCGATGCAGCTGGCGCTCGATGACGCCGGCCTGGAACCTTCCGCCATCGGTTACGTCAACGGCCATGGCACCGCGACCGAGCAGGGCGACGTGGCCGAAACCCTGGCCACCAGCAGCCTGTTCGGCCCGCGCATGCCCATCAGCTCGCAGAAAAGTTATTTCGGCCACACATTGGGCGCCTGCGGCGCACTGGAGTCCTGGTTCAGCATCGAGATGATGAACTCGGACAGTTACGTGCACACCCACAACCTGGATGCCATCGATCCGGCTTGTGGCGAGCTGGACTACCTGCGCGGCGAGTTCCGCCAGATGAGCCACGAGTACGTGATGAACAACAACTTCGCCTTCGGTGGCGTGAACACCTCGCTGATCTTCAAGCGCTGGCACTGATCTTCAACTGACAAGGAACACGGATGATGTCTCGTTTCACTCGCTTTGGTCTTATTCTCGCCCTGCTGCTCGGCGTCGCGGCCTGTACGTCGAAACCGGTGATGAACATTGAGAACCGCACACCAGTGGTTGCGGTTCGAAGCGAGGATGATATGCGCCGGGCCATTCTCGCCGCGCTGCAGAGCCGCCAGTGGACGGTCGAGCGTGCCGACCGCGGCAACATCATGGCGATGATCCAGCGCCGCAGCCACCAGGCCGAGATCACCATTCCCTACAGTGCATCGAGCTACTCGATTCGTTATCGCGATAGCCAGAACCTCGGCTACAAGAACGGCAAGATCCACCGCAATTACAACAAGTGGATTCATAATCTGGATCGCAGCATCCAGCAGGAACTGAACAGGGCTTCCTTCTAAAAGGTGCCAGGTAGGTAAAGGCCTGTTCGACCAGACAGGCCTACGCGCTGCAGACGTTGAACGAGCTTTTACATACAGTGATATTCAAGGAGATAACCATGAAAGCAAAAATCTGGACCACTGCCGCACTTCTGTCCGTCGCCCTGCTACCCGGCCTCAGCCAGGCGCGCGATACCGCACACTTCCTCGACTTCCAGTCGGTGGTCAACGAAGCGACCCAGGCTGGCCGTCTCGACGGTTCGGTGAAGTTCTACCTGAACAAGACCCCGGCCGGTGCTCAGATCATCAACGCCAATGTCACCACCAGCCAGAAGACCAACGCCTTCAACAAGACCGATGAAGCAGCCTGCAGCTGGGCACTGCAATCGGCGCTGATCAAACTGCAGAACTCGGCCAAGGCCGCAGGCGCCAATGCCGTGGTCGACTTGGCCAGCAACTACAAGAACAAGGAATACCGCGACGACAGCAAATACGAGTGCCATGCCGGCGCCATCATGGCCGGTGTCGCTCTCAAGGCTAAATACGCCAAGGTGAAGTAATCGCTCACCAGTAGCCAAGGCCACCTCACGGTGGCCTTTGTTTATCCAAGGAAGACCATTGCCCATGCTGCCCGTTCGTTTCTCTTTGCCATTACTTGCCGCCGCCATTCTGGTCGGCTGCACCTCCACGCATGTCACGCCACTGCAAAGCGCAGCGGACCAGATGTGCATCGAGGAGAACCCAAAGGTTCAAGTCAGTGATTTCGTACCGGTGCTGCAAGAGGGATTCGCCCGGCATGGCATCCAGACACAGCTGTACGCGAGAATTCCCCAAGAGCGATGCCCCTATGTGGTGACCTACACAGCCCGCCGTTCATGGGACATGGCGCCGTATCTTTCCACCGCTGAAATCACCATTCTCGGGCCACGTCGTCAAACCCTGGCGAAGGCCAACTACCACCTACGCGGCAAAGGCGGTTTGTCGCTGATGAAATGGCAGGGAACCAAGAGCAAGATCGACCCGGTCATCGATGAGTTACTGGCGAATGCACAACTGAGCGCTACCGTACCCACTGCGACGCAACACGAAAACACTCCGGCGATACGTAGTAAAAGCCTGGATGAGAAGATACGCGAGCTGCAACAGCAGCAGCTCGGCTATGAAGACTATCAGCGTGCTTACCGGAAACTTCTGCTGGAAAATCAGGCTCCAGACTGATCCCGCTCAGAACACGTACGGCACGAACATACGTGTACGTGCCATATAGTCGCGATAGGCATCACCGAAATAGGCCAGGCACTCGCGCTCCTCGCAGCGCGCCGAGCACCACAGCAGCACACTGGAGAGCAGCGCCAGCAGCAGGATCAGGATGTCCACACGCTTGAAGGCTATTCCCCACGCCAGCAACAGCAACGAGCAGTACATGGGATGCCGGATGTAGTGGAAGATGCCGCCCGTCACCAACTGCGAGGTACGTTCGAAGGCGAACAGCTCCTCATCCTGGCGCTGTGCTCCGGCGTTGCCGAAGCGGCGCATCTGGTAAATCCCGGCGAACAGCACCAGCAGCGAAAGGCTGAGCAGAACCCAGGCTATGCGCTGGTTCCATTCGCCCCGGTCACCAAACCAGGACTCAGCGTTGAGCACCAGCATCACCGCCATCGCCTCCCAAGCCAGGAAACGGTAGAACCCGTGGCTACGCGGATTGCCCAGCGTACGCCAGGAAATTCCCACCAGCACCGCGCTGATCGTCCCAAAAGCCAGCCACTGCCAGATCGTCACGCCATCCTCCCTCTGTCCTCGCCTCTGTTACACTGCGTCGCCCAAATTTCCTGACCGCCCGCCATGGATCGCACCCAACTGCACACACTGCTGCCGCACCAGGGCGATGCTCTCTGGCTGGATGCATTGGTCGATCACGATGCCGAAAGCATCCAAGGCCTCAGCGCCTGGCATCATCTCGACAAGCTCGGCGACGATGCCTCGCCTTGCCTGCTGTTCGAAGCCGCAGCCCAGCTTTGCGCGGCACATGGTGCCCTATACGGTGAAGCGGATGCCATCGAAATGGCCCTGGTCGGCAAACTTTCTCAGCTCCACCTGCACCCGGTCACAGCGCGCGAAGAACCGCTGTTGATCAGTGCACGGCAGGAAGCGCTGAGCCCGGCCGGCGCGCTCTACGCTTTCGCCATCCAGGCCGGCAGCCAGGCACTGCTGGATGGCAAACTGCTGCTGGTACTCGTCCGTGCTTGAGCTACGCGGCGTCAGTTTCCGCTACCCGGGCGCAGACACCTTCGCCCTGCATGGTATCGATCTGCAATTGCAGGAAGGCCAGTGCCTGGGCCTGCTCGGCAGCAACGGTGCTGGCAAGACCACGCTGCTCGCCCTGCTCAGCGATACCCTGGCCGTGCAGCAGGGTGAAATTCGCTGGGACGGGCCGCGCAGCCTTGGCCTAGTGCCGCAACAACTGGCGTTCTACGCCGAGCTGACGGTGGCCGAGAACCTTGCGCTGTTCGCCGATCTCTACCGCCTGCACGGTGCCCAGCGCCGCCAGCGTCTGGAGTTGTGCATCGCCAGCAGCGCCCTCGAAGACAAGCTACAACGCCGCGCCGCGCGCCTTTCCGGCGGCGAGCAACGGCGACTGAATTTCGCCATCGGTCTGCTGCAACCTGCGCGCCTATATCTATTCGATGAAGCCACCGTCGGTGTCGACGCCGGCAGCCGGCAGTTGCTGCTGGATGCCGTCGCGCGACTGACCGACGAGGGCCATGGCGCGATCTACACCAGCCACTACTTGGACGAGGTGGAGCGGGTTGCCGGACGCATCCTGCTGCTGCACGAAGGCCGGGTGCGCCTCGACGTTGATAAACAGCAACTGCTCGATGGCGGACACGGGCTGCTGCTGGAATGGCCAGAACAGGTTCCCGAAGGTTTTGAGGCACTGCTTGGCCAACTGCAACTAAACGCCGATGCGCTACCCACTGGCCTACGCATCGACAATCTGGACAGCCAGCAATTACTGGCAATCACTCAGTTCATCGCCGCGCAGCCGACTCCGCCGAGCCTGTTACGCTTCGGCCGCCCCTCGCTGGAGCAGCTCTACCTGAGCCTCAATGGAGGCCGCCTGTGAGCCCATTACTGGCGCTGGTACGCAAGGAATGCCTGCTGCTGCTGCGCGACCCGCATGCACTGGCCGTGCTGTTCATCATGCCGATCCTGTTTCTCGTGCTGATGGCCGCCGCGCTGTCCAACTACCTGCGTGACCAGCCGCCGCCCTTGAGCCTGGTGCTGGAGATCGAGCAAGGCAGCGAAGCCAGCGCGTTCTTCCAGCACGCGCTGCAGGAACAGTTACCGGGCAGCCACCTGCTCGCCAGCAGCGAAGAACCCTTGCCACGCATCAGCCTGGCCAGGAACTTTTCCGAGACCTTGCTGGAAACGCCTCACATCGGCCCCACGCTGAGCTTTCCCCCGCGCATCGATGGGCAGACGCGCCAACGCCTGCGCGCAGCGCTGAACATCGCCCTGGCGCAGACTCGCCTGCTGGCCTACCTGGAAGACAGCGACGCGCTGGACGCAGGCATGAGCACCGAACAACGCTGGCAACTGATCAGCCAGCGCACCCAGAGCGAGATCAGCGAACAACAGATGCTGGCCAGCGGCGAACTCAGCGGCAAGGCCAACGCCAGTCAGTTGAGCGTACCGGCCTGGCTGATCTTCGGCATGTTCTTCGTCGCCTTGCCGATGGCTGGCGGCTTCCAGCGTGAACAGCAGAGCGGCGCCCTGCTGCGCTTTCGCGCGCAGGGCCTGAGCCCCACTATCCTGGTGCTGAGCAAACTGCTGCCTTATCTGGCGATCAACCTGCTGCAGTTCGCCCTGTTGCTGGCCATTGGCGCATACGTGCTACCGCTGCTCGGCTTGAGCGGCCTGAGCCTGCCGGGCTCGCCACTGGCCTACGTGCTGCTGGCGCTGAGCCTGAGCCTGGCCGCCTGCAGCCTGGGTCTGCTGCTGGCCGCCCTGGCGCGTAGCGGCGAACAGGCGTTGCTGCTCGGCGGCGGTCTCAATATCATCCTTGCCGCCATTGGCGGCATCATGGTGCCCAAGAGCGTGATGCCCGAGGCCATGAGCCAACTGGCGGAAATCTCACCGATGAGCTGGGCGCTGGACGCCTTCCTGACCCTGCTGGTGGGCCAGGGCAGCCTGGCCGATATCGCCCCTGACTGTGCCCGCCTTCTGCTGTTCGCCCTGGTGCTGGGCGGCGGCGGGCTTTACCTGTTCCGCAGACGAGTGCAGCAAACGCAATGGACGACACATTACTAGAACAAGAACTCAAGCAATTGCTGATCCGTGAATGCGACAAGGAAGACGACATCGACTGGCAGAGCATCGCCGATGACGAGCCGTTGTTCGGTCAGCAAAGTCGTATCGCCATGGACAGCCTCGATGCCCTGCAGGTCTCCCTGGCACTGCAGCAGCACTATGGCGTGCGCATCGAAGGGGCCAAGGATGGGCGGCGTATTCTCAACAGCATCGCCAGCATCGCGGCCTTCATCAGGCAGAAAAAGTGACGCCCATCTATCTCCAGCGCGGCGCCCTGCACAGTGCCCTTGGCACCGACCTGCACGCCGCCAGCGCAGCCCTGCAAGCCGGCCAACTGCCTGTGCCGAGCTCGTTCCAGCTGCATGAACTGCAGCAACCGCGCCCCTACCTGGCCGTAAGCCGCAGCGGTGAAAGCCGCCAGCAGCGCTGCGACCGACTGCTCGGCGAGACCCTGGGCGAACAGCCAGGTGCGCTGGATGACTGCCTGTTGATCATCGCCAGCACCAGCCTGGATATCGACGACCTCGAACTACTGATCGCCGCAGAAGGCGGCTTTCGCCCAGAACATTCGACCTCACTCGACCTGCTGGCCGAAGACCTGCGCCAACGCTGGGGTTTCGCTGACGCGTTCACCCTCAATACCGCCTGCACCAGCGCCGCCAACGGCCTGCTGTATGGCGCACGGATACTCGCCGCCGGCCTCTACGAACGCGTGCTGGTACTGGCCTTCGAAACACCCAGCGCCATTGCCCAGCAAGGCTTCGGCGCCCTCGACCTGACCAGCCCGAGCGGCGCCTACCGCCCCTTCCATCCGGAGCGCGATGGCCTGATTCTCGGTGAGGCCTATGCCGCTACCCTGCTCTCGCGCGAACCGGGTACGGCGCCCCTGGCTAAGCTGCTCGGCGGCTTCAGCGCCTGTGACACCAGCAACCTGACCACCACCCGCGAAGACGGCAGCCATATCGACTGGGTGATGCGAGAGGCCCTGCGTAGCGCTGGCGTCGACGCCGGGCAGATCGGCCTGGTGAAACTGCACGGCACCGCCACTGGTGCCAACGACCGTGCCGAGAGCAATGGCGTGCGCCTGCTGTTCGGCGACGCGTTGCCACCGTTGTGCGTGCTCAAACCCTGGCTCGGCCATACCCTGGGGGCCTGCGGCCTCAGCGAGACCCTGCTGATGATGGGGAACCTCGCCAACCTGCCAGGCCTGGACTATGCAGCCGAAGCCCTGCTGCCGCTCAGCGCAGAGCCAACCTGCGTGGCAGCGGACAGCCTGCTGCTGGCCAACTTCTTCGGTTTCGGTGGCAACAACGCCAGCCTGGTACTGCAACGCTGCGCGGAGAGCCAGGAATGAAGCCAGTCATCGCTGCCTGCAGCGTTCGCGGGGATGCGAGCTGCTCCGACAAGGAGCTCAAGGCCGCCCTGGGCCAATGGCTGGCCGCGCCGCCACGACGTATCGACCGCATGATCCTGCAAGCACTGCTGTGCAGCGCGCCACTCAAGGCGCAGGTACGTAGCGACTGCGGCCTCTATCTGGCCTCACGCCACCCGGCCCGCGCCACCATGGGCGCGCTGCTCGACGCCGTTTGCGTGCATCGGCGCCAGCCCAAGCCCTTCGAGTTCGTCAACAGCGTCAGCAATGCGGCAGGCTTCCACGTCGCCGCCCAACTGGGACTGGAAGGGCCGAACCTGTTTATCGGTGCCGGCACCAATGTATGGCAACAGCTACAGATGCTGGCCGCTCTGGACCTGGCCGATGCCGCAATCAGCCAGGCGTTGCTGGTGGTAATCGACGAGGACGGGGATTTCCAGGCGCAGGCGGTGTTGATCGAGGCACCCACGAAAGTGCAGGATTTTGCCGAGCTGACGGCAGGCATCGAAGTCCTACACCTACAGGCTTGTTGATGTCATTGGTGGGCTAAAGCCCACCCTACAACCGAGACTTGCCCCGTAGGGTGGGCTTCAGCCCACCAAAAACCAATCTCTCACAAAGCAAAGGGCACCAACCTCACCCCTTGCGCTTGGCCCAGGCGCCCAGCTCTTTCATCAACACCCGCTCCTGCCCGGCGATACCGCGGAGCATATCGGCGATTGGCCGGAAGTCCGGCGCCTCGCCCTTGCTGCGGCTGGCGCGCACACAGGCCGAGGCGAACTGGCGCCAGTCGTCACCCACCGCCGTCAGACGCGACGATGCCTCCTGCAGGCTGGCGTCGCCGATCTTCTCACCGGCCTCCTGCAGGAAGCTGGCGTACATGAAGCGGAAGCCCGCACCGCCAGTGCCAATCTCTTCCTGCATGCGCACGATATGGGTGAGGTACAGGCGGTTGTACTTGGCCTGCGCCGGGTCGAGCGCCTCGACGCATTTGGCCAGGTGCTGGATGCCACGAATGCCGATCCACGGCAGCGGCATGCCGTCTAGGATGCGCGAGGTGGACAGCACGCTCTGGCGGATCAGGCGCTCCCAGTCCTGCTCCGGCGACACGTCGTCGAGGTAATACATCAGGCCCTTGGCCGCCAGCGCGCCCTTGGCGAAGCGCGCCTTCTGCAGGTCGGCGCTGGCACAACGCACCGGTTCCTCGAACACCGGGTCGCTGAGCAGGTACTCGTCACCCTCGCGCCCATAGGCCAGCAGATTGTGCGCGTTGAAATGAAAGCGCATCTCCGGCGGGAAATACGGCAGCCAGAACACCGAACTCTGCAGCCCTGCCAGGCGCCCGCTATCCAGCGCCGCATCCAGTGCCATGCGACCCTGCTCGGGGTTGGCAAAGGTACGGCTGGTCAGGCGCACGCCGAGGCGTTTGCTCAGGGTCTTGATCAGGTGGCGCGGCGGCATGCGGTAGGCAATTAGCGGCATGCCACCCAGTTTGACGATCGGCAGGTAGGCGAAGGCCAGACCCGATGCCAGGCCAAAGGCCATCGGCTCGCTCATTGGCAGACCGGCGTGGGTCAGCAGGCTGGCCATGACGCCACTTTCGCAGTGGGCGCTCTGGCGGTGTTCGAACGCGGTCATGGCAACTCTCTCTGGTAGCGACGCAACTCGTCGACGGTCAGGCCAAAGGCCTCGGCGTAGCGCGCCAGCAGCGAAGTGCTCAAGCGGCGATAGATTTCCGGGCGGAAGTGGCGGCGCACCCGCCATTGCCACAGGCCGGTGATCTGCGCCAGCGCTGGTTCGTCCATGCGGTAGCGGTACATCAGGCACTTGAGCGGCGACTGCTCGCCACGCTGCCAGAGCGCCAGGGCTTCGGCCTCCTGGGCTTCGAGCTCGGCGACAGCGAGCAAAGTGGAATAGGCCTCCGGCTCCCAGCCATCGCTCTGGGTCCCCTGGTAATGGCCGCTGGCATCCACTGCGTAAACCAGCTTGCTATGGCCGCCATAGGTGGAGCTGTGATCCTGCGGAACTTCATCAAGCTTCATTGCCGACCACCGTCAGGTGCATGAACGCACTGGAGAAACGCCCGCTTTCGGGCACGTAGCAGAGCAGCCGCTGGCCGCTGCGCAAGCGACCACCATTGAACAGTTCTTCGAGGATGATGAAGATCGACGCCGCGCCGGTATTGCCCTTGCTGGTCAGGTTGGTGAACCAGCGCTCCATCGGGATCGGCAGGTCGACATTGGCCAGGCCCACGGCCAGCGGCTCGCGGAAGAACTCCGAGGAGTAGTGCGGCAGGAACCAGTCGATGTCCGCCACGCGCAACTCGCGGCGTGCCATGATCCGGCGCAGCGCCTCTTCCACGGTGTATTTGACGATGTTCTCGTTGAGCAGTTTGACGTTCTGCTTGATCGCCATCACCGACTGCTTCGCGCGGTCGTCGGCGTCGTAACGGCTCCAGCCACGCAGCGTATCGTCCTGCATGTCGGCACCGGCGTACATGCAGGGCGGCATCTGATCGGCGAAGGAGTAGATATCCAGCCAGTCGATGCGCAGGCTCAGGCCGCTCTGATTCGGGCGATCCTGCAGCAGCACGGCGCCAGCACCATCGGAAAGCATCCAGCGCAGGAAATCCTTCTCGAAGGCGATCTCCGGGTGCTTTTCCAGCTCGTCGACGCGGCTTTCGTATTCGGCGTTGAAGTTGCGCGCCTGCATCAGGGTCGAGGCGACCTCCGAGCCACAAGCCACGGCCGTGCGGCTCTCGCCACTGGCCACGCTCATCCAGGCGTATTTCAGCGCAGTCATCCCGCACAGGCAGATACCGGCCGTGGTCGCCACCTCGCAGGACGGGTTGCCCAGCTCGCCGTGCACCATTACGGCGTGCCCCGGCATCACTTGATCCGGCGACGAGGTGCTGGCCACCAGGCAATCGAGCTGGTTCAGTTCGAAACCCTCGCCCTGCAAGCCGCGTATCGCTTCGGCACTCAGCTGCGCATTGCTCATGCTCGGCTCGCCGGTCGCCGGATCGATGACATAGTGACGCTGCACGATGCCGTTGCGGCGCAGCACCAGCTTGCGCGCACGCGACGGCTTGCCGCCGACCATGCCCAGGCGTGCTTCCATCTGCTCGTTATCCACAGGCTCGTGCGGCAGGCAGGCGCTGATGCGGTTGATGAATACAGGGGTTACCACGGTCTTACCTCGGGGTCACTTCACTCGCCGGATGGGCCGGCAAAGTAGGCCTTCTCTCTCTGGATACGCCCCTTGAACAGCGGCGCCAGCAATTTTTTCAACACCGCCGTGATCGGCACCACGGTCAGGATCAGGCAAATCAGAAACACGATATACAGCACCAGCCCGGCACCGCGCCGGCGACTCTGCTGCGGGCCAAGCGCCGAGAGCAGTCGGCTCCACAGGGTGAAACTACGGTTGCCGACCTTTTCACTGGCGATCAGTTTTTCATCCACTTTCACCGCGCCCAAGCCAGCGAGCATCGGTGTCTCGATGGGCTGTTGGTCAGCGAGTAGCCGACGCGTCATAGCGTCGCCGAAACGACTGGCTGCCGCCAATTCCCGCTCATCGATACCCGCGCGCGGTACCCAGCTATAGGGCTTCTGCCGGCCGGTGAACATCCACAGCGGCGTGGCCAGGAAGCTCGCCGCCGTACCGCAGGCATCGGTCAGCACGACGTTATCCACCAGCTTCGCACCCAGCGCCTGCAGGCGCGCCTTGACCTTCTCCTGCGCCATCAGCCACATGTTGCGGCAACCGATCAGCGTGACCACCGGTGTGTCCTTCAGCAGACGGGCGGCTTCGGGCGACGCGAGAAAACTGGTGCAGGGCAGCGAGGGCGAGAGGAACCACACCTGATAGGCCAGGATCACCAGGTCGTAGCGTTTGTTGGCGTCCACAGCCAGCGGCAGCAAGGGCTGCGGCTTCATCAGCACGGTTTCCGGGAAGATCCGGAAGAAACCGAGAAACGGCCAGGGAAAGGGAAAAGGTTGGGCAGGTTGCAGCGCCAGGAAATCCACTTCGATGCCGTCGCACTCGCGCAGCGGCGCACAGACCGATTGCGCCAAGCGGTCTAATTGGCCAGTCTGTGAGAAGTGGACGACTAAAACATGACGCATTCGCGGCGCATTCCCTGCAAAATGTGCAAATTATGCCACAGAGAATTCTTCAAACCGTAACCCGCCTGTGCCAACTTTGCCTATTGGTTCCGCTACTCGCTTGCCAAGCGCTCCAGGCGGGTGACCTGCTGATCGAGGTGGAAGGCGTACAGGATCAGGCAAACCTGTACCTGGCGCTGGTACCCGCCGACCAGCAGGACTGGCAGCCCAGCCTGCGCGAACTGCAGGGTACGCAAACACCACTGCGACTAAGCGATCTACCGCCTGGCCGCTATGCCATACAGGTGTTCCAGGACAGCAACGGTAACGGCCAGCTGGATCTCAGCCCACGTGGCATCCCGCAGGAACCCGTGGGGTTCTCCGGCAATCCGTCGCTCTTCGGCGGCAAACCCAAACCCAGCGACAGCCTGTTCGAGCACCGCACGACGGACAGCGTGATCAGCGTGCGCCTGATTCCACCGCGCAAGAATAAGGAGCGCCTGGCCCCCGTTGCACCACGCGCCGGGGATCGCTAGCGGCCAGGCGTAAAGACCTGGCCGCCTGGCAGCGGCTTACTGGTGATATTGCGCGGACAGCTCGTGCACGGTCTCGAAGAAAGCGCCAGCGTGGGCCGGGTCGACTTCCGGGGTGATGCCATGGCCAAGGTTGAACACATGGCCGCTGCCTGCACCGTAGGCGGCCAGGATGCGCGCCACCTCGGCACGAATCGCCGCCGGCTTGGCGTAGAGTACCGCCGGATCCATGTTGCCCTGCAGGGCAACCTTGGCACCGACACGGGCGCGGGCGCTGCCGATGTCGCACGTCCAGTCCAGACCCAGTGCTTCGGCGCCGGTGTCGGCCAGGGATTCGAGCCACAGGCCACCGCCCTTGGTGAACAGGATCACCGGCACACGACGCCCGTCGTGCTCGCGGATCAGGCCATCGACGATCTTCTTCATGTAGGCCAGGGAGAACTCCTGATAGGCCGCTGCCGACAGCGCGCCCCCCCAGGAATCGAAGATCTGTACCGCCTGCGCACCGGCCAGGATCTGCCCGTTGAGGTAGGCAGTGACCGACTGCGCCAGCTTGTCGAGCAGCGCGTGCAAGGCTTGCGGGTTGTCGTAGAGCATGGCCTTGGTCTTGCGGAAGTCCTTCGACGAACCGCCTTCGACCATGTAGGTAGCCAGCGTCCACGGGCTGCCGGAGAAGCCGATCAGCGGCACGCGGCCACCCAGCTCGCGGCGAATGGTGCGCACGGCGTCCATCACGTAGCCCAGATCCTTCTCCGGATCGGGAATCGGCAGCGCCTCGATGTCAGCCAGGCTGCTGACCACTTTCTTGAAGCGCGGGCCTTCGCCGGTCTCGAAGTACAGACCCTGGCCCATGGCATCGGGAATGGTGAGGATATCGGAGAACAGGATCGCCGCATCCAGTTGTGGGTAGCGATCCAGCGGCTGGATGGTGACCTCGCAGGCCAGCTCCGGGTTCTTCATCAGGCTCACGAAATCGCCGGCCTTGGCCCGGGTCGCGCGGTATTCCGGCAGATAGCGACCGGCTTGGCGCATCATCCAGATCGGCGTGACGTCCACGGGTTGCTTGAGCAGGGCACGCAGGAAACGGTCGTTCTTCAGGGCGGTCATGGCAGAGTCCTAGAAAAAAGTGCGGGCATTTTCGCAGAGCGCAAAACAAAAGGCACGGCGGGTGCCGTGCCTTTTGTCCATCGCGACGATATGCCGCGACGATTCACCAGCTGCGATAGGGCAGGAACTTGCCGTTGAGCACGATCTGCACACGGTCACCCTTCGGGTCGGCGACGCGGGAAATATCCATGCTGAAGTCGATGGCGCTCATGATGCCGTCGCCGAACTCTTCGTGGATCAGCTCTTTGATGGTCTCGCCATAGACGTTGATCATCTCGTAGAAGCGATAGATCAGCGGATCGGTGGGCACGGCCTTGTCCCAATGTTTGTGCGGGAACGCCTGCAGCGCAGCGGAGACTTCCTCCGGTAGCTCGAGGGTCTCGCACAGGGCGTCGGCGTTCACCTTGGGCATGCTATTCATGCCCAGGCAGGCCGAAGTGGTCCACACCGGCGACATGCCGATGCCCTTGCCGATTTCCGCCCAATCCAGGCCGAGGCGATCCTTGGCGGCGATGATGGTGCTACGCATTTCTTGCTTATCCATGGTGAAACTCCTTCACGGGGGTCAGAGGTACGACTCTGGCGGCCGTTGCCGGCTCGTCCAGGGCGGGGTTGATTTCGGGCGGGAAGCCTTGCTCGTCGGCCACGGTGCGGCCGCGCAATTCGTGTGAGCGGTTCACCAGGAAGTCCACGAGGTGGTTGCGGATGCGGTAGTACGCCGGGTGGTGAATCACCTGGTCGCGCTGGCGCGGCCGTGGCAGGTCGATGCGCACCGACTCGGCGATGCGCGCCTGTGGGCCATTGGTCATCAGCAGGATGCGATCGGAGAGCAGGATCGCTTCGTCGACGTCATGGGTGATCATGAACACCGTCTGCTTGGTAGCGCTCCAGATCTTGAGCAGCTCATCCTGGATCACCCCGCGGGTCAGCGCGTCCAGTGCACCGAAGGGCTCATCGAGCAGCAGCAACTGTGGCTGGGTGGCGAAGGCGCGGGCGATGCTCACGCGCTGGCGCATGCCGCCGGACAGTTGCGCCGGCTTGCGCGCCTCGGAACCGCCCAGGCCGACCATCTCCAGGTACTTGCGGCTGTGCGCGCGGCGCTGCTCCTTCGTCCACTGGGGAAACCGCGCACGCACGCCAAATTCGACGTTCTCCAGCGCGCTGAGCCAGGGCAGCAGGCTGTAGTTCTGGAACACCACGCCGCGTTCAAGGCTGGGCCCGGCGACTTCCTTACCGGCCATTTCCAGCGTGCCTTCGCTGAAGCTGTCGAGCCCGGCCAGGGCGTTGAGGATGGTCGATTTGCCACAACCAGAGTGACCGATGATGCAGACGAACTCGCCCTGGTCGAGACCGAAGCTGACGTCCTCGAAGACTGTCAGCGGCTCGCTGCCGGGTTGCGGGAAACGTTTGGCCAGGCGGCGTGCATCGAGAAAATAGCGGGACATGACATCACTCCTGGTAGCTGACGAGACGGGCGACGCTGCCCAGCAGAAGGTCGAGCAGCATGCCGACCACGCCGATCATCAGAATCGAGAAGATCACGCTGGCCAGGTTGAGGTTGTTCCACTCGTTCCACACGTAGTAGCCAATACCGGTGCCACCGACGAGCATCTCGGCGGCGACGATCACCAGCCAGGCGATGCCCACCGAGATGCGCATGCCAGTGAGAATGGTCGGCATGGCCGCAGGCAGGATCACGCTGAACGCCGTGCGCAGCGGGCTCAGCTCATGGGTGCGGGCAACGTTGATCCAGTCGCGACGTACGCCAGCGACGCCGAAGGCGGTGTTGAGCAACATCGGCCACACCGAGCAGATGAAGATCACAAAGATCGCCGAGGTCTGCGAATCCTTGATCACGAACAGCGCCAACGGCATCCAGGCCAGCGGCGAGATCGGTCGTAGTATCTGGATGAAGGGATTGAGCGCGCGGTACATCAGCGGCGACATGCCGATAACGAAACCAACGGGGATCGCCACCAGCGCCGCCAGCAGATAGCCGGTCAACACCCGGTACAACGAGTGCGCAAGCTGGATGCCGATGCCCTTGTCGTTAGGCCCGTTGTCATAGAACGGCTGGCTCAGCTCGGCATAGGCATGCGCCAGCACCACCGAAGGCGGCGGCACCCGTGCTTCCTGCTCGGCCTCGCCCATGAGCATGGCGTATTCGTCATCGGCACTGACTGCTGCGCTGGCCGGCACTCGGCAGAGCACCTCCCAGATGGCAAGCAGCAAGACCAGCAGCACGGCGGAAAGAATCGCCGCGCGCAGGGAAATGGACGCTTTCATCACGACCTCCGCATGGCGAAGCTGGCCAGATAACCGTCCGGATCGGCCGGATCGAAGGGCTTGCCCATCACACTGAAGGATTTGTAGGCATCGGCCGGTACCGGCAGGCCAAGTTCTTTCATCACCTTGCCGGCGTCAGCCGCGAGGAACACCCGCTCGGCGATGTTGCGGTAGTCGACATCCCCCTGCAGATAGCCCCAGCGTTTCATCTGGGTGAGGATCCACACCGCCATCGACTGCCAGGGGAACGGATCGAAGTCGATGCGCTGTGGCTCGTCATGAATGTTGCCCAGGCCGTCGGCATAGCGTCCGCTGAGCACCTGCTGCACCACCGGCACTGGCTGGTTGAGGTAGTTGCGGGTCGAGATCGCCTCGGCCACCGCCTTGCGATTCTCGGCCTTGGAGGAGTACTGCGTGGCATCGATCAGCGCATGCAGCAATGCGCCGTAGGTGTTGGGGTTCTCGCTGGCGAAGCGCTGGCTGCAGGCGAAGGCGCAGCACGGATGGCCCGGCCAAAGCTCCTTGGTCAGCAGGTGGATGAAACCGACCTTCTCCCACACCGCGCGCTGATTGAACGGGTCCGGCGAGAGGAAACCATCGAGATTGCCGGCACGTAGATTGGCGACCATCTCCGGTGGTGGCACCACACGAATCTGGATGTCGCGATCCGGATCCAGGCCGTGCTCGGCGACGTAGTAGCGCAACAGGAAGTTGTGCATCGAATATTCGAACGGCACACCGAAGCGCATGCCCTTCCACAGCTTCGGATCGCGTTTGTCCTGGTGCTGCATGCCGAGCACGATGGCCTGGCCGTTGACGTTTTCCAGCGACGGCATGACGAAGGGCGTCTGCGTCGAACCCAGCCCCAGGCTGATAGCCAGTGGCATCGGCGAGAGCATGTGCGAGGCGTCGTATTCGCCGGCCAGCGACTTGTCGCGCGCCACCGCCCAGCCGGCGGTCTTCACCGTTTCCACCTCCAGCCCGTACTTGGCGTAGAAGCCCATCGGCTCGGCCATGATGATCGGCGTGGCGCAGGTGATGGGCACGAAGCCAATCTTCAGCTTGGTCTTCTCCAGCGGGCCAAGGCTGTCCTTGACCGCCGCCTTGACCGCATCCAGCGGGATCAGGCTGCCCAGAATCGCCGCCGCGACGCCGCCACCGATCATCCCCATGAAACTGCGCCGGGAGAAATCGTTATGGCCGAACACGCCGCGCACGATGGCGTTCTCCACCGCGCGATCGAGCATGGCTTCGCTGCTATCCGGCAGCGCAGCGGCACTCGGCGTGCAACGCTGGCAGGCACACCCGGCGGCATGGGACAGCTCGCTGTCGGGGCTGAATGGATCGTCCAGGCTGTTGACGCTCATCGTGATCACTCCTGCGATGGCCTGCCCCAGATTGGTGAGGCGGGCGCTGACTGGGCTGGGCCATTGCTGGCCGGTTCAGATCAGCTATTGCAGGAGCTGTACCATCCCAAAAAACAAATTAAGCGATTGAAAAATAACGACTTTAATCAAATTCGTTAAAAACGATATTTCGTCATTAACGAGATTTCGTCATCGCTAGAAACGATATTTCGTCAAATGGCATGGCCTTTGGATAACAAGACACAAGCTCAATCCCGCGAGGCCCGAGATGCCTGATCCAAATGCCGCCAGCCAATTGCTGCTGCAACACATGCAGAGCGCCAGCCTGGTCATCAATCCAATCCACGACCGCATCCTGCATGCCAATCCAGCCTGTTGCGCCCTGCTCGGCTGGCCGCTGGATGAACTGCTCGCACAGCGCGCCAGCCGTCTCTGGGCACATGACCTGGGAGCACTGGTCACTTTCACCGAGGAAGTGCAGGTGCGCGGCAATGCCTGGCGCGACGGCCTCGGACTGCTGCGTCGCGATGGCGAGCGCCTGGAAGTGGAAATCGACGGCAGCCGGCTGGAACATGACGGCGCTAGCCTGCTCGGCCTGCTGATCCAGCAGCGCCGTCGCCTGGATGCCCTGCGCGGGCTGGCCGAAGCCGAGCGCTATCAACGCCAGGGGCTGCTCGAATGGCAGGGCGTGGAACGCATCTTCCGCCAGTTCGAGCGGCAGAATCAGCTGATCCTCGGCGCCGCTGGCGAGGGCATTTATGGCGTCAACCGCAATGGCGAGACCACCTTCGTCAATCCGGCAGCCGAGCGCATTCTCGGCTGGCGGGCCGACGACCTGATCGGCCACAACATTCACGACCTGATTCACCACCACCATCCCGACGGCAGCACCTACGACGGCCACACCTGCCCGATCTACGCCGCCTTCAACGACGGCGAGGTGCATCAGGTGGCCGACGAGGTGTTCTGGAACAAGGACGGCAAGCCGATCCCGGTGGATTACACCAGCACGCCGCTGCGCGATGACGGCGAACTGGTCGGCGCCGTGGTGGTGTTTCGCGACATCAGCGAGCGCCTGGAAACCGAACGCCGGCTGCGCCAGGCATTGAGCGAGGTACAGCAGCTCAAGCAACGCCTGGAGCTGGAGAATGCCTACCTGCAGGAAGAAATTCGCGGGGAGTACGCCCAGCACGATCTGGTCGGACGCAGCGCTGCCATGCAGCAGGTGATCCACCAGATCGAACTGGTCGCCCCCACCGGCGCCAACGTGCTGATCACCGGCGAGTCAGGCACCGGCAAGGAGCTGATCGCCCGCGCCATTCACGACAACAGCGGACGCAGCCGTCGCCCGCTGATTCGGGTGAACTGCGCAGCGGTACCGCGTGAACTGTTCGAGAGCGAGTTCTTCGGCCATATCCGCGGCGCCTTCACCGGCGCACTGAATGACCGCGTCGGGCGTTTCGAGCTGGCCGACGGCGGCACGCTGTTTCTCGACGAGGTCGGCGAAATTCCCCTGGAGCTACAGAGCAAGCTACTGCGCGTGCTGCAGGAACAGCAGCTGGAGCGGGTCGGCGACAACCGTACTCGCCAGGTGGATGTACGCGTGATCGCTGCCACCAACCGCGACCTGCGCCAGGAAGTGCGTGCTGGTCGCTTCCGTGAAGACCTGTACTTTCGCCTCAACGTCTTCCCCATCGATTCGGCGCCGCTGCGCCAGCGCCCGGAAGACATTCCGCCGCTGGCCCAGCACTTTCTCGGCCGCGCCTGTCGTCAGCTCAACCGCCCCGAGCCCAGCCTGCGCCTGGCCGACATCCAACGCCTGCAAGCCTATTCCTGGCCGGGCAACATTCGTGAGCTGGAGAACCTGATCGAGCGCGCCGTGATCATTTCGCCCGGCACCCGGCTGCGCCTTGATCTGCCCAACGACAGCGGCAACGACGCGCCGTCACAGCCACAGGTGGAACAGGAAATGCGGATTTTCACTCAGGGCGAGCAACGCCGGCAGATGCGCGAAAACCTGATCGCAGCATTGAAGGCCTGTGCGGGTAGGATATCGGGGAAGGACGGCGCGGCGCGGTTGCTGGAGCTGAAGCCAACGACCCTGCGCTCACGCCTGGAGAGTTTCGCCATCGACCCGCGCGACTACCGACCGCGTAAGTCGCAGCCGCGCAGGTATGAGACGAATCAGACGCCGAGGTAGTCGAGGATGCCTTCGGCGGCGTTGCGGCCTTCGAAGATCGCCGTCACCACCAGGTCAGAACCACGCACCATGTCGCCACCGGCGAAAATCTTCGGATTGCTGGTCTGGTGCTTGAACTGCGACTGCTCGGGCGCCACGACGCGGCCCTGGCTGTCGGTCTGGATCTCGAACTGCTCGAACCAGGGCGCCGGGCTCGGACGGAAACCGAAGGCGATCAGCACGGCCTCGGCCGGGATGACTTCCTCGGAGCCCGGGATCGGCTCGGGGCTGCGGCGGCCACGGGCATCCGGTTCGCCGAGACGGGTCTCGACCACCTTGATGCCTTCCACCTTGCCGTCGCCGACGATGGCGATGGGCTGGCGGTTGAAGAGGAACTTCACGCCCTCTTCCTTGGCGTTCTTCACTTCCTTGCGCGAGCCCGGCATGTTCTCTTCGTCACGACGGTAGGCGCAGGTCACGGCCTTGGCGCCCTGACGGATCGAGGTGCGGTTGCAGTCCATCGCGGTGTCACCACCGCCCAGCACCACGACGCGCTTGCCCTTCATGTCGATGAAGTCTTCCGGCGACTTCTCGAAACCGAGGTTGCGATTGACGTTGGCAATCAGGAAGTCCAGCGCGTCATAGACGCCCGGCAGGTCTTCACCCGGGAAGCCACCCTTCATGTAGGTGTAGGTGCCCATGCCCATGAACACGGCATCGTACTCATCCAGCAATTGCTGCATGGTCACGTCCTTGCCGATCTCGGTGTTCAGGCGGAACTCGATACCCATGCCGGTGAACACTTCACGGCGGCGGCTGAGCACGGTCTTCTCCAGCTTGAACTCGGGAATGCCGAAGGTCAGCAGGCCACCGATTTCCGGGTTCTTGTCGAACACCACCGGGGTCACGCCGTTGCGCACCAGCACATCGGCGCAGCCCAGGCCGGCCGGACCTGCGCCGATCACCGCGACACGCTTGCCGGTCGGTTTGACCTTGGACATGTCCGGGCGCCAGCCCATGGCGAAAGCGGTGTCGGTAATGTACTTCTCCACCGAACCGATGGTCACCGCGCCGAAGCCGTCATTGAGGGTGCAGGCACCTTCGCAGAGGCGATCCTGCGGGCACACGCGGCCGCAGACTTCCGGCAGGGTGTTGGTCTGGTGCGAGAGCTCAGCGGCGGCCAGGATGTTGCCTTCCGAGACCAGCTTGAGCCAGTTCGGAATGAAGTTGTGCACCGGGCACTTCCACTCGCAATACGGGTTGCCGCAGCCCAGGCAGCGATGCGCCTGGTCTGCAGCTTGCGCCGGCTTGAAGTTGTCGTAGATCTCGACGAATTCCTTCTTGCGCTGACGCAGCAGTTTCTTCTTCGGGTCTTTGCGCCCGACTTCGATGAACTGGAAGTCGTTATTCAGACGTTCAGTCATTGCATTACCTCATCAAACCACTTCAGGCGCATTCTTATTGCGGGTTGGCACGGGTGCTGGACAGCAGCGACTTCAGACTGGCCGCTTTCGGTTTCACCAGCCAGAACTTGCGCAGGTAATCGTCCAGGTTCTCCAGCAGGTTCTGGCCCCACTCGCTGCCGGTCTCTTCAACGTACTCGGCGAGCACGCTTTCGAGGTGGCTACGGTAGGCCTCCATCGCTTCGTTGTTGATGCGTTGGATTTCCACCAGCTCGTGGTTGACGCGGTCGTAGAAGCCGTTGTCCATGTCGAGCACGTAGGCGAAGCCGCCGGTCATGCCCGAGCCAAAGTTGTAGCCGGTCTTGCCCAGTACGCAGACGAAACCGCCAGTCATGTACTCGCAGCAATGGTCGCCAGTGCCTTCCACCACGGCATGGGCGCCGGAGTTGCGCACGGCGAAACGCTCGCCCGCAGTACCAGTGGCGAACAGCTTGCCGCCGGTGGCGCCGTAAAGGCAGGTATTGCCGATAATGGCGCTGTCCTCGGTGGCGAACGGGCTGCCGGCAGGCGGGGTGATGACGATCTTGCCTGCAGTCATGCCCTTGCCGACGTAGTCGTTGGCGTCGCCTTCCAGGCGCAGGTGCAGACCGCCGGCGTTCCACACACCGAAGCTCTGACCGGCAGTACCCTTGAAGCGGAAGGTGATCGGCGCGCCGTTCATGCCCTGGTTGCCATGCACACGGGCAATCTCACCGGAAATGCGCGCACCGATGGAGCGGTCGCAGTTGCCGATGTTCAGCTCGAACTCACCACCGGTCTTGCCGGCGATGGCGTCCTTGGCCATTTCCACCATCTTCTCGGCCAGCAGGCCTTCGTCGAACGGCGGGTTCTTCGGCACCTGGCAGAACTGCGGCTTGTCAGCCGGGATGTGTGCGCTGGCCAGCAGCGGCGACAGATCCAGATTGCCCTGCTTGGCGGTTTCGCCCGGCAGCACTTCGAGCAGGTCGGTACGCCCGATCAGCTCTTCCAGGCTGCGCACGCCCAGCTTGGCCAGCCACTCGCGGGTTTCCTCGGCGACGTAGGTGAAGAAATTCATCACCATCTCGACGGTGCCGATGAAGTGATCCTTGCGCAGCTTGTCGTTCTGCGTGGCCACGCCGGTGGCGCAGTTGTTCAGGTGGCAGATGCGCAGGTATTTGCAGCCCAGAGCCACCATCGGTGCGGTGCCGAAGCCGAAGCTCTCGGCGCCGAGGATGGCCGCCTTGATCACATCCAGGCCAGTCTTCAGACCACCGTCGGTCTGCACCCGCACCTTGCCGCGCAGGTCGTTGCCGCGCAGGGTCTGGTGGGTCTCGGCCAGGCCAAGCTCCCACGGCGCGCCGGCATAACGGATGGAGGTCAGCGGCGATGCGCCGGTACCGCCGTCGTAACCGGAAATGGTGATCAGGTCGGCGTAGGCCTTGGCCACACCGGCAGCGATGGTGCCGACACCGGCTTCCGCCACCAGCTTGACCGACACCAGTGCCTTCGGGTTGACCTGCTTGAGGTCATAGATCAGCTGCGCCAGGTCTTCGATCGAGTAGATGTCGTGGTGCGGCGGCGGCGAAATCAGGGTTACGCCTGGCACCGCGTAGCGCAGTTTGGCGATCAGACCGTTGACCTTGCCACCCGGCAGCTGGCCGCCCTCACCGGGCTTGGCACCCTGGGCCACCTTGATCTGCAGCACTTCGGCGTTGACCAGGTATTCCGGGGTCACGCCAAAGCGGCCGGTGGCCACCTGCTTGATCTTCGAGCTCTTGATGGTGCCGTAGCGGGCCGGGTCTTCGCCGCCCTCACCGGAGTTGGAGCGACCACCCAGACGGTTCATCGCTTCGGCCAGCGCCTCGTGCGCCTCCGGCGACAGCGCGCCGAGGGAGATGCCGGCGGCGTCGAAGCGCTTGAAGATCGACTGCAGCGGCTCGACTTCGTCGAGGCTGATCGGCGCAGTGGATTCCTTGACCTTGAGCAGATCGCGGATCATCGACACCGGACGGGTGTCGACCAGCTTCGAGTATTCCTTGTACTTCTCGTAGTTGCCCTGCTGCACGGCGTCCTGCAGCGTGCGTACCACGTCCGGGTTGTAGGCATGGTATTCGCCGCCGTAGACGAACTTGAGCAGGCCGCCCTGCTGGATCGACTTGCGGTTGTTCCAGGCCTCGAAGGACAGCAGCTTCTGCTCGCTTTCGATATCGACGAAACGCGCGCCCTGGATGCGGCTGGCCACACCCCGGAAGCACAGCTCGGTGACTTCATCGGCCAGGCCGACCGCCTCGAACAGTTGCGCACCGCGGTAGGACGCGACCGTGGAGATGCCCATCTTCGACAGGATCTTCAGCAGGCCCTTGGAGATGCCCTTGCGGTAGTACTTGAAGACTTCGTACAGATCGCCCAGCACTTCGCCAGTGCGGATCAGGTCGCCCAGCACTTCGTAGGCCAGGAACGGATACACCGCCGAAGCACCGAAGCCCAGCAGCACGGCGTAGTGGTGCGGGTCACGCGCGGTGGCGGTTTCCACCAGGATGTTGCAGTCGCAACGCAGACCTTTCTCGGTCAGGCGGTGATGCACGGCACCAGTGACCAGCGCAGCATGCGCCGGCAGCTTGCCCGGGGCGATGTGACGGTCGGTCAGTACCAGCAGCACCTTGCCGGCACGCACGGCTTCCTCGGCCTGGTCGGCCATGTTGCGCACGGCAGCTTCCAGACCCAGCGACTCGTCATAGTTCATGTCGATGACATGACGGTCGAAGCCTGGGCGATCCAGGTTCATCAGCGCGCGCCACTTGGCCGGCGAGATCACCGGGCTGCTGAGGATCACGCGGGTGGCGTGCTCCGGCGACTCGCTGAAGATGTTGCGCTCGGCGCCCAGGCAGATTTCCAGGGACATGACGATCGCTTCGCGCAGCGGGTCGATCGGCGGGTTGGTGACCTGCGCGAACTGCTGGCGGAAATAGTCGTACGGCGAACGCACGCGCTGGCTAAGCACCGCCATCGGCGTATCGTCACCCATCGAGCCGACGGCTTCCTGGCCCTGCTCACCGAGCGGGCGCAGCACCTGGTCACGCTCCTCGAAGGTGACCTGGAACATCTTCATGTATTGCTTGAGCTGATCCGGGTCGTAGAAGGCCGAACCGTGGTCGCGGTCTTCCAGCGTCGCCTTGATGCGCTGGGCATGCTTGCGCAGCCACAGCTTGTAGGGGTGGCGCGACTTCAGGCGGCTGTCGATGGACTCGGTATCCAGCACCTGGCCGGTCTCGGTGTCGACGGCGAGGATCTGCCCCGGTCCGACACGGCCCTTGGCGATGACGTCTTCAGGCTGGTAGTCCCACACGCCGATTTCCGACGCCAGGGTGATGTAGCCGTTCTTGGTGGTGACCCAGCGCGCCGGGCGCAGACCGTTACGGTCGAGCAGGCAGACGGCATGGCGACCATCGGTCAGTACCACGCCGGCCGGGCCATCCCAGGGCTCCATGTGCATGGAGTTGTATTCGTAGAACGCGCGCAGGTCGGCGTCCATGGTCTCGACGTTCTGCCAGGCCGGCGGAATGATCATGCGCAGGCCACGGAACAGGTCGATGCCACCGGTGACCATCAGCTCAAGCATGTTGTCCATGCTCGAGGAGTCGGAACCGACACGGTTGACCAGCGGGCCCAGCTCGTCGAGATCAGGGATCAACTCGTTGGCGAACTTGGTGCGACGGGCCTGCGCCCAGTTGCGGTTGCCGGTGATGGTGTTGATCTCGCCATTGTGTGCGAGATAACGGAACGGCTGCGCCAGCGGCCACTTCGGCAGGGTGTTGGTGGAGAAGCGCTGGTGGAAAACCGCGATGGCGGTCTTCAGGCGCTCATCACCCAGATCCGGGTAGAACTGCTGCAGGTCCGCCGGCATCATCAGCCCTTTGTAGATGATGGTCTTGTGCGAGAAGCTGCAGATGTAGTGGTCGCTGTCGTCGGCATTGGCGACAGACGAGCGACGGCGGGCGCTGAACAGCTTGATGGCGAATTCCTGGTCGGATAGACCTTCGCCGCCGATGAACACCTGCTCGATCTGCGGCAGGCGCTCCAGCGCAAGCCTGCCCAGCACGCTGGTGTCGATCGGCACCTTGCGCCAGCCCACCAGCTGCAGGCCGGCCGCGAGGATTTCGCGGTTCATGTTCTCGCGCGCGGCTTCGGCCTTGGCCGAATCCTGATTGAAGAACACCATGCCCACGGCATATTGCGCAGGCAGTTCGACGCCGAATTGCTCCTGGGCGATGGCGCGCAGGAATTGATCGGGCTTCTGGATCAGCAGGCCACAGCCATCACCGGTCTTGCCGTCAGCGTTGATACCGCCGCGGTGAGTCATGCAGGTGAGGGCCTCAATAGCGGTATTAAGCAGGTGATGACTAGGCTCACCTTGCATATGGGCGATCAAGCCGAAGCCGCAGTTATCCTTGAACTCATCAGGACGGTACAAACCTGCTTTCATAGGGGAAACTCTCACCAGGCTGCCTAGACCTCAGGCAAATTACTTTCTAATTCAATTACTTAAACCCGAAAAGCGGGCACGGGCCAGCTTTGCATAGGCAAAAGGGAGGTCATTGTACATATCCACCCATGGCGTCACAAATTTTCGTGGCGAGGGGGTGAATATTTATGTCGCAAAAACGAAGGATAAGACCGCAAGGTCGTGCTAACGACCAGGCGGTCATCTTGGGACAGAGCGTCTAACGGCTCATTTCCTGCTGGATACTGCCCAGCGTACGAGGCCAGGGCTTACCGGCCTGCAGCTTGGCCGGCAGAGTTTTCACGGCCGCCTGAGCGGCGTCGCGGCTGGCAAAACTACCATAGGTCAGCACATACAGCGGCTGCCCCTGGTGGACCTTCTTGAAATAACGATATTCGCTACCGCCCTCACGCACCAACGCCTGAATGTTGGCCTCCGAACGCGAACCGACCACCTGCAAGGCATAGCGGGACGCCGGTTGCTGCGCGTACCAACTGCTCGCATGTGCATTGGCCGCTGCCGTAGCGGGCGCAGGTTTGGGCGTCGCAGCCGGAGCGGGAGCCGGGGCCGGGGTCGCTGGTTTGGGTGTAGCCGGTTCAGGCTGCTGTGCAGGTGCAGGTGCAGGTGCAGGTGCAGGTGCAGGTGCAGGTGCAGGTGCAGCAGCGATTGGAGTTGACGGCGGCGTTGCTGTCGAGGGCTCCGGCTCGAAGTTATCCAATTCTTCGCCAGCTGCCTCAGCCAACGGCTGGCGAATCACGCTCTGGGACTCACCCACAAGCGGCAACGGCAGTGGCTGACTGGCACCCGCGAACTCGATAGCTGGCGCGCGACTCTCTGTAGCAGGCGCTTGCGCCGGCTCTTCAGCTTCTACGGCCGGCGCGGAAGACTGCAAAGGTAGCGACGTGTTGCTGGCCACCGGCGCAGGCGGGGCAGATTCCCGCCCCTGCATGAACCAGGCAGCAGCAACGCCGACCAATACGACGGCCAGCGCCAACAGATGCTTTTTCGGCAGGGCAAAACCGCCGCCCGCACCACGACCAGCCGAGCGCTGTGCGAGCATCTGCTCGACCAGCAGTTCACGCGCCTCGTGGTTGATTGCTCCAGGCCACCCCTGAGCACGAACATGAATGTCCTCGATCTGCTCTTCGGTCAACAGATCAATACTCTGGCCGGCGCCATCGAGCCGCTGAGCCAGGTAGTCGCGCGTCTCCTCTTCAGCGTACGGCTGAAGCTCGATCGCGTGATAACACTCCTCGCCACCTGCCAACGCTTCCAAGCGCGCCAACAGATCCTGCTCCGCAAACAGAAAGATATGCGGACGCCCCTCGGCATTGCCCGCCGCAAGCGCCAAGACGCCTTTCAGCGCAGCGTCATCTAACTGATCAGCGTCGTCGACCAGCAGATAAACCTCTTGCCCGGTCAACGCCAACTGCCCTACCTGCGTCAGAATCGAACGCACATCGGCCTGAGCGATGGACAGCCCCTGAGCAACTTGGCGCAGCAGCGCCTCGCTACCGGTGACACCCTGCGCGACGACAATACTCTGCACCGCCTGCTTGTTGGTACTGGCGACCAATGCCTGACGCAGCAGCGTCTTGCCACTCCCTTCGGGGCCGACTACGGCGAGCAATAGCTGGCTGTAACGCGCAAGATGATGCAACTGTCCCAGCACTGGCTTGCGCTGCGCCGGGAAGAACTTGAAACCAGGTACTCGAGGCGCAAAGGGGTCGTGACTGAACTGGTAATGCGCCAGGAAAGCTTCGTCAGCATGCAAACTGGTCATGGATCACTCTTCAAGAGTTAGACGACTGAGCCAACGCGGCGTAATCGCTACGCAGCGTGGCGTCGAGAATTTCACGCGGGTAGTCGGCAGTCACTACAGCCTCACCCAAGCGCTTTAGCAACACGAGACGCAGTTGGCCATCGAGCACCTTCTTGTCCACTGCCATATGCTCGAGGAACTGCGCGGGCGTCATATCCTGCGGCGGCACCACTGGCAGCCCGGCCGCCTGCAACAGCCGTACACCTCGGTCTCGATCCGCTGCCGATAGCCAGCCCAGGCGATAGGACATTTCCAACGCCATCACCGTTCCAGCGGAAACGGCCTCGCCATGCAGCCACACACCATACCCTTGCTCGGTCTCGATGGCATGCCCAAAGGTGTGACCGAGATTGAGAGTGGCGCGCACTCCCGACTCACGCTCGTCCGCACCGACGACACGCGCCTTGGCCGCACAGGATTGCTCGATAGCATAGGTAAGCGCCTGCTGATCGAGTGCACGCAAGGCCGGCATATTCTGTTCCAGCCATGCCAAGAAGGGCTCATCGCAGATCAGGCCATACTTGATGACCTCGGCAAGGCCAGCCGACAACTCGCGAACCGGCAAGGTATCAAGACTGCTCGTGTCGATCACAACGGCTTTGGGCTGGTAGAAGGCACCTACCATGTTTTTGCCCAGCGGATGATTGATGCCAGTCTTGCCACCCACCGAGGAATCGACCTGAGAAAGCAGGGTCGTCGGGACCTGGATAAAATCGACACCACGCTGATAACAGGCTGCAGCAAAGCCAGCCATATCACCGATCACACCGCCACCAAGCGCCACGACGGTGGTGCGGCGATCATGTCGAGCGCTCAGCAGGCCATCGAAGATCAGCTGCAAGGTTTCCCAGTTCTTGAACGCCTCACCATCGGGTAACACCACAGACGTAACGCTATAGCCTTCGAGCACCTGCAGCAGCGCTTGCAGATACAATGGCGCGACGGTTTCATTGGTCACGATTGCCACCTGCCGACCAGCTATGTGCTGTGTGAGCAGTGCAGGGCGAGACAGCAACCCCTGACCGATATAAATGGGATAGCTGCGTTCAGCGAGATCGACGTGAAGAGTCTGCATGAGGCCCCCGGGAGAAAAAGGCCACTAGGATAGCGCAGTTCGCCCCGCGCTTTAACGGGGCGACAGGGCTTCCAGGCGCGAGAGAATTTCCTGAACCACCATGCGTGGCGGACGCTCGTCCGTCTCGATGATGATATCGGCGACCTCTCGGTATAGAGGATCACGCATGGCCATCAGATCCCTGAGCACCTGAGACGGATTGGCCGTGCGCAGTAACGGGCGATTACGATCACGCGACGTGCGGTCGATCTGCTGTTCCACAGAAGTGTGCAGGTAGACGACTCGCCCCCCCGCATGCAAAGCCTGGCGATTCTCCGGGCGCATGACCGCCCCACCGCCGGTGGCCAACACAAGACCGTCCTGCATCGAGAGCTCGGCGATCACCGCCCGCTCCCGCTCACGAAAGCCCTGCTCACCCTCGACATCGAAGATCCAGGGTATATCGGCACCGGTACGCTGCTCGATCTCCTTGTCGGAGTCCTTGAAAGACAAACGCAGTTCTTTAGCAAGCAAACGCCCGATGGTGCTTTTTCCAGCTCCCATCGGGCCAACGAGGATTACATTCCGCACTTAGGTCATCGGTTCACGGCAATGGCTTGGTTGTTCATGATGCGCGGAGTGAGGAAAACCAGCAACTCAGTCTTGTTGTCACGAACGATGTCACGACGGAAAAGACGTCCTAGGTAGGGTACATCCCCCAGGAACGGAACCTTCTCAACAGCTTTGGTTTGGGTGTTTTCGAAAACGCCACCGATGACGATTGTTTCACCATCAGAAACCAAAACCTTGGCGTTGACCTCATTTTTGTTGATTGGCGGAACACCGTTGACTGCTCGCTGGAAGTCAGGCGCGTCCTTGGTAACCTTCACGTCCATGATAATTCGATTATCTGGAGTGATCTGAGGGGTCACCTCAAGAGACAGTGCAGCCTCCTTAAATGATGTGGTGGTAGCCCCACTGGAGCTGGCTTCTTGATATGGAACCTCCTGCCCCTTGAGGATCTTGGCAGTTTCTTTATCTGCAGTAACTACCTTGGGCTGAGAAACAATTTCACCATTACCGGAGCTTTCCATGGCCGAAAGCTGCAGATCCAGAACGAGATTGTCCGTCAGGAAGCCAATACCGATACCCGAAGTGCTAGCTGCAACACCCATATCGACGAAAGGAACAGGAGCAACACCATCTTCCAAGGTGAAATCCCCTACGGTGTCAGAACCAGGCAAGTAGGCCTGTCCCTCGTCAAAGGAAGTTGCACCGTCCTTACCGTAAAGACTCCAATTGCCCCGACGACTCGCGCCCCCCCAGCGAACCCCCAGAGCCTTGTCGTAATTCACGTTCGCTTCAACGATGCGAGCCTCGATCATCACCTGACGCACAGGAATGTCTAACTGAGCGATGATGCGACGCAGTTCGTCAAGGCGCTCCTGAGTCTGATAGGCAATGATGCTGTTGGTGCGATCATCGACGGTGACAGAACCACGTACGTCCGCCGAACCATCAGCACTGGTTACCGACTGGAACAGCTTGGCCATATCAGCCGCCTTGGCATAGTTCACCTGAATCAGCTCGCGACGCAGCGGAGCGAGTTCGGCAATCTGCTTCTGCGACTCCAGCTCCTGGCGCTCACGAGCAGCGATTTCGTCCGCCGGCGCCACCAGCAGGACGTTACCAATCTGACGCTTATCCAGACCCTTGGTCTTCAACACCAGATCAAGTGCCTGATCCCAAGGCACATTCTGCAGACGCAGGGTAATGTTGCCGGCGACAGTGTCACTCGCCACCAGATTCAGATCGGTAAAATCGGCGATCAACTGCAGAACGGAACGTACATCAATATCCTGGAAGTTGAGCGACAGCTTCTCCCCGGTATAAGCGAAACGCTCCGCCTTACGGCGCTCAACATCGTCCTGACTGAGAGGCTTGACGCTCAAGGTCAGCTTGTTCTCGGTCTGATAGGCCAGGAAGTCATACAAACCGACCGGCTCGACCAGAATACTGGTTTTGTCAGCACTACCCGTGGCACTGACGAATTGCACGGGCGTTGCGAAATCTTTCACATCCAGACGCACACGCAAGGACTCAGGCAGCTCAGTCTTGGCAAAATCCAGACGAATCTTCCCACCCTGTTCCTGGATATCAGGGCTTATAGAGGCATCGGAAAGGGTAATGACAATATTACCCTCGCCCTGCTCGCCACGTTGGAAGTCGATATTGCTGATTGCTTTCGCCTGCGGCCCGTAGGTTTTCTTGGGCGGAACAGCCGCTACCGTCGCAGGCGCCGACGCAGAGGGTCGCGCTGCGGCTGCAGAGGCATCGCCAACCAGGACATACAGATCGTTACCCTCGACTCGCGTGCTGTATGGCGCCAGGTTGGTGAGGTTGACGATCAGACGGGTACGGTCCTTGGCTTCGACAATGGTGACGCTACGCGCATTGCCGACGCCCAGCTCACGATTCCTGGAGCCGAGCCTGTTCGATACCCCCGGCAGGTCCAGAGCAATACGCGCAGGCTGCTCGATGGTATAGCCGCGAGGAGCCGTTACTGGCTCATCGAAGGACAGCTTCAGCTCAACTCGATCACCGGGCAAGCTGGCGACATTCAAATCCTGGAGATTGGCCGCCAATACCGCGGGCGACAGCAGCGCCGCCAACAGGGCGACGCTAAGACGCGAAAGAGAGCTGTTCATTTTCGTATCCCGTGTGGCAGACAGATTATTTATATTCATTTTTCACCCCGCCCCCTCAGGAGCGCTCCTTCAAGGAAAGGCTGCGTGGTCGCTCAAGCCAGCCACCTTCGCCATCTGGAACAATTTCCATAACATCGATCTTGGAGTCATCGATCACGAGAATCTTGCCGTGGTTACGCCCCAGATAGTCGCCAACTTTTACACGATGAACACCACCCGCGCCGTTAACCAGAGCGAATAACTGGCGATCATTCCTCAGCGTGCCAACCATCTCGAATGTTTCAATATTGAAACCCTCGAGGAATTGCTTGACACGACTTTCATCCGGTTTGATCTCCGGCGCCCCCTTCTGCCGAGTGACGACATCGATTTTAACCGGAGGCTGAAAGGGGCTACGCAAGGACGCAGCACGGTAGGTGAAGCTTTCGTAGGGTTGAAACGTCGGCAGCGGCTCAATAGCGCCTTTAGGCTTTGCGCGTACTTCATCCATATAGGTGCGCAGGTCGGAAAAATCACTACCGACACCGCACCCGGCCAAGAAAACGAAACCTGTCACCAGAACCAAACGAGAGAAACTCATTGTTGAGCCCCCTTATCATTGTAGCGATAGGTCTTGGCCATGATCTGCATGTTCAGGCGGCTGGAGTTTTCAGCACTGGCGGGCGCCAGCTGGAAATCATGCAAGGTGACGATACGCGGCAGACTAGCGACACCGCTTACGAAAGTAGCAAGGTCGTGATAGCTACCGGTGACTTTGATCTGAATCGGCAGCTCGATATAGAACTGCTGAGCCACTTCCGGCAACAGCTTGATCTCTTCGAATTCCAAGCCACTGCCCAAGCCGGTACGAGTGATATCCTCCAGCAACCCAGGAACCTCGGTGTCGCTTGGCAGTTGACGTAAAAGAGCGCCAAAGGAAACTTCCATTTCCTGCATCTGCTCTTTGTAAGCTTCCAGATTCGCAGCCTGAAATGCTTTGCTGGAAAACTGTTCCTTCAGCGTCACTTCTTCTCGCTGACGCTGCTCCAACATGCTTTGCATATCTTTGAGGTGGAAGTTGTAACCCAACACCAGAACGATAATAAGCAGCAGGAGGCCAGCAATGAATTTAACCGCGCCAGGCCACGACCCAACATTGTTCAAATCAAGTTCATTGATATCAATGCTGCGCAGGCTGTCCAAGGAATTCTTGATACTCATTTAGCCGCCTCCGCCTTTTCTTGATCAGGCTGTGTCTGCTGGACAGTCAGCTGAAACACATTCGCCTGATCCAAAGCCCCCGCTGTGACAGCTTTGACTTCGGTCAGATTGGGCGCGGCCAACCACTCCGAACCATCCAAGTTACGCATCAGATTCGAGACGCGGTTATTCGACTCCGCCGCACCAATGATGGCAATGCTCTTACCCGTCATTTTCACACTGGTAAAATACACACCGTCCGGAAGCGTTCTCACCAACTGGTCGAACACACGACCGATGATTGGTCGATTGCCCTGCAGGTCCTGGATGATCTTCATGCGCTCCAACAATTGCTGGCGACGCGTTCTCAGCTCACTGATTTCCTTGATACGCGCATCGAGAACTGCGATCTCCTTCTTTATGAAGTCATTTCGCGCATTCTGGTTACTGATCGCCGAACTGAGAAATTGATCACCCAGAAAGACCAAGCCAGCAGCCACAACGAGGACACCGACCAGGCTTACCAAAAACCGCTGTTTGCGCTCCTCGCGCAGCTGTTCACGCCAGGGAAGTAAGTTAATCCGCGCCATCAGTCGAAACTCCTCATCGCCAGACCACAGGCAATCATCAGTGCCGGCGCATCACTGGCCAGCGCACCGGCATTGACCTTGCTGCTCAGCGCCATATCGGCAAAGGGATTGGCCACTAACGTCTGCGTACCGATCTTTTGCTGAATCAGACGATCGAGGTCAGGAATGGACGCGGTACCACCAGCCAGGAGGATGTAGTCGACATCATTGAATTGCCCGGCAGCGAAGAAGAACTGCAGCGAGCGCGAAACCTGCTGAACGACAGCTTCTTTGAACGGTTGCAAAACCTCACTGTCGTAGTCATCTGGAAGACCACCTTGTTTCTTGGCAAGACCAGCTTCCTCGACCGACAGGCCATAGCGGCGCTGGATTTCCTCGGTCAGTTGCTTGCCGCCGAAAAGCTGCTCGCGGGTGTAGATAGTGCGGCCGTTGTGCAGAACACTGAGCGTGGTCATCGTCGCGCCAATATCCACCACCGCGACGGTCAACTCATCGTGACCGCCACCCAACTGCGCCTCCAGCAAACCGTAAGCGCGCTCGAGGGCATAGGCCTCGACATCGACCACTTTCGCGGTAAGCCCGGCGAGCGCGAGGGCTGCTTCGCGGACCTCCACGTTTTCCTTGCGGCATGCGGCCAGCAGCACCTCAACCCGCTCGGGGTTACGCGGCGCCGGGCCCTGAACTTCGAAATCGATGGCGACTTCTTCCAGCGGGTAGGGGATGTATTGGTCAGCCTCGATCTTCAGCTGGTTTTCCAGGTCATCCTCGGAAAGGCCGGCTTCCATTTCGATGGTTTTGGTGATGACCGCCGAACCAGCCACAGCAACCGCGGCCGTCTTGACCCCGCTCTTGGCCTTGGCCAACACGCGCGAGAGCGCCTGACCGACCCCCTCCAGCTCGGCGATGTTCTTCTCTACCACTGCGTTAGGTGGAAGCGGCTCGACGGAATAAGCCTCTACCTTGTAGCGGCTTCCCGAGCGACTCAGTTCGAGGAGCTTGACCGAAGTCGAGCTGATATCGATCCCCAGCAGCGTATTCGCTTTCTTAGTGAAGAGCCCTAGCACGACCGTTTTCCTATTGGCATCCGCGACTTACGGACTATTTATGTTTTTCCACATTAAATATCAGTCTTGACAGAAGCGCAAATGGCTCCCCGGGAAAAAAAACGCTTATAATGTGATCAGCTTTTCCCTTTTTGCCTCGGCTCCTGCTTAACTCATTCTTTTACTTGGAATTCCGAACATTTTGATACGCCTGCTGAAGTTCTTCTGGTGGTCTTGCGTTGCCGTTTTTTGTGGGCTGTTGCTCAGTTTCAGCGGCGCGTTTCTTTATCTTAGCCCGACCCTTCCGTCCGTCGAGTCGCTGCGCCAGGTCCAGCTGCAGATTCCCCTGCGCGTCTACAGCAGCGATGCCAAGCTGATCGCCGAGTTCGGCGAGATGCGTCGCTCGCCCATTCGCTTCGACGAGATTCCCAAGGAATTCATCAGTGCCCTGCTGGCAGCAGAGGACGATAATTTCGCCAATCATTATGGCGTCGATGTGACCAGCCTGATGCGCGCTGCCACGCAATTATTGAAAAGCGGCCAAATTCAAAGCGGCGGCAGCACCATTACCATGCAGGTGGCGAAGAACTTCTTCCTCACCAGCGAGCGCAGCTTCTCGCGCAAGGCCACCGAAATTCTCCTGGCGCTGCAAATCGAGCGCGAGCTGAGCAAGGACGAGATCCTCGAGCTTTACGTCAACAAGATCTACCTCGGCCACCGCGCCTACGGCATCGAAGCTGCCGCACAGGTCTACTACGGCAAGTCGATCCGCGACCTCAACCTGGCACAGATGGCAATGATTGCCGGCCTGCCGAAAGCCCCCTCGCGCTACAACCCACTGGTCAACCCGACTCGCGCCAAGGAGCGCCGCGACTGGATTCTCGGCCGCCTGTATCGCCTGGGTCGCATCGACCAGGCCAGTTACGAGGAAGCGCTTGCCGAGGTGGTCGACGCACGCTATCACGTTCCCGCGCCAGAACTGAGCGCACCTTATATAGCCGAGATGGCGCGCGCCGAAATGGTCGGCCGTTATGGCAGCGAGGCCTATACGGAAGGCTTCAACGTCACCACCACCGTTCCCAGCAACCTGCAGGAAGTGGCCAATAGCGCGCTACGTGACGGACTGATTGCCTATGATCAGCGCCATGGCTACCGCGGCCCCGAGAGCCGCCTGCCAGGCATGACACGTGAAACCTGGCTCGCTGAACTGGGCAAGTTTCGCAGCATCGGCGGCCTGGAGCCGGCAGTGGTTACCCAGGTCGAGAAAAGCGGCATCCTGGTGCTGACCCGCAACGGCGAAGAGCAGGCCGTGGCCTGGGACAGCATGAAGTGGGCGCGCCCCTTCCTCAATACCAACAGCCTTGGCCCACGCCCGCAGCAGCCCGGCGATGTCGCCCAAGTTGGCGATATCGTGCGCGTGCAACGCCAGGAAGATGGCAGCCTGCTTTTCGCCCAAGTCCCTGCGGCACAGAGCGCACTGGTTTCCCTCGATCCATACAGCGGCGCCATTCAATCATTGGTCGGCGGATTCTCGTTCGACCAGAGCAACTACAACCGCGCAGTGCAGGCCAAACGCCAGCCAGGCTCGAGCTTCAAGCCCTTCATTTATAGTGCGGCACTGGACAGTGGCTACACCGCTGCGACGCTGGTCAACGATGCGCCGATCATCCTCTCCGATGACTACCTGTCGCAGAAATGGCGACCGAAGAACGACAACAACACCTTCCTCGGCCCGATTCGTATGCGCGAAGCGCTGTACAAGTCGCGCAACCTGGTTTCCATCCGCCTGCTGCAGGACATGGGCATCGACCGCAGCCTGCGCTATATCGAGCGCTTCGGCTTCGCCCCGCAGGACCTGCCACGCAACCTGTCGCTCGCCCTCGGCACTGCCAGCCTGACACCGATGGAAATCGCCGAGGGCTGGGCCACCTTCGCCAATGGCGGATACAAGATCGAGCCCTACCTGATCGAACGCATCGATGACCGCAACGGCAAGCCTCTGTTCCGCGCCAACCCGGCGCGCGTCCCAGGCAGCGAGCCGACCGAGGAGAATGCCAACCTGACGGTTAACGCGGCCGACGATCTGCCCCTGGAAGAGCCCAAGGTAGCCGAGCAGATCATCGACGAGCGCACGGCCTACATCATGACCAGCATGCTGCAGGATGTGATCAAACGCGGTACCGGTCGCCGCGCCCTTGCACTGGGTCGTAACGACCTGGCGGGCAAGACCGGTACCACTAACGAGTCCAAGGACAGCTGGTTCTCCGGCTACAACGCCGACTACGTAACCACTGTCTGGGCCGGCTTCGATCAACCGGAAAGTCTCGGTCGCCACGAGTATGGCGGCACCGTCGCACTACCCATCTGGATGGGCTACATGGGCGCGGTACTCAAGGACCGCCCCAACCATCTGCCCAAAGAACCCAAGGGCCTGCTGACGCTGCGCGTCGACCCGGTCAGTGGCCGCGCTGCCGCACCGGGTACGCCGGACGCCTACTTCGAGCTGTTCAAAAGCGAAGACTCGCCACCACCGATGAGTGAGTTCGAGCCCGGCATGGGCGCTCCTGGCAGCCCGCTACCGGCCGATGAAATGGCGCCGATCGACCTTTTCTGATCGGCATCTTGCCGACGCGCCACGCGAGTAAAAGCTCGTATCCGAGAGAACGCGACAGACAACAAAAAACCCGCCTAGGCGGGTTTTTTGTTTGTGCATTCAGCCGGCTTAGCCGTTGAACACATCATCCACCGAGGTCAGCGGATAGTGCTTCGGATACGGCAGAGTCGCCACACCAGACTCGATGGCAGCTTTGGCCACGGCATCGCAAACCACAGTGATCAGGCGCTGATCCATCGGCTTCGGAATGATGTACTCACGACCGAACGACAGCTCGATACCACCGTAGGCGTCGCAGACATCCTGCGGCACCGGCAGCTTGGCCAGGTCACGCAGTGCCAGCGCTGCAGCGATCTTCATTTCTTCGTTGATGCGGGTGGCACGAACGTCCAGAGCACCACGGAAGATGAAGGGGAAGCCCAGCACGTTGTTGACCTGGTTCGGGTAGTCGGAACGACCGGTGGCCATGATCACGTCGCTGCGGGTCTCGTGCGCCAGCTCCGGCTTGATTTCCGGGTCCGGGTTGGAACAGGCGAAGACGATCGGGTTGGCCGCCATGCGCTTGAGGTCTTCCGGGCTCAGCAGGTTGGCACCGGACAGGCCGACGAACACGTCAGCACCGTCGAGCGCATCGGACAGCGTGCGCTTGTCGGTCTCGGTGGCGAACACGGCCTTGTACTGGTTGAGGTCGTCGCGACCGGCATGGATCACGCCCTTGCGGTCGATCATGAAGATGTTCTCGACCTTGGCACCCATGCTCACCAGCAGTTTCATGCAGGAGATGGCGGCGGCACCGGCGCCCAGGCAGACGATCTTCGCCTCTTCCAAGGTCTTGCCAGCGATTTCCAGCGCATTGAGCATACCGGCAGCGGTCACGATGGCGGTGCCATGCTGATCATCGTGGAAGACCGGGATGTCACACTGTTCGATCAGTGCGCGCTCGATCTCGAAGCACTCGGGGGCCTTGATATCTTCCAAGTTGATGCCGCCGAAGGTGATGGAGATGCGTTTTACGGTGTCGATGAAGGCCTGCGGGCTTTCCGAATCGACTTCGATATCGAACACGTCGATACCGGCGAAACGCTTGAACAGTACACCTTTACCTTCCATCACTGGCTTGGAAGCCAGTGGGCCGAGGTTACCCAGACCGAGGATGGCGGTACCGTCGGAAATCACGGCTACCAGATTGCCTTTACCGGTGTAACGGTAGGCCAGCTCGGCATCACGCGCGATTTCGCGAACCGGCTCGGCGACACCCGGGCTATAGGCCAGCGACAGGTCGCGGGCGGTAGCAGTGGCTTTGGTCAACTCGACACTCAGCTTACCGGGACGGGGCTGGGCGTGATATTCGAGAGCGGCAGTTTTTAGATCTGACATAGTGGCATTTCCGCTTTTGTTGGCTGTTGAACGGGCAGGCGGCCGAGGATACGCAAGTTGTATACACCTGCACAAGACCGTTCGGTCGCGATTGAAGCGCCGCACTAGCGCAGCGTTTTCAGCCACTCGCCAGGGCGCGGCTCACCGCTTGGATAGAGCCCGTTGAGCAGACGCAACTGGGCCTCGCCATCAGCTGGCAGCGGCGAGTCCTTGGCCAGAGTGGACAAGCTTTGCCCCGCTTTGGCCCGCACCAAGTGCAGGCGCACCGGCTCGGCCAGCTTGCGTTCGGCCGCCTTCAGCGGCCGGTAACTACGGATGACCTCGAGGAAACGCTGGTCCTCGGTTTCCAGCGAAGCGCGCCCCTTCACCGCCGCCACGAAGAGGTACGCACTGTCGCCGCGATAGATCACCGCCACGCGACGCGCCGACTGCCCCTGCAACACCGCCGTATAGCCTTGCAGCGCCCCCAGACGCAGCTCCTCACCCGCGACCAGTCGCTGATTGCCAACGCGCCGGCGCAGATACTCGGCGGGCGAAAGCTGCTTGTCCGCTGCCTCCAGCGTCATGGCGATAAAAGCTTGCTCATCCTGGGTATGGCCGATAAGTACATCGGGACGATTGACCAGTTGCCAGCCCTGCGGATAGGTCAGAGTGAAGTCCAGTTCGCCGTGATAGAAATGGCGTCCGCGGCGAATGCCACTGGCCGCCGAATCGCCGAACACCAGGCCGTCGAGCATCTGCAGAAACTTGTCACGCCCCACTTCCTGGTTGCCACCCACCAGCGCACTCGCCGGGCCGATCACCTCTTGCAAACGACGGTCATTATCCGGGTGCGTGTCGAACAAACCGTGGTAACCACCCGCCGCTGGCGCCTCTCCACGCTTGGCCGCCTGCTCGCGGGCGAAATCCTCCTGCCCCTTGAGCACCTTGACCACTTCGATCATCGCCTGCGGATCGTAGCCACCACGCGCCAGATATTGCGCGCCGAGGCCATCGGCCTCCAACTCCATGTCGCGGCCGTAGCCGCGCACGAAAGCATTGCCCATCACGCTGGTCAGATCGCCCAGCGCGCCGACACCGGTACCGATGGCGGCGGCCTGGCCGAGCAAGCCCCAGGCCGTGGACTGACTCTGCTGGCGCACGCTATGACGCGCCGTCACATGGCCGACCTCGTGCCCCAGCACTGCAGCCAGCTCTGCCTCGGAGTTGAGGTAGGCGAGCAGGCCACGATGGATATAGATGTAGCCACCCGGCAACGCGAAGGCGTTGACGTCCGGACTGTCCACCAGAGTGAAGACGTAGTTGAGCTGATTGCGATGACTGCTGCGCGCTACCCGCTCGCCAACGCGCTGGATATAAGCCTGCAGCTTGGCATCCTCGTAGCGCGGGTATTGCTTGAGGATTTCCTGGTTATAACGCGCACCGAGCTCCAACTCCTGGCGTTCGCTCATCATCACGAAATCGTTGCGACCCGTTGCAGGATTGACCGCACAGCCCGCCAACCAGCCGCAGATAAGACACAGCGTCAATGCACGAATCATGGCAACACCTCCAGCATCGCCGAATGGGTAAGCGGCAGCATCCAGCGCGCCTGCCCGGATTTCAAGCCGCCGCGACTCTGGCGATCGATGACCCAGCCACGCGCCTCCACCTGTCGCCCCTTGAGTTTCTGCAAGGCACGCACGTCGAACTCACCCATCAGTTCCGGCGCCACGCGCAGTACCCGACTGCCATCGAGATCAATCCAGAGGCCGCCGCGGTTGCGCTGCACATTGGTGACCCGCCCACCGAGCAAGGCGAAGCCACCACTGCGTATCTGGCCAGCCGTCCTCACCTGCTCGTCACGCCACACGCCAAGCCGCTTGCTGCGCGCCTGGCGCTCGGCCTGCGCCTGACAGGTCACCAGCGCGCTGTTGGGCGCCACCGCCACCATGAAGCCGAGGCCTTCGCCCAGCAGTTGCGCCTCGAGATTACGCCCCCGGCGGTCAAAGAGGTGGGCCAGGGTACGGCCGTAACGATCCTTGCGCTGCTCACCGTAGAGCAGACCGACACGTCCATCACTGGCATCGACCAGCGCCTGCAGACGACGCTTGGCCTGCACGGCGAAGGGCTCGTCACTGCGCCCCTTGCGCCCCAGTTCGGGCGTGTTGATGCCGATCAGGCGAATGCTGCGCCCATCGGCCAGGCGCACGGTGTCGCCATCGACCACCTGGCGCACGGCAACCTGAGGCAGATCTGCGCGTAACGGGCAGAAGGCCTGAGCCAGATCGACGCAAAGCAGAGAAATGAAAAAGGCGCCCACCAGGGACGCCTTTTTCAGTATCACGGAGTGGCGCATGCCAGATTCCGTTTTCGTTCGGTCGCTTACTTGGCGCCGAATACGCCGAAGCGCTGCTTGAAGCGATCGATACGGCCGCCGGTGTCCAGCACTTTCTGCTTACCGGTGTAGAACGGGTGGCACTCGGAACAAACGTCGAGGCTCAGGTTCTTGCCCAGGGTGGAGCGGGTCTTGATCACGTTACCGCAGGAGCAGGTAGCGTCGATTTCGACGTAGTTCGGATGGATATCGGCTTTCATCGTGCTTTCCTCAGGGTAGTCGTGCCGCCACCCGACCAATGTCAGGCACCGCACAGAAATAGGCCGCGCATCTTACCAGACGCGTGAGTCGATGCAAGCCGCGCAAGGCGCCGGTCGTCGCGTGCTAAGATCGCCGGCCTGTCAAAGGAGCTACTGGCTTGCCCGACCTGATCCTGCGCCTTGCCCTGCCCTCGCCGCTGCGCCGCCTGTTCGACTACCTCGCCCCCGTCGGCCTGTCGCGCAGTGCCTTGCAGCCAGGCGTACGCCTGCGCGTGCCCTTCGGCCGGCGCGAGATGATCGGCGTGCTGGTTGAGGTCGACAGCCAGAGCGAGGTCCCGACGGACAAGCTCAAGCCCGCCCTGGAGCTGCTCGACACCCGCCCACCGCTACCGGCGTCGCTGTTCAAGCTGTGCCTGTGGACAGCGCAGTACTACCAGCACAGCCTCGGCGACACCCTGAGCTGGGCGTTGCCGGTACTGCTGCGTCAGGGCGAGCCAGCCGAAACCCGCCAGGAGCGTTACTGGCTGGCCAGCAAAGGCGCCAGCGTCGACGACCCACGCCTTGCCCGCGCGCCACGCCAACGCGACGCGCTCAAGGCGCTGGCGCAACACCCTCATGGCGTGGCCCACAGCCTGCTCAGCCAACTGCAACTCAATCGCGACAGCCTGCAGCTGCTGCATGAAAAGGGACTGGTGCGGGTCGAGGTGCGCCGCACCCAGCCGCATGCCAAGCCCGCGCACTGGCTGGCGCAACCGGAACTGCCACTGAACGCCGAACAACGCGCCGCCGTCAACGCAGTGGCGTCGGGCTGGGATCAGTTCAATGCCTTCCTGCTCGCGGGCGTCACCGGCAGCGGCAAGACCGAGGTCTACCTCCAGCTGATCCACCAATGCCTGGAGGCCGGCAAGCAGGCGCTGGTGCTGATCCCCGAGATCAACCTAGGCCCGCAAACCTTCGACCGCTTCGCCCGCCGCTTCAACGCACGCATCGCCCTTCTGCATTCGGCAGTGAACGACCGCGAGCGTCTGGACGCCTGGTTGGCGGCGCGCGATGGTGAGGCCGACATCATCATCGGCACCCGCTCGGCACTGTTCACGCCAATGAAGAACCCTGGACTGATCATCGTCGACGAAGAACACGACGCCTCTTATAAACAGCAGGAAGGCCTGCGCTACCACGCCCGCGACCTGGCTCTGGTACGAGCCCGCCAGGAAGACGTGCCGATCGTGCTCGGTTCCGCCACGCCCTCACTGGAAAGCCTGCACAACGCCTACAGCGGCCGTTACGCTCTGCTCAAGCTGACCCAGCGCGCCGGCGGTGCCAGCCAGCCGCGCTTCCTGCGCCTGGATGTGAAAAGCCGGCCGCTGGACTCGGGCATCTCCGGCCCAATGCAACAGGCCATCGCCCAGACCCTGGCAGCGGGTCAGCAGGTGCTGGTGTTTCTCAACCGCCGCGGTTTCGCCCCGACCCTGCTCTGCCACGATTGCGGCTGGCTATCCGAGTGCCCGCGTTGCGATGCACGGATGACCGTGCACCAGCGCTATCAGGAACTGCGCTGTCATCACTGCGGCCACGTCGAGCGGCAGCCGAGCAACTGCCCGAAATGCCAGCACGTCGACCTGCGTCCGGTCGGCGCAGGCACCGAGCGGGCCGAAGAACGCCTGGCAGTGCTCTTCCCCGACTACCCGGTGCTGCGCATCGACCGCGACAGCACCTCGCGCAAGGGCGCCATGGATCGCCTGTTCGCCACCATCAACAAGGGCGAGCCGTGCATTCTGGTCGGCACGCAGATGCTCGCCAAGGGTCACCATTTCCCGAGGGTGACGCTGGTATCGATTCTCGATGCCGACGGCGGCCTGTTCTCGGCGGATTTTCGCGCCAGCGAGCGCATGGCGCAGCTGATCGTGCAGGTCGCTGGCCGTGCTGGGCGTGCCGAGGAGCCGGGCAAGGTGATCATCCAGAGCCACCTGGCCGACCACCCGCTGCTGGTGCAACTGACCGAGCAGGGCTACTTCGCCTTCGCCGAACAGGCGCTGAGCGAACGGCGCAGTGCCGGTCTGCCACCGTTCTGCCACCTGGCGTTGCTGCGCGCCGAAGCGCACAAGCCCGGCCAGGCAGAAGGTTTTCTCGATGAGGCCTGCGGTGAGGCGGAGCATTTGCTGGGTGAACTGGGATTGACCGGCATCGAACTGCTCGGCCCGGTGCCCGCGCCGATGGAGCGCCGCGCCGGGCGCTTCCGTGCGCAACTGCTGGTGCAGGGCAACGCTCGCGCACCGCTACACCGCCTGCTAAACCATTGGCTGCACGCGCTTGAGCAAATGCCCAGCGGCCGTGCGGTACGCTGGTCGCTGGACGTAGACCCGATCGATCTGTTCTGAGGCGACGCGCTGTAACAGGGTGATGCCTGCTTGTGGCTTGCAGCTTGCCGCTGCTCTTATAATGCGCAGTTTTCGACCAAAGCCCCAAGGCAACCCGAGCCGAACATGAAAGACAGCATTCGCCACCTGATCCAGCAAGCCCTCGACCGCCTGACCGCCGAAGGCGTGCTGCCTGCGGGCCTGACGCCGGCCATCCAGGTGGAGAACACCAAGGACAAGAGCCACGGCGACTTCGCCAGCAACATCGCCATGATGCTGGCCAAACCGGCCGGCATGAAGCCGCGCGACCTGGCCGAGAAGCTGATCGCTGCCCTGCCGGCCGACGAACAAGTCACCAAGGTGGAAATCGCCGGCCCGGGCTTTCTCAACTTCTTCCAGAACAGCGATGCCCTGGCCCAGCGCCTGGAAGCAGCGCTGGCCGATGCCAAGCTCGGCGTACGCAAGAACGGCGCAGCGCAGCGCGTGGTAGTCGACCTGTCTGCGCCCAACCTGGCCAAGGAAATGCACGTTGGCCACCTGCGCTCGACCATCATCGGTGACGGTGTGGCGCGCGTGCTGGAGTTCCTCGGTGACAGCGTGATTCGCCAGAACCACGTCGGCGACTGGGGCACCCAGTTCGGCATGCTGCTGGCCTACATGCAGGAAAACCCGGCGGCCGCCGAAAGCGAGCTGGCCGACCTGGAAGGTTTCTACCGCGCCGCCAAGAAACGCTTCGACGACTCCAGCGAGTTCGCCGACCGCGCCCGCGAGCTGGTGGTCCAGTTGCAGGCCGGCGACGCCGAGTGCCTGCGCCTGTGGCACCGCTTCAACGACATCTCTCTGTCGCACTGCCAGGCGCTATACGACCGCCTCGGGGTCAAGCTGAGCATGGCCGACGTCAAAGGCGAGAGCGCCTACAACGACGACCTGCCGAAAGTGGTTGCCGAGTTGGCCGCCAAGGGTCTACTGACCGAAGACAACGGCGCGCAGTGCGTATTCATGGACGAGTTCAAGAATGCCGAAGGCAACCCGCTACCGCTGATCGTACAGAAGGCCGGCGGCGGCTACCTGTATGCCACCACCGACCTGGCCGCCACCCGCTACCGCGCCGGCACGCTCAAGGCCGACCGCGTGCTGTACTTCGTCGACCAGCGCCAGGCCCTGCACTTCCAGATGGTCTTCGCCTGCGCGCGCCTGGCAGGCTTCGTCCCGGCCAGCATGGAAATGGAACACATGGGCTTCGGCACCATGAACGGTCCAGACGGTCGCCCGTTCAAGACCCGCGACGGCGGCACCGTGAAACTGGTGCAACTGCTCGACGAAGCCGAACAGCGCGCCTACAGCCTGGTCAAGGACAAGAACCCGGACCTCGGCGAAGACGAACTGCGCAAAATTGCACGCGTGGTCGGCATCGCCTCGGTGAAATACGCCGACCTGTCCAAGCACCGCACCAGCGACTACAGCTTCAACTTCGACCTGATGCTGAGCTTCGAGGGCAATACCGCACCCTACCTGCTGTACGCCTACACCCGCGTGGCTGGTGTGTTCCGCAAGCTGGGCAAGGGCGTGGACGAGATCGGCGGGCAAATCACCCTGGTTGCCGATCAGGAGCAAGCCCTGGCCGCCAAGCTGGCACAATTCAACGAGCTGCTCGCCAACGTCGCCGACAAGGGCACGCCGCATATCCTTTGTGCCTACCTGTATGACCTCGCAGGTCTGTTCTCCAGCTTCTATGAGAATTGCCCGATCCTGAGTGCCGAGGACGAAGCCACCCGCGACAGCCGTCTGCGTCTGGCCGCCCTCACCGGCCGCACTCTCAAGCAGGGCCTGGAGCTGCTCGGCCTGGAAACCCTGGAGCGGATGTAAATGGCAGCGCGCAAGAAACCGGCACCGAAACGTGGCGCCAGTCGCTACCAAGCCCCGGCGAAAAAGCCCGTACCAGGATGGATCTGGCTGGCCTGCGGCCTGGTGGTCGGTGGTTTCTTCATGTTCCTGTTCAGCCTCGAACCGGGCCGTGACGAGATCAAGCGCGACAAGGGCGAGCAGGTCCGCAGTACCAAACCGGAGCCGACGCAACCCGAGCCGTCCAGACCCAAGTACGATTTCTACACCCTGCTGCCGGAGTCGGAAGTGATCCTGCCGCAGGCACTGGAAGAAACGCCGCCCCCCGTGCCCGAACAGAAACCGGTCACCCCGGAAGAGGCTGCGAAGATCGACACCGCTCGCGCCGAAGCTGCGCTCAACGGCCAGGTGCCGCCGCCTGCGCCGCCGGTACTGGCCAGCGCGCCCGTCACCACGCAGTTCTTCCTCCAGGCAGGCTCGTTCCGCAAGCGTGACGATGCCGATACCGTGCGTGCGCAGATCATCCTGCTCGGCCAGAACGTACGCGTGGAAACTGGCAAGGTGCGCGACGAGACCTGGCACCGTGTCCTGGTCGGCCCCTTCGCCAGTCGCGAGCAACTCGCGGCCGCGCAGAAGACCCTCGCTGGCAACGGCTACAGCAATCTGCTGTTACAGCAGCGCCAGGTCCGCTGATCGCCGTTTGATCCGCCGCCGGTTGAAAATCTGCGGCGGGCACCCCATCTGAGTTTCCATCAGGGCAAGTTCGCCCCGCAGCGTGGAGATTCACCCTTGACCACCATCGTTTCAGTGCGCCGCCACGGCAAGGTCGTGATGGCTGGCGACGGCCAGGTTTCCCTCGGCAACACCGTCATGAAGGGCAATGCCAAGAAGGTACGCCGCCTCTACCACGGCCAGGTGCTGGCCGGCTTCGCCGGTGCCACTGCCGATGCTTTTACCCTGTTCGAGCGCTTCGAAGGCCAGCTCGAGAAACATCAAGGCCACCTGGTACGCGCCGCCGTCGAGCTGGCCAAGGACTGGCGTACCGACCGCAGCCTGAGCCGCCTGGAGGCCATGCTGGCCGTCGCCAACAAGGATGCCTCCCTGATCATCACCGGCAACGGCGACGTGGTCGAACCCGAGGAAGGCCTGATCGCCATGGGCTCCGGCGGCAACTTCGCTCAGGCTGCCGCGCGCGCCTTGCTGATGAAGACCGACTTGTCTGCCTTGGAAGTGGCGCAAACCGCCTTGGGCATCGCCGGCGACATCTGCGTGTTCACCAACCATCATCAGACCATCGAGGAACTGGACGCTGCCGAGTAGCGTCCACTGCCTCAGAACCTGTTCCCGATGCCGACGAACAGGCGCTCACAGTTTCCCGATAGCGAGCCAGATTCCATGTCCATGACGCCCCGCGAGATCGTCCACGAACTCAACCGCCACATCATCGGCCAGGACGACGCCAAACGCGCCGTCGCCATCGCCCTGCGCAACCGCTGGCGGCGCATGCAGCTGCCGGCCGAACTGCGCCAGGAAGTGACGCCGAAGAACATCCTGATGATCGGCCCGACCGGTGTCGGCAAGACCGAGATCGCCCGTCGCCTGGCCAAGCTGGCCAACGCGCCGTTCCTCAAGGTCGAGGCGACCAAGTTCACCGAGGTCGGCTACGTCGGCCGCGACGTCGAGTCGATCATCCGCGACCTGGCCGATGCCGCCGTGAAGATGCTGCGCGAACAGGAGATCACCAAGGTCCGTCACCGTGCCGAAGATGCCGCCGAAGAGCGCATCCTCGACGCGCTGCTGCCACCTGCACGCCAGGGTTTCGGTGATGAGCCTGCGCGCAGCGAGGATTCCAATACCCGTCAGCTGTTCCGCAAGCGCCTGCGCGAAGGTCAGTTGAACGACAAGGAAATCGATATCGAAGTGGCCGACTCACCCATGGGCGTCGAGATCATGACCCCGCCGGGCATGGAGGAGATGACCAACCAGCTGCAGAACCTGTTCTCCAGCATGGGCAAGGGCAAGAAGAAGAGCCGCAAGCTCAAGGTCGCCGATGCCCTCAAGCTGGTGCGCGACGAGGAAGCCGCGCGCCTGGTCAACGAGGAAGAACTCAAGGCCCGCGCACTGGAAGCGGTCGAGCAGCACGGCATCGTCTTCATCGACGAGATCGACAAGGTGGCCAAGCGCGGCAACACCGGCGGCGCCGATGTTTCTCGCGAGGGTGTGCAGCGCGACCTGCTGCCGCTGATCGAGGGCTGCACGGTCAACACCAAGCTGGGCATGGTCAAGACCGACCATATCCTGTTCATCGCCTCGGGCGCTTTCCACCTGAGCAAGCCGAGCGACCTGGTGCCCGAGCTGCAGGGTCGTCTGCCGATTCGCGTCGAGCTCAAGGCGCTGAGCCCGCAGGACTTCGAGCGCATCCTCAGCGAGCCGCACGCTTCGCTTACCGAACAGTACAGTGCGCTGCTGCAGACCGAGGGTTTGAGCATCGAATTCGCCGAAGACGGCATCAAGCGTCTCGCCGAAATCGCCTGGCAGGTCAACGAGAAGACCGAGAACATTGGTGCCCGCCGCCTGCACACCCTGCTCGAACGCCTGCTGGAGGAAGTCTCCTTCAGTGCCGGTGATCTGGCTGGCCAGCAGAACGGCGAACCGATTCGCATCGACGCAACCTACGTCAACGGCCACCTCGGCGAGCTGGCGCAGGACGAAGACCTGTCGCGCTATATCCTGTAACAGGCCGTTGAAAAACGTAGGCGAGGCAGCCAGTGCAAGGCAAAAACAGGCGAAAAAGCGGAGTTTACGAGCTGTAAATGAGCATTTTGAGCCTGTTTTTAACGCAGCAATGGCAACGTAGGTAGTTTTTCAACAGCCTGGTAAATCCAGGCGCACGATTCTGTCGCCGGTGACCGGCGCCATTCTGTAGGAGCGGATTTATCCGCGAACTTCGCGGCTGAAGCGTAATGCCGCCCAGCCGCTCCTACAGGACAGTGCAAGCACCCAAAAAGATCACGGAAATCAGCCATGCCCATCCCCAACGCGATCAAACTGCACAAGGCCTCGAAAACCCTGGAGCTGCGTTATGGTGAGCAGAGCTATCGGCTCAGTGCCGAGTTTCTGCGCGTGCATTCGCCCTCGGCCGAAGTGCAGGGGCATGGCAAGCCGATCCTGCAGACCGGCAAACTCAACGTCGGTCTCGAGCGCATCGAACCGGCTGGCAACTACGCACTGAAACTGTGCTTCGACGATGGCCACGACAGCGGCCTGTTCACCTGGGAATACCTGTACGAACTGGCCACACGCCAGGACGCGCTGTGGACCGACTACCTGGCCGAACTCAGCGCTGCTGGAAAATCTCGCGACCCCAGCGAGTCGGTCGTCCGCCTGATGCTCTGAGCGGCTGCAAAAGCCTCGACGCAGAGCGCTCGCGCCCATCACATAGAGTCACGTTAGCGACAGTTAGAGCGCGTTTTCTAATCTATCGCGGCATACTCCTGCCCCACTGACCAGCTTGCTTAACTTCAAAAACTCGGGTAACCAAGGAACTGGCAGGTTCCCTGCATTTGGCTGTGCCAGATGCAACGAAAGATGCGGACTCGATCCGCCCCCGGTTAACCCGAGCAGTACCAGACCCTGTGTCGCCGCGCGCCCCCACAGGCCGGTATTCGTCTCAGGACAATGGAGCGTCGTAGATGAGTGATAAGAATAACGATGACCTGAAACGCCAGGCCTCGGAAAACACCCTGGGGCTCAACCCAGTGATTGGCATCCGCGGCAAGGATCTCCTGACATCTGCCCGCATGGTGCTCACCCAGGCACTCAAGCAACCCTTCCACAGCGCCAAGCATGTCGCCCATTTCGGCCTCGAACTGAAGAACGTAATGCTCGGCCAGTCAGCGCTCAAGCCTGAAGACGGCGACCGCCGCTTCGCCGACCCGGCCTGGAGCCAAAACCCGCTGTATCGCCGCTACCTGCAGACCTACCTGGCCTGGCGCAAGGAGCTGCACGACTGGATTGAGCACAGCTCGCTGTCCGAGCAGGACGCCAGTCGCGGCCACTTCGTGATCAACCTGATGACCGAAGCCATGGCACCAAGCAACAGCATGGCCAACCCGGCCGCGGTCAAACGCTTCTTCGAAACCGGCGGCAAAAGCCTGCTCGACGGTCTCTCGCACCTGGCCAAGGACATGGTGCACAACGGCGGCATGCCCAGCCAGGTGAACATGGAGGCCTTCGAGGTCGGCAAGAACCTGGCCACCACCGACGGCGCCGTGGTCTTTCGCAATGACGTGCTGGAGCTGATCCAGTACAAGCCGATCACCGAGAGCGTGCACGAACGCCCGCTGCTGGTGGTGCCGCCGCAGATCAACAAGTTCTACGTCTTCGACCTGTCGCCAGACAAGAGCCTGGCGCGTTTCCTCCTGCGCAGCCAGGTGCAGACCTTCGTGGTCAGTTGGCGCAACCCGACCAAGGCGCAGCGCGAGTGGGGCCTGTCCACCTACATCGAGGCGCTCAAGGAAGCCATCGACGTCATCTGCGCCATCACCGGCAGCAAGGACGTCAACATGCTCGGCGCCTGCTCTGGCGGCCTGACCACCGCCTCCCTGCTCGGCCATTACGCCGCTCTCGGCCAGCAGAAGGTCAACGCCCTGACCCTGCTGGTCAGCGTGCTCGATACTCAACTCGACACCCAGGTGGCGCTGTTCGCCGACGAGAAAACCCTGGAAGCGGCCAAGCGCCGTTCCTACCAGGCCGGCGTGCTGGAAGGCAGCGACATGGCCAAGGTGTTCGCCTGGATGCGCCCCAACGACCTGATCTGGAACTACTGGGTCAACAACTACCTGCTCGGCAACGAGCCACCGGTGTTCGATATTCTCTACTGGAACAACGACACCACACGCCTGCCAGCCGCCCTGCACGGCGAGTTCATCGAGATGTTCCAGACCAACCCGCTGACCCGTCCGGGCGCGCTGGAAGTCTGCGGCACACCGATCGACCTCAAGCAGGTCACCTGCGACTTCTTCGTCGTCGCCGGCACCACCGACCACATCACGCCGTGGGACTCCTGCTACAAGTCGGCTCACCTGTTCGGCGGCAAGTGCGAGTTCGTGCTATCCAACAGTGGCCACATCCAGAGCATCCTCAACCCACCGGGCAACCCCAAGGCGCGCTACATGACCAACAGCGAGATGCCGCTGGACCCGAAGGCCTGGCAGGAAAGCTCGACCAAGCACGCCGACTCCTGGTGGCTGCACTGGCAGACCTGGCTGGCCGAGCGCTCAGGCAAGACCAAGAACGCGTCCACCACACTGGGCAACAAGAAATTCCCGGCCGGCGAAGCCGCCCCGGGCACCTACGTACACGAACGTTGATGCGGCGCCTCTGGCGCCACACTGCCCGCGGCACTGGGAAGTGCCGCACGTCACGACGGCCTGGCCGGGAGTGACGAACCAGGATTGCCCTGGTCATTCTGGAAGCGGCCAGGATCGTCGCCTCCAGCGCTTAACTCCATAGGGGCTGCGCCCATGCCGCAACCATTCGTATTCCGCACCATCGACCTCGATGGGCAGACCATCCGCACCGCGGTGCGGCCGGGCAATAGCCAGTTGGTGCCGCTGCTGATCTTCAATGGCATCGGCGCCAACCTGGAGCTGGTGATGCCCTTCGTCGCCGCCCTGGACCCAGAGTTGGAAATCATCGCCTTCGACGTTCCTGGCGTTGGTGGCTCATCGACCCCGGCCACGCCCTACCGGTTTCCCGGTCTGGCCAAGCTGGCGGCGCGCATGCTGGACTATCTCGACTACGGTCAGGTCAATGCCATCGGCGTGTCCTGGGGCGGCGCACTCGCGCAGCAGTTCGCCCATGACTACCCCGAGCGCTGCAAGAAGCTGATCCTCGCCGCCACCTCGGCGGGCGCCGTGATGGTTCCGGGCAAGCCCAAGGTGCTTTGGCGCATGGCCAGCCCGCGGCGCTACGTGCAGCCGTCCTACGGCGTACGCATCGCTCCGGACATCTACGGCGGCGCCTTCCGCCGCGATCCCAAGCTGGCCATGGCGCATGCCAGCAAGGTGCGTTCGGGCGGCAAGATGGGCTACTACTGGCAGCTGTTCGCCGGCCTCGGCTGGACCAGCATTCACTGGCTGCACAAGATCCGCCAACCGACGCTGGTGATGGCCGGCGACGACGACCCGCTGATCCCACTGATCAACATGCGCCTGCTGGCCTGGCGCATTCCCAACGCCGAACTGCACGTGATCGACGACGGCCACCTGTTCCTGGTGACCCGCGCCGAGGCGGTGGCACCGATCATCATGAAGTTTCTCGAAGAGGAACGGCACCGCGCGGTGATGCACCCGCAGCCAACACCCGTGCGCCAGCATTGACCCGCACCAGCTTAGTGCGCAATGTAGGGCATGCGCGACGAAGGGGCCGATAACGGCCCCTTCGATTTTCGACGCGGCGCTCTGGAATGCACTTCCCGCGCGCCTGGTACAGGGCTTGCTGCACAGGTTGCACAAGCACAAGGCGCGCGTCAGGCAGTCCGCGCCATGAAAGTCTCTTGCGGGTCGTGCTCAACGACCTGCCAGGCGGTTTGACGATGGAGTGTTACCCCATGCGAGACAAGTCGAACCCGGCCTCACTGCCGGCACCTGCCAGTTTCATGAATGCCCAGAGCGCGGTAGTGGGCGTACGCGGCCGCGATCTGTTGTCCACCATGCGCCTGCTGGCCGCCCAAGGCCTGAAGAACCCGGTACGCAGTGGTCGTCACCTGCTGGCCTTCGGCGGCCAGCTTGGCCGGGTGCTGCTCGGCGACACCCTGCACAAGGTCAATCCGCAGGATGCCCGTTTCGCCGATCCAACCTGGCACCTCAATCCCTTCTATCGCCGCAGTCTGCAGGCCTATCTGGCGTGGCAGAAGCAACTGGCGGCATGGATCGACGACAGCGATCTGTCAGCCGATGATCGCGCCCGCGCGCGCTTTCTCGCCGCGCTGATGAGTGACGCGCTGTCGCCCTCCAATAGCCCGCTCAACCCGCAGGCGCTGAAGGAGCTGTTCAATACCGGCGGTAGTAGTGCATTCAAGGGCTTGCGCCACCTGCTCGACGACCTGCTACACAACGACGGCATGCCCAGCCAGGTGACCAAGCATGCTTTCGAGGTCGGCCGTAACCTGGCCTGCACCCCCGGCGCGGTGGTATTTCGCAACGAGCTGCTGGAGCTGATCCAGTACAAGCCGATGAGCGAAAAGCAGTACCTGCGCCCGCTGCTGATCGTGCCGCCGCAGATCAACAAGTACTACATATTCGATCTGTCCAACGACAAGAGCTTCGTCCAGTACGCACTGAAGAACGGCCTGCAGACCTTCATGATCAGCTGGCGCAACCCCGATCCACGGCACCGCGAATGGGGCCTGTCGAGCTACGTGCAGGCGGTCGAGGAGGCCGTCGACGCCTGCCGCGCAATTACCGGCAGCAAGGACGTCAATCTGCTCGGTGCCTGCGCCGGTGGTCTGACCATCGCCGCCCTGCAAGGCCACCTGCAGGCGCGCCGGCAGTTACGCAAGGTTGCCAGCGCTACCTATATGGTCAGTCTGCTCGACAGTCAGATCGACAGCCCGGCGATGCTCTTCGCCGACGAGGAAACCCTCGAGTCGGCCAAGCGCCGCTCCTACCAGCAAGGCGTGCTGGATGGTCGCGACATGGCCAGGGTATTCGCCTGGATGCGCCCCAACGACCTGATCTGGAACTACTGGATCAACAACTACCTGCTCGGCAAGCAGCCTCCGGCCTTCGATATCCTCTACTGGAACAACGACAACACCCGCCTGCCCGCCGCACTGCATGGTGACCTGATCGACTTTTTCAAACACAACCCATTCAGCCGTCCCGGTGCTCTGGAAGTGTGTGGCACGCCGGTGGACCTCAGTAAAGTCAACGTCGACAGCTTCAGCGTGGCCGGCATCAACGATCACATCACGCCCTGGGACGCGGTCTACCGCTCGACCCTGCTGCTCGGCGGCAACCGCCGCTTCATCCTCTCCAACAGCGGCCATATCCAGAGCATTCTCAACCCGCCGGGCAACCCCAAGGCCAACTACTACGAGAACGCCAAGCTCACCTCAGACCCGCGCGCCTGGTATCACGACGCCCAGCATCAGCAGGGCAGCTGGTGGCCGCAGTGGCTGGAGTGGATTCAGGCGCGCTCCGGCGAGCAACGCGCCACACTGATGACCCTGGGCAGCCAGAAGCATCCGACCATGGAGGCGGCACCCGGCACCTACGTGCATATCCGCTGAAAGCGGTGGCCGCCAGCACGCCGGCCGGTTATGGTCAGCCCTCGCGCATTCGAACAAGAAGCCAAGGATGAAAACCCGCGAACGCATTCTGCAAACCGCCCTGCTGCTGTTCAATGAGCAGGGCGAGCCCAATGTTTCGACTCTGGAGATCGCCAACGAGCTGGACATCAGCCCAGGCAATCTCTACTACCACTTCCATGGCAAGGAGCCGCTGGTACTGGAACTGTTCGAGCGCTTCCAGAGCGAGATGGCGCCGCTACTCGATCCACCCGCAGAGGCCCAACTGGATGTCGAGGACTACTGGCTGTTCCTGCACCTGATCGTCGAGCGCCTGTCGCAATACCGCTTTCTCTTCCAGGATATGTCCAACCTGGCGGGACGTTTGCCGAAGCTGGCACGAGGCATTCGTCATTGGCTGAACGCGCTGAAACGCACCCTGGCCGCCCTGCTCGCCCGCCTGATGGCCGATGGGCAGTTGAACAGCGGCACTCAGGCTCTCGGCCAACTGGTCGAGCAGATCACCCTGACCCTGCTCTTCTCCCTCGACTACCAGCGCATCCTCGACCAGCAGGGTGAAGTGCGCCTGGTGGTGTACCAGATCATGATGCTGGTCGCGCCGCACCTGAACCAGCCGTCACGCGGCACCGTCGAACACCTGGCACAGCGTTATCTGGAAGCCTGACGCGCGTCCTCGGTTGCTGCGCTTGGCGCACACCTTGGGCCGGAAATGAAAACGCCCGGCACTAGGCCGGGCGTTTTTGATCCTGAGACACTCAGGACGAGGTGGCTGGGGTTGCCGGAGTGGCAGCCGGAGCCGGTGCAGCGGTCGGGGTCGCAGCAGCGGCAGGTGCCGGAGCCGGTGCAGCCGGTTTCGGCGCTGCAGCCTTGGGCGCAGCCGGCTTCTTCGCAGCGGGTTTCTTCGCCGCCGCCGGTTTGGCCGCAGGCTTGGCTACGGGCTTGGCCGCTGCTGCAGGCTTGGCAGCGGGTTTCGCTGCGGCCTTGGCTGCCGGTTTCGCCGCGGGCTTGGCCGCAGGTTTGGCTGCTGGCTTGGCCGCTGCCGCGGGTTTTGCGGCAGCTTTTGCAGTGGCCGGTTTGGCAGCTGGCTTGGCTGCAGCTTTGGCAGCAGGTTTGGCGGCCGGTTTTGCAGCTGCTTTCGGAGCCGGTTTGGCGGCTGCTTTCGCGGCAGGCTTAGGCGCAGCCTTGGCTGCTGGCTTGGCCACCGATTTCGCCGATACACCGGTAATTTTTTCCAGCTGCTTGGTCAGGCTGTCGACCTTGTCGTTCAATGCCTTGACCTCGTTGCGGCTGGGCACGCCCAGACGCGAGATGGCATTGTTCAGACGCTTGTCGAAAGCCTCTTCCAGCTCACCCCACTTGCCGATCGCCTTGCCCCGGACTTCATCGACCTTGGACTTGGCGGAACCGACCTTGGAGCCGACGCCGGCTTTCACCGCGCCAACCTGCTTGTCGACTTCACTCTTGGCCTGCTTCTCAGCCTTCTCGCCATCTTTGACCAGCGTATCGAACAGCTTGGTGCCGTCCTTGCTGACCTTGGAGTAAGCGCCCAAGCCTGCCAACCAGATCTGACGCGAGTATTTCTCGACCTCGCCGATCCAGGAGCTGGTCTGTTTCTCGGTTTTCTTCTTAACAGCCATCCTGATCTCCTTATTTGGTACGCGCGACATGCTCGAGCAACGCGCTCAGCTCATCCAGCTTAGCAGAGAGTGCTTCAACATCCTGCTTGGACGGAATGCCGATACGGTTCAGAGCGGAAGCCACACGAGTATCGAAAGCCTTCTCGATCTTGTCGAGTTGAACTTCGACTTTGCCTTTAACGCTGGTGACATTGGAATTGACCGACTGCTTGACCGATTCGATCTGGCTGTTGGCGGCTTCTACCTGCTCGTCGACCAGCTTCTTGCCTTTGCTCTCGACGCCTTCACCGGCCTTGACCAGCTCCTTGAAGTATTCAGCCCCCTCGACACCCGCCTTGGCGTAAGCGCCCAGGCCAGCGAGGTAGATCTTGCGGGCATAGCCCTTCACGTCGTCGAACAGACCGGCTTTGTCTTCGACCACGGTTTCTACCTTTTTCTTCACGGATACTTTCGACATGGTGCACCTCACGCGCTTTACAGTTAGCGGAAACGCCCACGGAATGCAGGCTTGGGTACACCCTAAGGAGAAAAATTAGAAATCGCATACTAGTAGCAGCGGTAGGCCACAATCCGCAGGGTGGATCACGCTCCACCGACCCACCAACCTGGTGGATGTAAAAAGCGACATCCACCCTACGCGCCTGCAGGTTCAGGCCAACGACTTATCCAAAACCTGCTCGATCTCGCGCTGGATCATGCCGCCCATTGGCGATAACAGCAGACCGAGCTTGAGCTCGACACGCACAGTGTCTTCACCCACCGCGATGCTGCCGTCGGCACCGCTGCGCTTGAACTCCAGAGTGTCGCCGTTCCAGCGATAGCGCACGTCGTACTCGCTGGCCAGGCGTTCGGCCAGGCGCTCGGCCTTTTCGCGGGCGCCCTCGCGACCAAGGGAATGGGATCGTTCGACACGAATACGGGACATGGAAACTCCTTGAACTGGCAGCGTGCCGCGTGGCTGCGGCATGAGGTCACATCACTCTACCAGCCCATCGGGCAAGCGGGCACCCAGGCAAGACAAAGGCGCCAGGCGCCTTTAGAATGGTGCGGTTTTCTACCCGGTGAGAGCGACATGAGCGATCCACGCAAGGCCCAGGAGCAGGAACCCACCACCCACTTCGGTTTCCAGGACGTACCGGAAAGCCAGAAAGCGGAAAAGGTGGCTGAAGTCTTCCACTCGGTGGCGGCCAAGTACGATCTGATGAACGACGTGCTGTCCGGCGGCCTGCACCGCCTGTGGAAGCGTTTCACCATCGAGCTGTCCGGCGTACGTCCCGGTAACCGTGTGCTGGACATCGCCGGCGGCACCGGTGATCTGACCCGCAAGTTCGCCAGCATCGTCGGCCCGACCGGTGAAGTGGTGCTGGCCGACATCAACGACTCCATGCTCAAGGTCGGTCGCGACCGCCTGCTGGACAAGGGCGTGGCCGGCAACGTGCAGTTCGTTCAGGCCGATGCCGAGAAGCTGCCGTTCCCCGACAATCACTTCGACGTGGTCACCATCGCCTTCGGCCTGCGCAACGTCACCCACAAGGATGCGGCCATCGCCTCCATGCTGCGCGTGCTCAAACCCGGTGGCCGCCTGCTGGTACTGGAGTTCTCCAAACCCGGCAACCCGCTGCTGGCCAAGGTCTACGACACCTATTCGTTCAGCTTCATGCCGCTGGCTGGCAAGCTGATCACCAATGATTCGGAAAGCTACCGCTACCTCGCCGAGTCGATCCGCATGCACCCGGATCAGGAAACCCTCAAGGCGATGATGGTCGATGCCGGCTTCGAACGCGTCACCTACCACAACATGACCGGCGGCATCGTCGCCCTGCACCGAGGCATCAAGCCCTGATGCTGCTAACCGGGCTGCTGGCCGGCGTCGAAACGGGCCTCAACCGGGTTCTCGGCCTCGATGGCACGGCCTTGCCGCGCCTGCAGGCGCTGAGCGGCAAGGTCATCGCCGTGCACTGCCAGAGTCCCGCCCTGGAGCTGTTCATCCTGCCCAGCGGCGACGGCCTGCAACTGGCGTCGCAATGGCATGCACCGCCCGACTGCACGCTCATCGCACCCGCCGCCAGCCTGGCGCGCCTGGCACTGAGCCGCGACAAGACCGCCGTGCTGCACCGACCGGAAGTCTCGCTCGATGGCGACAGCGCGGTGCTGCTGCAACTGGCCGGCATCCTCCAGGATCTGGAGCTGGACTGGGAATACGAACTCTCCCGCTGGCTCGGCCCGGTGGCCACTACCCTGCTCGCCGGCCATCTGCGCAGCCGGGTTAACCTGGCCAGCAACGGCGCTGCCAGCCTCAAGCAGGACCTGGCCGACTACCTGGCCGAAGAGTCACGCACGCTGGTGGGCCAGCGCGAAGCCGATGTGCGCTTTGCCGAGCTGGACCATCTCAAACTCGCCCTCGACCGCCTGGAAGCACGCATCGAGCGCCTCACTTCTGCCAATAAGTCCGACGCATGAAGCTGCTTGCCGTTCGCCGTCTGCTGCGTATCCAGCGCGTGGTCATCCGCTATCAACTGGACGACCTTCTCCTCGAACTGCCGCTGCCATTCTGGCTGCGCGCACTGTCCTGGCTGCTACCGTGGCGCTGGCTGCCGCGCAAACCGTCGCAACTGTCGCGCGGCGCACGCCTGCGCCTGGCGCTCGAAGACCTAGGACCTATCTTCATCAAGTTCGGCCAACTGCTGTCCACTCGCCGCGACCTGATGCCGCCAGACATCGCCGACGAACTGGCGCGTCTGCAGGATCAGGTACCGCCGTTCCCCGAAGCTCAGGCCATCGCCCTGATCGAGCGTCAGCTCGGCGCACCGGTAAGCGAACTGTTCGCCCGCTTCGACAGCCAGCCGCTGGCCTCTGCCTCGGTCGCGCAGGTGCATGCCGCGCAGCTCAAGACCGGCGAAGAAGTGGTGGTCAAGGTCGTACGCCCGGGCCTCAAGCCGGTGATCCGCCAGGATCTGGCCTGGCTGTTCCTGATCGCCCGCATTGCCGAAAAAGCCTCGGCCGATGCCCGCCGCCTGCGCCCGGTGGAAGTGGTCAGCGACTACGAGAAGACCATCTTCGACGAGCTCGACCTGCTGCGCGAAGCGGCCAACGCCAGCCAGCTGCGACGCAATTTCGATGGTTCGCCGCTGCTATACGTACCGCAGGTGTACTGGGACCTGTGCCGTCCACAGGTGCTGGTGATGGAGCGCATCTACGGCATCCCGGTCACTGATCTGGCAACCCTGGCCGACCAGCGCACCGACATGAAGCTCCTGGCCGAGCGCGGCGTGGAGATCTTCTTCACCCAGGTATTCCGCGACAGCTTCTTCCACGCCGACATGCACCCCGGCAACATCTTCGTCAGCACGCGCACGCCCTGGAGCCCGCAGTACATTGCCATCGACTGCGGCATCGTCGGCAGCCTTACCGACGAGGACCAGGACTACCTGGCGCGCAACCTGCTGGCTTTCTTCAAGCGTGACTACCGCAAGGTCGCGCAGCTGCATATCGACTCCGGCTGGGTGCCGGCGGAGACCAAGGTCAACGAGTTCGAGGCTGCCATCCGCACCGTCTGCGAGCCGATCTTCGAACGGCCGCTGAAAGACATCTCCTTCGGCCAGTTGCTGCTGCGCCTGTTCCAGACCGCGCGGCGCTTCAACATGGAAGTGCAGCCGCAGCTGGTGCTACTGCAAAAGACCCTGCTCAACATCGAAGGCCTCGGCCGCCAGCTGTATCCGGACCTGGACCTGTGGAGCACCGCCCAGCCCTATCTCGAGCGCTGGATGCGCGAACGCATCAGCCCGCTGCACCTGCTGCGTAATCTGCAGCAACAGGCCGAGCAGGTGCCGCACCTGTCGCAGATCGCCCGCGACACCCTGGAGCGCCTGCAGCGCTCGCAGCAACGGGAAGAGCAGCACCCCAGCAGCGACCGATGGCCGCTAAGCCTGCTCGGCGCCGCACTGATCGCTGCCGGTACCATTCAAGGCCTGGCACCGCTGCTGGCCGCCTGGCCAGCCTGGCTGATGGTCGGTGGCGGACTCTATCTGGTGCTGCGCCGATAGCCAGTTGGCCGCGGCGCTGGCACACTTGGTGAATTCACGGGCCCAAGGGCCCGGCAGACTTGGAACACCGATGAAAGATTGGCTCGACGAAATCCACTGGAACGAAGACGGTCTGGTGCCAGCGATAGCTCAGGATTACCAAAGTGGCCGCATCCTGATGATGGCCTGGATGAACCGCGAATCCCTCGCTCTCACCGCTGCAGAGAACCGCGCCATCTACTGGTCGCGCTCACGTGGCAAGCTGTGGCGCAAGGGTGAAGAGTCCGGCCATGTGCAGAAGCTGCACGAACTGCGCCTGGATTGCGACGCCGACGTCATCGTGCTGATGGTCGAGCAACTGGGCGGCATCGCCTGCCACACCGGTCGCGAGAGCTGCTTCTATCGCGTGTACGAGAATGGCGACTGGAAAACCGTCGACGCCGTGCTGAAAGACCCGCACGCCATCTATGCAGGACACAGCCATGAGTGACACCCTGAGCCGCCTGGCCGAGGTATTGGAAGCGCGCAAGAGCGCAGCGGCCGATAGCTCCTACGTTGCCAGCCTTTATCACAAGGGCCTGAACAAGATTCTGGAAAAGGTCGGTGAGGAATCGGTGGAAACCATCCTCGCCGCCAAGGACGCCGCCACCAGCGGTGACTGCAAGGACCTGATCTACGAAACCGCCGATCTGTGGTTCCACAGCCTGGTCATGCTCGCCGCCCTCGGCCAGCATCCTCAGGCCGTGCTGGATGAACTGGATCGCCGTTTCGGCCTCTCCGGCCACGCGGAAAAAGCCGCGCGACCGCAATCCGAATAACTTTCACAACGGAGAACTCATCATGGGTTTCGGCGGTATCAGCATCTGGCAACTCCTGATCATCCTGCTCATCGTGGTCATGCTTTTCGGTACCAAGCGCCTGAAAGGCCTGGGCTCGGATCTGGGCGATGCGATCAAGGGCTTCCGTAAATCGATGGATAGCAGCGAAGCTGAAAAGCCCGCCGTGGAAGAGCCCAAGGGCCAGACCATCGATGCCCAGGCACGCAAGGTCGAAGAGCCGGCGAAGAAAGACTAAGCCATGTTCGACATCGGTTTTACCGAGCTATTACTGGTCGGCCTGGTGGCTCTGGTGGTGCTCGGCCCTGAGCGCCTGCCCGGTGCAGTGCGGACGGCCAGCCTGTGGATCGGACGGATCAAGCGCAGCTTCAACTCGATCAAGGCCGAGGTGGAGCGCGAGATCGGCGCTGATGAAATTCGTCGCCAGTTGCACAACGAGCGGATTCTCGAACTGGAGCGCGAGATGAAGGCGATGAAGCAGGACATTCTCGGCACCGGCAGCAGTAACAGCCCGCCAGCCGAGAACAGCGCCAAAGCGACCACCGAAACGGCCCAGAGCGTTCAGGACAAGAATCCCCAGCCATGAGCAATAATCCACAAGCCGACCAGGAAATGCCCCTGGTCTCGCACCTGGCCGAGCTGCGTACTCGCCTGTTGCGCTGTGTAGTGATCATCCTGCTGATCTTCGCCGGCCTGTTCTACTTCGCTCAGGATATCTACGCTCTGGTAGCAGCGCCGCTGCGCGCTTACCTGCCGGAAGGCGCGACGATGATCGCCACGGGCGTCGCCTCGCCGTTTCTCACGCCGTTCAAGCTGACGCTGATGTGTGCGTTGTTTCTCGGCATGCCGGTGATCCTGCACCAGATCTGGGGCTTCATCGCGCCAGGGCTGTATACCCACGAAAGGCGTATCGCGGTACCACTACTGGTCTCCAGTATTTTCCTGTTCTATGCCGGCATGGCCTTCGCCTACTTCGTGGTGTTCCCGATCATGTTCGGCTTCTTCGCCAGCGTGACGCCGGAAGGTGTGGCGATGATGACCGACATAGGCCAGTACCTGGATTTCGTCCTGACGCTGTTCTTCGCCTTCGGCGTGGCCTTCGAGATCCCCATCGCTACATTTCTGGTGATCTGGGTCGGGCTGGTAGACGTCGCCACGCTGCGCAAGAGCCGCCCCTACGTGATCGTTGGCTGCTTCGTGGTCGGCATGGTGCTGACGCCGCCGGACGTGTTCTCGCAGACGCTACTGGCAGTACCTATGTGGCTGCTGTTCGAGGCCGGCGTGCTGGCTGGCGCCATGGTCAAGCGCAAGCGCGACGAGGAACAGACCGAGGAAGAAGCCGAGGCTGAGCCCGAAGACCAACCACCCGCACCACTGCCGTGAATCTGCTGCTGCTGGAAGACGCCGACTTCGTCGACGGCGACCGGGTACGTCTCACGGGTAGGCGCCTGAAGCACCTACATGAAGTAAATCGCGCCGAAACCGGTGACCGCCTGCGCGTCGGTCGCCTTGACGGCTTGATGGGCGAAGGTCGACTGATCGCTCTGGATGCCGAGCATGCCGAACTGCAGGTCAACCTCGACCAGCCACCACCGGCCAAGCTGCCGCTGACGCTGATCCTCGCCCTGCCCCGCCCGAAGATGCTAAAGCGCGTGCTGCAAACCGTCAGCGCCATGGGCGTGCCGCGCCTGGTGCTGGTCAACAGCTATCGCGTGGAAAAGAGCTTCTGGCAGACGCCATTTCTCGAGGCAGAGGCCATTCGCGAACAGCTGATCCTGGGCCTGGAACAGGCGCGTGACACTGTACTGCCCGAGGTGAGCATCGAGAAACGCTTCAAACCCTTCGTCGAGGATCGCCTGCCGACGTTGGCAGCCGGCACGCTCGGCCTGACCGGCCATCCCGGTGATTACCCATCCTGCCCGCGTGCAGTACAGGAACCAGTGACCCTGGCCATTGGCCCGGAAGGTGGCTGGATTCCCTACGAAGTCGAGCTGCTGCGTGAAGCCGCAGGCCTGCAGCCGGTGCAGCTCGGCGAGCGAATCTTGCGGGTGGAGACGGCCGTGCCGGCGTTGCTGGCCAGGTTGTTCTAGACACGAACGATCAACCTGTAGGAGCGAGCTCTGCTCGCGAAGCGTTCGAGTCGCCAGCATTCGCGAGCAGAGCTCGCTCCCACAAGCTACCGCTATACCTCGAGCAAGAAGGTCACCGGCCCATCGTTGACCAGATGCACCTGCATATTGGCGCCGAAGCGCCCGGTGGCGACCTGCGGGTGCCGGGCCTTGGCCATTTCGACCAAGCCGTCGAACAGAGCAGCACCTTGCGAAGGCGGCGCAGCGCTGGAGAAGCTGGGGCGCATACCGCTCTTGGTGTCAGCCGCCAATGTGAACTGCGAGACCAGCAACAGGCCGCCCTGCATATCCGTCAGCGAACGATTCATCTTGCCCGCTTCATCACTGAACACGCGGTAGTTCAGCAGCTTGTGCAGCGCGCGCGACAGAGTGGCCTGATCGTCCTGCGGTTCGATACCGACCAGCGCCAGCAGGCCCTGACCGATGCGCCCGACCACTTCCCCTTCCACATCCACCCGCGCCTCAGTGACGCGCTGGATCAGCAGCTTCACGCATCCTCCGGCGGCAGGTCGAGCAGGCGTCGCGACAGCTCATCCGCGGCGCGCACCAGTGCATCGGTAATGCCGGGCTCAGCCGCCGAGTGCCCCGCATCGCGGATGATCTGCAGCTCGCTGTTGGGCCATGCCTGATGCAGCGCCCAGGCATTATCCAGCGGGCAGATGACGTCGTATCGGCCATGCACAATGATGCCCGGCAGGTGGGCGATCTTCGGCATGTCGCGGAGCAACTGGTTGGGTTCGAGAAAGGCGTCGTTGACGAAGTAGTGGCATTCGATGCGGGCGATGGACAGTGCGCGATGGGCATCACTGAATCGATCGACCACCTGGCTGTTGGGACGCAGGGTGGCGGTACGCCCCTCCCAGGTGGACCAGGCCTTGGCCGCATGCATCTGGGCGATCTGGTCGGCACCGGTCAGGCGCTTGTAGAAGGCCTGCATCAGGTCGCCACGCTCCTCCGCCGGGATGGGCGCCACATAATCTTCCCAATAATCAGGGAACAGGCGGCTGGCGCCCTCCTGATAGAACCAGCTGAGCTCCTGCGGCCGGCACAGGAAGATGCCGCGCAGGACCAGCCCATGCACACGCTGCGGATGCGTCTGCGCATACGCCAGCGCCAGGGTGGAACCCCAGGAGCCGCCGAACAGCACGAACTTGTCGATGCCCAGATGCTCGCGAATACGCTCGATATCGGCGATCAACGCCTGGGTGGTGTTGTTCTCCAGGCTCGCGTGCGGCGTGGAGCGGCCGCAGCCACGCTGGTCGAAAGTGACGATGCGATACAGGGCAGGATCGAAGTAGCGGCGGCTGGCCGCATCGCAGCCGGCGCCAGGGCCACCATGGATGAACAGTACCGGCAACCCATCCGCAGAGCCGCTCTCGTCGACGTAAAGCACGTGCGGTTGCTCGACCGCCAGCTCATGGCGGGCGTAGGGTTTGATCTCCGGATACAAAGTCTGCATGGTTGGCTCCTGTTGGCTGGGCTACAACTGCCGTGTTCCACTCTGCCCGGCATCATAACCATGAAAAGGAAGTTCAGCATGTCGATGCGTCATCTGGCTTGGTCGCTGTTTATGTCCTTCACCCTTCTGCTCACCGGCTGCGGTGGTCGTGACGACCCGCAGGCAGCGCTGGAGGCGGCCGTACAGCAGTTGCAGGACAATATCGAGGCCAAGAGCACCAGTGCGGTGCTGGACCTGCTACATGATGATTTCCTGGCCCGCCAGGAGCTGGACCGTGAATGGGCCAAACGCACCATGACCCTGTTGTTCCTGCGCCACAAGAACATCAAGGTCATCGCACTGGGCAAGAACAGCTGGATCGACTCGGCAATCAGCAGCAAGGGCTATACCGAAGCGCAGGTGGGTCTTAGCGGCGCCGAAGGGTTGATTCCCGACAGCGCGCGGCACTACTCGGTGAAGCTGGAATGGTGGCTCGACGGCAACGAGTGGAAACTCGCGCGACTGGACTGGGAGTGAAAGCGTAGCCTGGCCCCCGCCTACGTAGGAGCCGGCTTGCCGGCGGTCCCTCGATGTTGATCGCGAGCAAGCTCGCTCCTGCAGGGGGCAGGCCTAACGCACCCAGTTACGCGGTCGATGCAAGGCTACAGCTGCATCAATCGGGCTGGCGCCAGATCAGATCCGAGGTCACGTAACCCTGCTCACGCGCGACGCTGAGCAGCTTGTCGCGGGTTTCCTGATCGATCTCCGGGGTGCGTGACAGCAGCCACAGATACTTGTGCTTCGGGTGGCCGACCAGCGCTACACGATAATCCTCGTCGTGGTAGATCACCCAGTAATCGCCCTTGATCGGCAGGATCTTGCTGGCCCAGTTATCGAAGCGCACCCAGAGCTTGTCGGTCTTCCCTTCGACCTGCGGCTCGGCGACGCCCTTGGCCTCGATCCATTCACCGTCCTTGTCACGGCAGCGGTTGGTGACGTCGATGCGCCCGTCGTCACGCAAACCGTAGTGTGCTTCGGACTGCGCGCAGTTGCGCTGGAAGAACATCGGCAGGCGCGCCAGCTCGTACCAGGTGCCCTGGTAGCGCTGCAGGTCGACCTGCATGGTCTGTGGTGGCGGCTTCTGAATGCTGCCGGTACCCGAGTTGGCACAGCCGGCGAGGGCGAGAATGGCGCTGGCAATTAGGATCGAACGCATGGAGGCTCCTGTTTACTTGAGTCCCTTGCCGGAGAACAGCATGACCTTGTCCCCGGCGTACTGGACGCTGATATAGGCCTTGTCGTCGCCCCAGGTGCAACTGGTCATCCCCAACGCACCGGCACATTCGCCCGGCGCGCCGAGCAGGCTTTCCACCTCCTGCTTGCTCATACCGGCCTTGAGCTTGGAGTAGTTTTCCTGATTGACCTTGCCGCAAGCGGCGAGCAGGCAGCAGGCGAGCAACGCGACGATACGCATCGACATGGATGAAGCTCCTGATGGGAAGGTGCCAGCAAGCTTGGCATAGCCGGCGACGACTTGCCCGCTTGGAGTTCAGAAACGCGAGCCGGGTTCCCGCAGGAAGGCCAGCTCTTCGTCGCTGGATGCGCGACCGAGAATCGCATTGCGATGGGGAAAACGACCGAAGCGAGCGATCACCCGCTGATGGCGCTCGGCGTAATCGAGGAAGTTGGCGAACAATGGCCGCTCATTGGCAGCTGCTTCGCTGAGCAGATCAGCAAACAGTTCAACCGCACGGTTCTGCAACGGCAGATCTTCGGCATGCTCGAAGACCAGATAGGCAAAGACACGCTGTATCGGCGTCAGCCGGCGGTCCCAGCCGCGCTCCAGACCATCGCGCAGCAGCGGGCGAGCCCGTTGGTCTCCCGCAAATGCGCGTGGTGTGTCGCGAAAGATCATGCGCGGCAGTTGATCGAGCAGGATCAGCTGCGCCAGCCAGCCCTGCGGATCGTCCGCCCAGCCTTGCAGCTCGCCAACCAGTGACTGCTCGACCAACGCGCCGAAGCGCACCTCGGCTTCACGGTCCTGGCTGTCACGCTTGCCGAACCACAACGCCTGGCGCGCCGCAGCCACCTCGGTGGCCGTGCCGTGATCGGCACCGAACCACCAGTCGAGCAGCGGCTGCCAGGCCTGCATCAGCTGCGATGGTAGGCGGTGATGCGCAGCACTTCTTCCTTGGAGCCAAGGTACACCGGCACACGCTGGTGCAGGGAAGTGGGCTGAATATCGAGAATGCGCTGGCTACCATCGGTTGCAGCGCCGCCAGCCTGCTCGATGATCATCGACATCGGGTTGGCCTCGTACATCAGGCGCAGCTTGCCCGGCTTGTCCGGCTCGCGAGCATCGCGCGGGTACATGAACACACCACCACGGGTGAGGATGCGATGCACATCGGCCACCATCGAGGCGATCCAGCGCATGTTGTAGTTACGCCCCAGTGGCCCGGTTTCACCGGCCAGCAGCTCGGAAACGTAACGCTGCACCGGGGCTTCCCAGTGGCGCTGGTTGGACATGTTGATGGCGAATTCCTTGGTCGACTCCGGCACCTTGATGTTGTCGTGGGTGAGCACGAAGCTGCCGAGTTCACGATCCAGGGTGAAGCCCTTCACGCCGTCGCCGAGGGTCAGCATCAGCATGGTCTGCGGACCATAGATGGCGTAGCCGGCCGCAACCTGCTGAGTGCCCGGCTGGAGGAAGGCTTCCTCGCCCAGGTCGCCGGTCTGGCCATTGCGCTCAGGGCAACGCAGCACGGAGAAGATGGTGCCGACCGACACGTTGACGTCGATGTTGCTGGAGCCGTCCAGCGGGTCGAATACCAGCAGGTAGGCACCTTTCGGGTACTTGCCGGGAATCTGGTAGGCGTTGTCCATTTCCTCGGACGCCATACCGGCCAGGTGGCCGCCCCACTCGTTGGCTTCGAGCAGAATCTCGTTGGAAATCACGTCGAGCTTCTTCTGCACTTCGCCCTGCACGTTCTCGCTGTCCAGGCTGCCCAGCACGCCGCCGAGGGCGCCCTTGGACACCTGATGGCTGATCGCCTTGCAGGCCCGCGCCACGACTTCGATAAGGAAACGCAGGTCGGCCGGGGTGTTATGGCTGCGAGTCTGCTCGATCAGGTAGCGGCTCAGGGTGACGCGGGACATGGACGGCTCCGGAAAGGGGAAAAATCGCGCGCAGTTTAACCCGAGTCGCCGCACAATGCTGCCTGCCGGGATGGATGGCTGAGATCCGCGCCGGGCAAAAGGTCGCAGACGCGGTTGCGTCCGTCGCGTTTGGCCTGATAAAGCGCGGCGTCGGCAGCCTGCAGCAGCTCGTCGAGTGCCTGCCCCTGCTCAGGCCAATGGGCCAGGCCGGCTGACAGCGTCACATGCTGGTCACCACCACGGGTCGCGACATCCTGAGCGGCCAGTTGCGTGCAGATGCTTTGCAGGCGTTCACTGGCCTCACGTGGATCGGCGCCCGGCAGGATCAGCAAAAACTCCTCGCCACCGATACGAAACACCGCATCAGTGCTGCGCAGGTTGTCCAGCAGGTGCTGGGCGACTGCCTTGAGTACGTCGTCGCCGACCAAGTGGCCGCACTCGTCGTTGAGGCGTTTGAAGTGATCGAGATCGATCAGGGCCAGCGCCAATGGCAGGTTCTCGCGCTGCACCCTGGCCAGTTCGCGTTCGAAGAACTCATCCAGGTAACGCCGGTTGTACAACCCCGTCAGTGGATCACACAGGGCCTGTTCGCGCAGTTGTTCATGCAGGCTGGAGATGGTGCGCAGGCGCTCCTCGCTCAGCGCCAGGGCTTCGGCCAGCTTTAGCTCACTGAGGTGACGCTGGGTCACGTCACGGATGTAGAGCATATGGCCGAGCAGGGTCGGGCCGTGCCGGGTGGCGCGCTGGATGGCGCGCACGCGCACCTCGTAGTAGCGCGCGGCACTGGTCAGCGTCAGCGGCAGATCCTGCTCGGGACCGTTGTGTTCTTGCAGCAACTGCTGCAGATCGGCGCCGAACACCGGCCATTGCGCCAACTCGGTGCCTTGCCATCCCGATTGCAGGCCTGCCAGTTTCAGCGCTGCCGGGTTGGCCTCGATCACACGTCCACGCGGGTCGATCACCAGCACCGGATCGAGCAAGGCTTCGAGCAGCAGATGGCGGGCCACCGGCAACAGGTCGAACAGGCGTACCCCGACGATCAGCCAGGAAAAAGCGATCAGGGTGAACGCGAAACTGAAGGGCGTCGGGTCGAAGCCGAACAGGGTCAAGCCGAACCCCACATAACCGACGTTGGCCACCCACGGCACCGCGGTGACCAGCACGAAGGCCAGATAGTGGCGGCGATGCAGCCCCTGGCTCAATGCCGCCGCACGTGTCACCACCCCCATGCAGAAGGCCATGAACAGATAGACATAGACGGCCGTAGCGTAGAACAACGGACCATGCTCGTAGCGCACCGGCGCACCCAGGCTGGCGTCGACCGGCGCACTGCCTGCCCCGTAGAACAGACCATGCCAGGGGTTACTCAGCGCCAGCCCCCAGACCAGCAGCGGTACCAGACTCAAGCCGAGGATGCTGCTACGTGCCAGAGGCGCGCGCATGCTATTGACGTATTGCCAGAGGAAGACGGCCCAGAAGGTGGGCGTGGAAACGATGCCGGGCCAGGCCATGCTGGCCCAGAACATCTTGCAGTCGGCGCTGAGGAAGGTCATTTCCAGCGCTGCAGTAACCATCCACCAGAGGCTGGCCAGATGCAGCAGGATGAAACTCTCACGTCCGGGAAAGTCGCGCTGGCGGGTCACCCAGTGCGCCAGCAGGATCACGCCGAGGCACACCAGCAGCGTCACCAATACCGGTGCCGAGAAACTCCAGCCGGAAGCCATGCAGGCCTGCATCAGCGACGCCTCCGTATTCCCGGCGAGGCAGCACTTGAATCACGTACACACGCGATACAGGACGACTGGGCGATGACGCGAATCGAAATACGCAAGGGCCTTCCTGACCTTCAATGCTGGATTGGCGCGGGGTGCCTAAGATACTGCAAAAGCCCTGCCGCAGCTGGGCTTTATTGGTCCATGCCTCTCAGACGTCCGGCGGGCGGCGCAGCACACTGGCGGCCATCGCGGCCAGCAACCCAACGCCCACTAACAGTACAGCCCAGAGTCCCCAACGCTGCCAGTCCTGGCCGGAGCCGGCTTGTGGCTCGAGCGCAGAGGCAAACGCCTCGGTCAACTCGGCACGGCCAAGGCTGGCCAGTCGCTCCGTCTGATAACCAGGGATCAGAGTGTGCAGTGGCAAGGCTGCCGACTGCGCGCTCGAGCTACCCAACGCCAGCCGATAAGGCGGCTCGCCACGGGCGAGAAACACCAGTTGCGTGGCACGCAGCGCGACCTGCAAGCGTGGCGTATCCACACCCAAGCCGCCGCCGCGGGCATCCACCTGCACACGCAGCTGGCGCACCGGCCAACCGGGCAGACTCAACTCATCGTTAACCACTTCACGCCCTGCCTCAGGCAGACGATAGAGTACCCCGCTTGTCAGCTGACGCCAGGCGCCCTGATCACTGCTGCGCGCCTCGAAGCGCAGTGGCGCCAGCGTATTGCTCTGTTGCAGTTCGATCCGCAGTCGCTCCAGAGGCAATGACAAGGGCAGCTGCCACTGGTACTGCCCCTCAGCGCGGGTCTGCGCCGGCATGGGCTCGGACCATACCAGCGGCGCGGCCTGATGAGCCTGCCGTTGACTGCGCAGGGTAACGGCCTGCAGCTGCGGGGCCTGGGCAGGATTGCGCCACAGCAGACGCAGGTACCGGGCACGCTGCCCAGGCAGCTCGACCTGGCGCTGATCGATGCGCTCATCGGCGAAGCTCAGACGCGCCACCTGCCCTTCCCCCCAACTGCGCCAGTGCTGCAGGTCATCACTGGCCTCGATGCTGAAGCGCTGGAATCCTTCCTCGGCCCCGATCCAGTCCAGATTCATACGCACCAGCGGCGCATCGATGGTACTGGCATCGAGCAACCAACCCCGAAGCTGCTGCTCGCTTTCGACCGGCGTATCGCCGCGCAGCTCGATCAACGTACCAGTGGTGCTGCGCTCGACGCGCAGCGCGGGTATGTCCTGGGCATCGGCGCGGCCTCGCAACGGAAACCAGCGCACACCATGCTCCTGTTCCTGCTGCACGGTTTCGCTACGCCCCGGAATCAACGCGTAGGCCTGCATCTGGCCGTTGCTGTCGAATACGCGCAGATCGCGCAAATCGCCATGCCCGGCGGCGAAGTGAGCGGCGAAGGGCAATTCCAGGCGATACCAGGGGCCCTCACCAGCGAGCTGCAGGGCAGCGCTGTGCCGATAGTCCTGAGGTGTCTCATTGGCCTGGCTGAGCGCACTCAACGACAAGCCCAGGAGCAGGCCCCAACGGATGAAGTTCATACGGCAGACTCCTGTTCCTCAGCAGCCGACTCTTCGGCCTTGCGCGGCGGCAGCGGGGCGAAATAGCCCACCACCAACAGCAGCACCCCGACGCCAATGAACGACACGATACGCTCCAGGCCGCCGCGGCTGCCCAGTTCGACGAAGAACAACTTGGCCACCACCAGCGCGATCAGCGCGGCGCCGACCAGCCACAGTTCGCGACGCGCACGCAGGTGGCCGAACAGCATCAGCGCCAGGGCGATCAGGGTCCAGACGATGGACAGGCCGGCCTGCACCAGCATCGAGTCGTACAGTGCCGAGCTGTGCCAGGGCACGCCGCCCCACTGGTGCGCGGTACGCATCACCATCACGGTCAGCAGAGCGAACAACGACAGCCCAGCGACGCCCTGCACCACTTGCTGCGCACGCGCAGGTTGCAGACCGAAGCGCGGTAGCGCATCGCGGGCCCAGACGAACAGCGCGCCCAGGCACAACAGCAGGCCCAGCTCCAGCGGGTTGAGCAACGGCAGGTAAGGCAGCGGATCGCTGTCGCCAGCGCTGTTGGCATTGGCCAGCCAGAACCAGGCAAGCATCAATGCTGCCAGCGGCGCCGCAGCCCAAAGCCGGTACTCACGGTCGAAACTGGCCACCGGCCAGGGCAGGCGACGCGCCTGGGCCATGGCCCACAGATAGGCGGTAGGTATCAACGCCCAGCCCAACCAGCGCCAGGCGTTGTAGTGCTCGGACAGACTCAGCAGCAGATAACGTAGCTCCAACGCCAGCACGCCAAGCAACAACCAGCAGCCGAGTACATGAGCGACGCTGGCGGTGTTCGGTAGCAGCGCGCTCAAACGCCTAAGCATCAACAAATGCGCGGCTATCACAGCGATCCAACCCAGCCAGCCATAGTTCGCCGCCGGGTGATACAGCGGATGCCAGGCATAGGCCAGAATCAGGCCTGCCACCGGCGCCAGCAGGCTGCACAGCACGGCCAGGTCGCGCCAGCCCGTGCGTAGCGCGAGCAGCATCCAGGCCAGGCTCGACACAGCGGCCAGTACCAGCAGCACGCTGGCCTGCAGCTCAACGCTGACGAAGCGCATCACCTCACTGGCCAAAGCCAGTGCCCACCAGGCCGCGCCCCAGGCCAGCAAGAGCTGCCCCAGACGCTGCAGACTGACACCATCGAACCCGGTTTCCCGTCCGCTGCGCGCCAGGCCGTGCAGGCGCCAGGCACCGATCTGCGCGGCCAGACCGAGTACGGCTGGGGTCCAGAAAGCGGTGTGTGCCAGCGGCGACAAGCCCTCGCCACTGATACCCGATAGCAGCAACGGCCCGGCGGCAAGGAACGCCAGGCCAGCGAATACCTGCAACACCAGGCTGAACAGGAAGGCCGCGCGCTGCTGCAGATAAAGCGCCAACCAAAGAATCAGCAGCCCCGTACCGCCCCAAACCGCCGCGGCTGCGACCCAGGGCAACACGAACAGCACCGCCAGGTTGATGAACACCAGGCCCACCAGCATGATTGCCGACAGTGCGCCGAGCAGCCGGCGGTTCTCGCGGATATGTGGATCACGCGCCGCCAGCAACATGCCGGCGATCAGCCCCAAGCCAACCATCGACGCCGCCAGCAAGCCGAACCAGCCCGTGCTGAAGCTGCCACTGCCCAACAGCGAATCCAGCGCCATCTGGCCGAGGAACAGCAGGCCGCCGAACAACTGGATGGCAAAAGCGCTGTAAACGAAACTTGGCGCGGCGATACGCAGGCCGACGAACAAGGTCGCCAGCCCACCCAGCGCCCAGGCGATGGCAGTGCCGGGCGCCTCGAACAGCAGCGGCGCAATCAGGTAGATGAATGCCAGCCCGGCCAGACCCAACCAGGGCAGCAGGCGGCTTTCCCAAGTGCTGGCAGACTGCGGCGCCTGGCGCAATTGCCAGTAACTGAACAGCAGCGCCGCACCGAGCATCAGTGCGCCCAGTGGCGAACCGTCGAGCAGGCTGTCGTAGCCAAAATCCAGGCCACTGACGAACGCCAGCGCCGCGCCCACCTGCAACAACAGTGCGAACGCACGCGCCAGCGGTCGCCCCTGACGCAGCCCCAGCCAGAAGATGCCAGCACCCTCCACGGCCCAAGCCGCCGCCGTCCAGCGCGCATCGAGACCGAGCGGAATGGCCAGGCTGGCGAACACCACGCCAAGCGCCAGGCAGGTTTCAACCAGCAGCAGCGCACGGTCGCCAGCGCGCGCCTTGAGCACACGCGCCAGCAGCAGATAGAACAGGCCCAGGCCGAGGGCACTGAAAGCGGCGGCGAACTCGATGTGTCGTACCAATGCCACCTGCAGGCCGAAGCCGACCAGAGGCGGGCCGAACAGCGTGGTGGCATCGACGTAATCACCACGGCGCAGTGACCAGCGCAGCAGCTCGTCACGCGCCTCGGGCGCATCCGCCGCGTCGCGCAGGGTGCGGCGGGCGAACAGCAGGCCGATGGCCACGTACATCAGGAAGAACAGCAGCAGGAACGGCTCGGTGCTCCACAGCAGTTCCGGCGTATAGGACCGCAGCCCCCAGGCGAAACCGATGCCGAAGGTGCCGACGAAGCCGATCAGGTTGAGCAGACGCCAGGCCTTGAACCAGGCGATGGCAAAGATGCCGGCGTTGAGCAGGGTGAAATAGGAGAACAGCGCGACATGGTTGCCGCTGCCGGTGGATGTGAGAATCGGCGCGGCGAAGCCACCCAGCGCCGCCGCAGCGGCCAGGCCGAGGGCATTCTGCTGCACGGCGAGAATCGCCGAGAACAGCGTAACCGCCACCAGCAGGCCAAGCGCCATGCCCGGATCGAGCAGCGGATGCAGGCGCATCGCGGCGAACACTGTCAGGTACAGCACGGCGATGCCGGTGCCCTGCAGCACCAGGGCGTAGTTGCGATTGCGTCGGCGCAGCCACCAGCCCAGGCCAAGCAACGCCAGAGCGCTGGCGGCGACGCCCATGTAACGCAACTCTACCGGCACCTCGACGCCTTCGGTGGCGTAGCGCAGGAGGAAGGCCAGGCCGAGAAACAGCAGTACCACGCCGACTCGCAGCACGGTGTTGCCGCCGAACAACCAGGCCTTGGCCGCGGCGATGCCACGCTCGATCAGGTTCGGTTCACGCGGCGCTTGCTCGCGCCAGGGGCTTTGCTGCGCTGCCGGTCGAGGCTCGTGGACGACCTGGGCAGCCAGCGGCACAGGCTCATCGACAGGAGGCTTTTCGATTTCTGGCATCGGGTCCAGCGTCCAGTCCAGCTCCGGTTCCGGCTGCGGCTCTTCGGCAAAGAGCGGCTCCGGCAGTGGTTCAGGCGCAGCACTGGCAACCGGTTCAGCAGGCACGGGGATCGGGGCAGTCTCCGCCTCACTGCGCTCGCCCTGCTCGACCTTGACCAGGCGTTCGTGAATGGCGCGGGTACCGTGATCGAAGCGCTCGGCGAAGTCCTTGAGCTGCGCGGCCAGCTGCGCATTGCGCGTTTCCAGCCCTTGCAGACGCAGCATCTGGCCTAGGCTGAGGCCGATCAGCCCGCCAAGCAGCGCGCCCGTGACCGACTCGCTGGCGCCCGCACCGAGCACCAAACCGACCAGCATGAAGATCCATTGCATGCGTTATGTCCCAACCCTGAGAAAGAGGTCGCCTCGCGCTCCTGCTGTGCCCGAGACGGGCACCAGTATAAGGAGTCGCACCAACCAACACCCAGAGAGACGACTGCCAAACCGTTCACAGGCACAACGCAAAGCGATCAGCCGCCAGCCGGTGCTTCACAAATGCTGCGCGCTCGCTATCATCGCCGCCCCGTGACAGCAGCGGCGCAGACCGCACGATAGCCAAAACCATGATAAAGCCCCGCCTGATAGCCGCTGCAGAAATCGACCGCCTGGAAACCTGGGCCAAATACACCGCCGACATGTGCCACAGCTGCATGTCCACCTGCTGCACCATGCCGGTTGAGGTGCGCCTGAATGACCTGATCCGCCTGGAACTGGTGGACGAGTTCGAGCGCAGCGAACCACCAAAGAACATCGCCAAGCGTCTGCAGAAAGACGGCATCGTCGAGCGCTTCAACCAGAAGTCGGGCATCTTCACCCTGATCCGCATGTCCAACAACGACTGCCTGTTCCTGGATCGCAAGACACGCCTGTGCACCGTCTACGACAAACGCCCGGACACCTGCCGTCATCACCCCAAGGTCGGCCCAAGGCCGGGGTATTGCGCGTATAAGCCCAAATAAGGGTTGCTGCGCGGGCAGTGACGCTGGTGCGCACAACCTGGGCGGCCCCGAGACACCCTACGAGGCCCGGCGCAGGCCGATGACACGCCCGACACAGGCAGGGCGTTGCAGGTTCTGCTGCTCGGCAGCCAGCTGCGTCACCCTCTCGGCCACCTGCTCGTCGAATGGCGCCGCGCGGCCGGCCGCGCTGTCGATGTTCATCAGCATCTGTTCGCTTTCCGCCAAGCTGGCCTCTTCGCCCGGCCGATAGAGGCCGTGATGGATATGCAAGCGCTTGGCGTCGTGCGCCAGCAGCTGGGTGCGCACCTCCACCCGCTCGCCCTCCTTCACTTCCGCCAGGAAGTTCAGGTGACACTCCAGGGTGTACAGCGTGTGGCCGGTGCGGGCACGGCCGGCTTCGTCCAGGCCCAACACATCCATCAGCGCATCGGTGGCATGGCTGAAGATCAGCAGGTAGAAGGCGTCACGCAAGTGGCCGTTGTAGTCGACCCAGTCAGGGGAGATGGAGGTGCGATAGGTTGGCAAATTCATGCTCGGCTTCCGATGAGGCCCTCTCCCCCAGCCCCTCTCCCTCAAGTGGGAGAGGGGAGCTAGATTGGAGTCGGTCTGTAGGGTGCGCCGTGCGCACCGGGAATGACTCGGTTACTCGGCGAACTCGAAGCCATGCTTGGCTTTGGTCTGGCGAATCGCCTCCAGCACCGCCAGCAGGCAGTCATCGCGATAGCGCTCCAGGGCATCCAGGCTGCGTTCGCCCTGCTGCTCGGCCGTGCCTTCGACCACCGCGTCGATCAACCCCTCGGTCAGTTCCGGCGCTTCCAGGTACGTCCAGGGCAGCTTCAGCGCCGGGCCGAACTGCGCCATGAAGTGGCGCATGCCGGCCGGGCCGCCGGCCAGGGTGTAGGTCAGAAAGCTACCCATGAACGACCAGCGCAGACCGGCACCGAAGCGGATCGCGTCGTCGATCTCGCCGGTGGTCGCCACGCCGTCGTTGACCAGGTGCAGCGCCTCACGCCATAGCGCTTCGAGCAGGCGATCGGCGATGAAGCCTGGCACCTCCTTGCGCACGTGCAAGGGGCGCATGCCCAACGACTCGTACACACTGATCGCCGCCTGCACCGCTTCGGGCGCGGTCTTCGCCCCGCCGACTACCTCCACCAGTGGCAGCAGGTACACCGGATTGAACGGATGGCCAACCATGCAGCGCTCGGGGTGCGCGGCATCTGCGTAGAACTCGCTGGGCAGCAGACCCGAGGTGCTGGAGCCGATTAGCACGTCGGGGCGAGCGGCAGCGCTGATCTTGGCATGCAGCTCGCACTTGAGATCGAGGCGCTCGGGCGCGCTTTCCTGAATGAAATCGGCATCGCGCACGCAGTCCTCGATGGTGCTGACGAAACGCAGGCGATCCAGGGCAGCGCCGGGCGCCAGGCCCTGTTTTTCCAGCGCCGGCCAGGCATTGGCCAAACGCGTGCGCAGCGCAGCCTCGGCGCCGGGCGCCGGGTCCCAGGCGATGACGTCGAGGCCATGGGACAGGGCGCGAGCAATCCAGCCGGCTCCGATCACGCCGGTGCCTAGTGCCGCGAAGGTTTTGATATCGGTGACGAAGGTCATGGTTGAACTCCGGTAGCCCGGATGCCATCCGGGGAATTGGCGTTAGGGAATGCCCCGGATTGCGTCCGGGCTACGGCTGTCGCGGCTAGAGCCCCTCCCACAGGAGGAGCGCTGTGCTCAACCGCGACGCTTGAGCTTCATCTTTTCCCGCCCCTCGGCCGGGGTCAGGGCGCGACCACCAAGGCGCTCGATGATCTCGATGGCGCGCTCGACCAGTTGGCCGTTGCTCGCATGCACGCCGCGATCCAGCCAGATGTTGTCTTCCAGCCCCACCCGCACATGCCCGCCAAGCAGCATGGCCTGGGCAACCATCGGCATCTGCATGCGGCCGATGCCGAAGCCGGCCCAGGTGATGCCTGGCGGCAGGTTGTCGGCCATGGCCTTCATGGTGGTGGTATCGGCCGGCGCACCCCATGGAATGCCCAGGCACAGCTGGATCAGCGGGTCGTCCAGCAGCCCTTCCTTGATCATCTGCTTGGCGAACCACAGGTGGCCGGTGTCGAAGATCTCCAGTTCGGCCTTCACCCCCAGCTCGGTGATGCGCTTGGCGCCGGCGCGCAGTTGCGCCGGGGTGGAGACGTAGATGAAGTCGCCGTCGCCGAAATTCAGCGTGCCGCAGTCCAGGGTGCAGATTTCCGGCAGCAGCTCCTCGACATGCGCAAGGCGGGTGATCGGCCCGACCAGATCGGTGCCGGCGCCGAACTCCAATGGCTGCTCGCCCCGGCCAATCTCCAGATCACCGCCCATGCCAGCGGTGAGGTTGATGATCACGTCGGTATCGCTTTCCCGAATGCGCTCGACCAACTCACGGTACAGCGCCACATCGCGGCTCGGCTTGCCGGTCTGCGGGTCGCGCACATGGCAGTGGGCGACGGTGGCACCGGCCTTGGCCGCCTCGATGGCGGCGGCAGCGATCTCCTTTGGCGTGACCGGGATCGCCGGGTGCTTGCCGACGGTGTCGCCAGCGCCGGTCACCGCGCAGGTGACGATAACCTCGTAGTTCATTTTCGACTGTCCTTTCCAGGGGCGAACGGAAGCCAACGGCATTGCCGCAGGCATGAGCAAATAGGGAAATCAGCGCCGGTCGATCCGGCGCTCGTGTATCAGTTGCCGGCGACCAGCGAAACGCTGGCGGGCTTGCCGTCCAGGGTGGTGACGCCATCGAGCCAGGCCTCGACCACCTGCGGATTTGCCTTGATCCAGTCGCGCGCCACCTGCGCTGGTTGCTTGCGATCCATGATCGGCTGCATCAGCTCGGCTTCCTGCTGGCTGGTAAAGCGCAGGCTGGTGAGCAGGCGGTTGGCATTGGGGCAACGCTCGGCGTAGTCCGGAGCGGTGACGGTGGACACCGTGGCGGCGCCATCGTTGGGGCCGAACACGTCGTCGGTACCGGTCAGGTAGGTGACCTGCATCGACAGGTTCATCGGGTGCGGTTTCCAGCCGAAGAACACCACCGGTTTCTCGTTACGTACGGCGCGACCGACGGCGGCGAGCATGCCCGCCTCGCTGGACTCAACCAGTTTGAAGCCACCCAGACCGAACTGGTCGGAGTCGATCATCTTCTGGATCGCCGTATTGGCGCCCGAACCAGCTTCGATGCCGTAGATCTTGCCGTCCAGCTCGTCCTTGAATTTGGCGATGTCGGCCAGGGTCTTCAGGCCCTTGTCGGCGGTGTAGCTCGGTACTGCGAGCACCGCCACGGCGTCATCCAGCGACGGCTCGGCCGCGACCTTGACCGCGCCGGCATCGAGGAAGGGTTTGATGTTGTCGTCCATGATCGGCTTCCAGTAGCCGAGGAAGGCATCGATCTGCCCTTTCTGGATACCGGCGAAGATGATCTGTTGCGACGCCTGGGTCTGCTTGGTTTCGTAGCCGAGGCCACTCAGCAGCTCGCTGGCGACGGCGGTGGTAGCGACCACGTCGGTCCAGCCGACGGCGCCGATGCGAACGTTCTTGCAGCTGGCGTCGTCGGCCAGCAGGGAGGTACTGAACAGGCTCAGGGTGCAGCACGCGGCCAGCGCGGTAAGACCTTTCATCTGGGTGCTCCTCATCGTGTCACAGCGGTTCTATTTCGTTCTTCTAGAGGCTTGCCAACGGACAGAGCCCCCACCGTGTTCGGGGACTTTCATCTCCCGATGAAAACACCTTACGCTTCGATTCGATGCAACATTCGCACTTGAACGACTATTAATTGATCTATGCCGACCTTTATTGCATGAAAGCGATACTGGCCCATTAATCTCTCGGTATGCCCGAAACCCTGCCCCCGTGTCGTGACCTGTATGCCCCAGACCTTCTGCTTTCTGCTGCTGCCCGGCTTCTCGATGATGGGCCTGATGTCAGCCATCGAACCGCTGCGCGTGGCCAATCGCTTTCGCGGCGAGCTATATCGCTGGCGCCTGCTCAGCCAGGATGGCAATGCCGTGCAGGCCAGCAACGGCATGTCGCTCAACGTCGACGACAGCCTGGAGTTGCCCGCTGACAGCCAGGCGCTGTTCGTGGTCGCCGGCTTCGAGCCGCTGGCCCATTACGACCATCATCTGGCGCACTGGCTGCAACGACGCGAGCCGGAACTGGCGATCCTCGGCGGCATCGATACCGGCAGCTTCGTGCTGGCTGAAGCGGGACTGTTCCAGCACCAGCGCCTGACCCTGCACTGGGAAGCCATCGATGCCTTTCGCGAACGCTACCCGACGCTGCTGGTCACCCAGGAACTGTTCGAGATCGACGGCCGGCGCATCACCAGCGCCGGTGGCACCAGCAGCCTCGACCTGATGCTCGGCCTGATCGGCCAGGAACACGGCGAGCCGCTTGCGGTGCAGATATCCGAACAGTTCGTGGTCAGCCGCATCCGCACCCGTCTGGACCACCAGCGCATGCAGGTGGCCAGCCGCTACGACCTGCACAACAAGAAGCTGGTGCGGGTGGTCGGCGAGATGGAGCGCCAGTGCGAGCAACCGCTGTCCAGCGAGGAGCTGGCCGAGCTGGCCGGCATCACCGTACGCCAGCTGGAGCGGTTGTTCCGCCACCACCTGGCGACCACACCGTCGGCCTTTTACCTCGACCTGCGCCTGGACAAGGCGCGCCAGCTATTGCGCCAGAGCGATCTCAGCGTACTTGAGGTGAGCCTTGCCTGCGGCTTCGACTCGGCCTCTTACTTCTCGCGCAGCTACCGCAGGCGCTTCGCCGTCAGCCCCAGCCAGGATCGTCACGAACGGCCAGCCTGAATGCACACCTGCCCGTAGGAACGGGATGCCACTTGCAGAGCCACATATCCGTTCGCGACCTCGGCTTGACGCTTTCGGCAAACCCCCAGTCGTTTTTGCACCGGGTCGCCCTGCCCCCCAGGGATAAGCTCTCCCCAAAGTGCCGACGTCCGACTCGGCGCATCCGTTTAGGGGACAAGCCTGATGAGCCCAGCCGAATTGCACGCCGACAGCATCGTCATCGACGGTCTGATCATCGCCAAGTGGAACCGCGAACTGTTCGAAGACATGCGCAAGGGCGGCCTGACCGCGGCCAACTGCACCGTGTCGGTGTGGGAAGGTTTCCAGGCCACGGTGAACAATATCGTCGCCAGCAACAACCTGATCCGCGAGAACAGCGACCTGGTCATCCCGGTGCGCACCACCGCCGACATCCGTAAAGCCAAGGAACAGGGCAAGACCGGCATCCTTTACGGCTTCCAGAACGCCCACGCGTTCGAAGATCAGATCGGTTACGTCGAGGTGTTCAAGCAGCTCGGCGTGGGTATCGTGCAGATGTGCTACAACACACAGAATCTGGTCGGTACCGGCTGCTATGAACGCGACGGCGGCCTGTCCGGCTTCGGCCGCGAGATCGTCGCCGAGATGAACCGCGTCGGCATCATGTGCGACCTGTCGCACGTCGGTTCCAAAACCAGCGAGGAAGTCATCCTCGAGTCGAAGAAACCGGTCTGCTACTCCCACTGCCTGCCCTCGGGCCTGAAAGAGCACCCGCGCAACAAGTCCGATGAAGAACTGAAGTTCATCGCCGACCACGGCGGCTTCGTCGGCGTGACCATGTTCGCGCCGTTCCTGGCCAAGGGCATCGACTCGACCATCGACGACTATGCCGAGGCCATCGAGTACGTGATGAACATCGTCGGCGAAGACGCCATCGGCATCGGCACCGACTTCACCCAGGGCCACGGCAAGGAATTCTTCGAGTGGCTGACCCACGACAAGGGCTACGCCCGCCGCCTGACCAGCTTCGGCAAGATCGTCAACCCACTGGGCATCCGCACCGTGGGCGAATTCCCCAACCTCACCGAGACCCTGCTCAAACGTGGCATGCCCGAGCGCGTGGTGCGCAAGGTCATGGGCGAGAACTGGGTAAGGGTACTGAAAGACGTCTGGGGCGAGTAAGCCCCTCCACCCCAATTTCTGTAGGAGCGGCTTCAGCCGCGATCCGTCCCGAAGGGACGGCATACCTAAAGGCTTCGCGGCTGAAGCCGCTCCTACAACACAAGCTCAGGAGTATCCGTACATGGCCACCCACGCCCCCGAAATGCCCATCGCCGTCGACGACGAAACCGGCGTCTGGACCACCGACGCCCTGCCGATGCTATACGTGCCGCGGCATTTCTTCGTCAACAACCACATGGGCATCGAGGAAGTGCTCGGCGCCGAGAAATACGCTGAGATCCTCTACAAGGCCGGCTACAAGTCCGCCTGGCACTGGTGCGAGAAAGAAGCCGAATGCCATGGCATTTCAGGCGCGGCGGTATTCGAGCACTACATGAAGCGCCTGTCGCAGCGTGGCTGGGGCCTGTTCGAAACGCAGAAGCTCGACCTGGAAACCGGCCATGCCGAGGTCAAGCTCAAGCATTCGGCCTTCGTTTACGTGTACGGCAAGGTGAATCGCAAGGTGGATTACATGTTCACCGGCTGGTTCTCCGGCGCCATCGACCAGATTCTGGCCGCCAAGGGCAGTCCGATCCGCACCGTCACCGTGCAGGAATACAGCGGTTCCGAAGAGGGCCATGACGACGGCCTGTTCGTCACCCGGCCACTCTGAGTCACCCATAAGAAATGCGTGGGAGCGACCAGCGCCTCCCACAACGCTAGAGCGCTTACCGTGAGGATGCCGTAATGGCCTTCGAAGCAATGTTCCAGCCGATCCAGATCGGCAAGCTGACCATCCGCAACCGCGTGCTCTCCACCGCGCACGCCGAGGTCTACGCCACCGACGGCGGCATGACCACCGAGCGCTATGTGAAGTACTACGAGGAGAAGGCCAAGGGCGGCATCGGCCTGGCCATCTGTGGCGGATCCTCGGTGGTGGCCATCGACAGCCCGCAGCAGTGGTGGAGCTCGGTCAACCTGTCCACCGACCGCATCATTCCGCACTTCCAGAATCTTGCCGACGCCATGCACAAGCATGGCGCCAAGATCATGATCCAGATTACCCACATGGGTCGTCGCTCGCGCTGGGACGGTTTCCACTGGCCGACCCTGATGTCGCCGTCCGGCATCCGCGAACCCGTGCACCGCGCCACCTGCAAGACCATCGAGGTCGAGGAAATCTGGCGGGTGATCGGTAACTACGCGCAGGCCGCACGCCGTGCCAAGGAAGGCGGCCTGGATGGCGTCGAGCTGTCCGCCGTGCACCAGCACATGATCGATCAGTTCTGGTCGCCGCGCGTGAACAAGCGTACCGACGAATGGGGCGGCACCTTCGAGGGCCGCATGAAGTTCGGCCTGGAAGTGATCAAAGCCGTGCGCAAGGAAGTCGGCGACGACTTCTGCGTCGGCATGCGCATCTGCGGCGACGAATTCCATCCGGACGGCCTGTCCCACGAGGATATGAAGCAGATCGCCGCCTACTACGATGCCACCGGCATGATCGACTTCATCGGCGTTGTCGGCTCGGGCTGTGACACCCACAACACCCTGGCCAACGTGATCCCCAACATGAGCTACCCGCCGGAGCCCTTCCTGCACCTGGCGGCTGGCATCAAGGAAGTGGTCAAGGTGCCGGTGCTGCACGCGCAGAACATCAAGGACCCGAACCAGGCCACGCGCATTCTTGAAGGCGGCTACGTGGACATGGTCGGCATGACCCGCGCGCACATCGCCGACCCGCACCTGATCGCCAAGATCAAGATGGGCCAGATCGACCAGATCAAGCAGTGCGTCGGCGCCAACTACTGCATCGACCGCCAATACCAGGGCCTGGACGTGCTGTGCATCCAGAACGCCGCCACCAGCCGTGAATACATGGGCGTACCGCACATCATCGAGAAGACCACCGGCGCCAAGCGCAAGGTGGTGATCGTCGGTGGCGGCCCAGCCGGCATGGAGGCGGCTCGCGTCGCCGCCGAACGCGGTCATGACGTGACCCTGTTTGAAAAGCAGGAACAACTGGGCGGGCAGATCACCCTGGCGTCCAAGGCGCCACAGCGCGACCAGATCGCCGGCATCACCCGCTGGTACCAGTTGGAGCTGGCGCGCCTGGGCATCGATCTGCGCCTGGGTACTGCGGCCGACGAGGCCACCCTGCTCGACCTGCGTCCAGACATCATCGTGCTGGCCAACGGCGGCCATCCGTTCCTCGAGCAGAACGAGCACTGGGGCGCCGACGAGGGCCTGGTGGTGAGCAGCTGGGATGTGCTCTCGGGCAAAGTGGCGCCGGGCAAGAACGTGCTGGTGTACGACACCATCTGCGAATTCACCGGCATGTCGGTCGCCGACTACCTGGCCGACAAGGGCGCACAGGTGGAGATCGTCACCGACGACATCAAGCCAGGCGTGGCCATTGGCGGCACCAGCTTCCCGACCTACTACCGCAGCCTGTATCCGAAAGAAGTGATCATGACCGGGGACCTGATGCTGGAGAAGGTCTACCGCGAAGGCGACAAACTGGTAGCGGTGCTGGAGAACGAATACACCGGCGCCAAGGAAGAGCGCGTGGTCGACCAGGTGGTGGTGGAGAACGGCGTGCGGCCTGACGAGTCGCTGTACTACGCACTCAAGCAGGGCTCGCGTAACAAGGGCCAGATCGATGTCGACGCGCTGTTCGCGATCAAGCCGCAGCCGTGCCTGAGCGAGCCGGGCGACGGCTACCTGCTGTTCCGCATCGGCGACTGCGTGGCCCAGCGCAACACTCACGCGGCGATCTATGACGCCTTGCGCCTGTGCAAGGACTTCTGATCTAACCGCTGAACCGGTGTGGGAGGGGCTTTAGCCGCGACAAGGTAAGCAGCATCGCGGCCAGAGCCTCTTCCATCAGCCCCACCCTCGGGCTTGAGGATGTCCTCGATGTTAAACACCCTGCTCCCCATTCTGCTCTTCGCCGCCCTGGCCCTCGCGGTCATCGGGGCGGCCAAGCGCTTCTTCATGTGGCGTCGCGGTCGGCCGGCCAAGGTCGACTGGATCGGCGGCCTGCTGAAGATGCCGCGTCGCTACCTAGTGGACCTGCACCACGTGGTCGAGCGCGACAAGTACATGTCCAAAACCCACGTGGCCACCGCCGGTGGCTTCGTTCTCGCGGCAGTGCTGGCCATCGTCGTGCACGGTTTCAGCCTGCACAACCGCATCCTCGGCTTCGCCCTGCTGGCCGCCACGGTGCTGATGTTCACCGGCGCCCTGTTCGTCGCCAAGCGCCGTCTGAACCCGCCCTCGCGCCTGTCGAAAGGCCCGTGGATGCGCCTGCCGAAAAGCCTGCTGATGTTCGCCGCCAGCTTCTTTATCGCCACTTTGCCAGTAGCTGGGATTCTGCCCGCCGACTTTGGCGGCTGGGTGCTGGCCGCCATCCTCGCCGTCGGCGTGGCCTGGGGCGTGTCCGAGCTGTTCCTCGGCATGACCTGGGGCGGACCGATGAAGCACGCCTTCGCTGGCGCCCTGCACCTGGCCTGGCACCGCCGTGCCGAGCGCTTCGGCGGCGGTCGCTCCACCGGCCTGAAAGCGCTGGACCTGAATGACCCAAAAGCTCCGCTGGGCGTGGAAAAGCCCACCGACTTCACCTGGAACCAGCTGCTCGGCTTCGACGCCTGCGTGCAGTGCGGCAAATGCGAGGCCATGTGCCCGGCCTTCGCCGCCGGCCAGCCGCTGAACCCGAAGAAGCTGATCCAGGACATGGTCATCGGCCTGGCCGGTGGCAGTGACGCTAGCTTCGCCGGTTCGCCCTACCCCGGCAAACCGCTGGGCGAACACGCAGGCGGCCCGCATCAGCCCATCGTCGATCTGAACGGCAAGGCGCTGGTCGACGCCGACACCCTTTGGTCGTGCACTACATGCCGCGCATGCGTCGAGGAATGCCCGATGATGATCGAGCACGTCGATGCCATCGTCGATATGCGCCGTCATCTCACGCTTGAGAAAGGCTCGACGCCGAACAAGGGCGCCGAAGTGCTGGAAAACCTCATTGCTACCGACAACCCGGGCGGCTTCAACCCAGGCGGTCGCCTGAACTGGGCCGCCGACCTGAACCTGCCGCTGCTTGCCGACAAGGGCGAAACCGACGTGCTGTTCTGGGTCGGTGATGGCGCCTTCGACATGCGCAATCAGAGAACGCTAAGGGCCTTCGTGAAGATCCTCAAGGCTGCCGAAGTCGACTTCGCCGTGCTCGGCCTGGAAGAACGCGACAGCGGCGACGTGGCCCGCCGCCTGGGTGACGAGGCGACCTTCCAGAGCCTGGCCAAGCGCAACATCGCCACCCTGAACAAGTATCGCTTCAAGCGCATCGTCAGCTGCGACCCGCACAGCTTCCACGTGCTGAAGAACGAATACGGCGCACTCGGCGGCAACTACCAGGTTCTGCACCACAGTACCTTCATCGACGAGCTGGTGCGCAAGGGTTCGCTGAATCTCGGCCAGAGCAAGGCCGCCAGTGTCACCTATCACGACCCCTGTTACCTCGGCCGCTACAACGGCGAGTACGAAGCGCCGCGCGCCGTGCTCAAGGCCATCGGCATCGAGGTCAAGGAGATGGAACGCTCGGGCTTCCGTTCGCGCTGCTGCGGCGGCGGTGGTGGCGCGCCGATCACCGACATCCCCGGCAAGCAACGTATCCCCGACATGCGCATGGTCGACATCAAGGAAACCGGTGCCGAACTGGTAGCCGTCGGCTGCCCGCAATGCACCGCGATGCTCGAAGGCGTGGTCGTGCCGCGCCCGGAGATCAAGGACATCGCCGAGCTGGTCGCCGAAGTGCTGATCGAAGCTACCGACGTAGCGGCCAAGCGCCCTGCCGCCAAGCGCGAACTGGCGGAGGTGCAGTGATGAAACAACAATCCCAGCGCATCCAGGAGGCCCAGGCATGAGTGACATAATCCGTCGCGACCCACGCGCCGAGTGGATCGCCCGCAACCGCCTGCACCCGCTGCATGCCTCGATGCAGAAGGCCGAAACCAGCTGGATGGGGCCCAATGGCATCATCCGCAAGAACCCGCACGTCATTGCCGCCGGTTTCGTCGGCCCGGCCGGGCTCAAGCGCATCGACCGCAGCGGCGCCCAGCAGGGCACTGTCGGCAAACGCAGCAACGCCAGCGTCGAGGTGCAACTACCGCTGCACATTATCGAACAACCAGCCTTCCACATTTGCGTGGTGCCGGACATGGTCGGAGGCCGTCTGTCCAGCCATGACAAGGATCTGATCGGTCTGGCACGCAAGCTGGCCGGCGATAGCGGTGCCGTAGTCGCCGTGATCTTCGGTGAAGACAAGGAAAGCGCTTTCGACACGGCCGGCGTCGACCGCCTGCTGCGCGTCCAGGGCGACGCTTTCGACGGCTACGCCCCGGAAGCCCGCGTGCTGGCACTGAGCGCTGTGGAGAGCCAATTGGCACCACGCCATTGGCTGCTGCCCGACAGCCGCACCGGTGGCGGCGAACTGGGTCGGCGCCTAGCTGCCAAGCTCGGTGAGCGCCCTGCGACGCGCGTCTGGCAGGTCGCCGGCGAGCAGGCCATCGGCCGTGCCGGCAGTGGCCAGCAGGATATCCAGCGCGCACTGCCACGGTTGATCCTGGCCGCCGCCGAATGCGCCGAGCCGGTCAGCGACACCCGCCATGAAGTCCGCGCGCTGGAGCTGGCCGAAAAAGTCGCGCACAGCCTGCCGCGCGTCGAAGATCTCGGCCCGGTGGCCGTGGACCCTGCACAGATTCCCATGGCCGAGGCCGAATTCATCCTCTCCGGCGGCAACGGCGTGAAGGACTGGAAGCTGTTCCATCAGGCCGCCATTGCCCTGGGCGCCACCGAAGGTGCCTCGCGCGTGGCGGTCGACGATGGCTTCATGCCGCGCAACCGTCAGGTCGGCGCCACCGGCACCTGGGTCACCGCTCGTGTTTACCTCGCTGTCGGTATTTCCGGCGCCATCCAGCACCTGCAGGGCATCGGTGCCTGCGACAAGGTGGTGGCGGTAAACATGGACCCCGGCTGCGACATGATCAAACGTGCCGACCTCTCGGTGATCGGTGACTCGGCAGCGATCCTCGCAGCGCTGATGGAGCGCGTCGCGGCCTGGCGCCAGGAAGGAAAACGTGATGCGGCCTAACTCTCACGAATGCTCCCTCGTGGGAGGGGCTTCAGCCGCGACAGAGTGCGTGCATGGCCAGATCGCGGCTAAAGCCGCTACAACGGTTCGAGGTTGCCACCATGACTGACCTGAATATCGTCGCCCTGGTCTCGGTCGGCGCCCACCCGACCTCCGCTCGCCCACGGCGTGCCGAGCAGGACGCCCGCGCGGTAGAGCTCGGCCTGCGTCTGGCCGGACAGAATCTGCAGCTGTTGCACGCTGGCGATCCCCAGAACGAAGCCCTGCGCGGCTACCTGGGCATGGGATTGGAACAGCTCGACGTACTGGAGCAACCCGAAGGCGCCGACGCCTTGCCGCTGCTGGTCGATTACCTGCAAGGCAGCCGCACGCAGCTGGTGCTGACCGGTAGCCAGGCGGAAACCGGCGAAGGCTCGGGCATGCTGCCGTTCCTGCTCGCCGAGCGGCTGGGCTGGCCGATGGTCGTCGGCCTGGCCGAAGTGGAGAAGGTCGAGAACGGCGTAGCCCAGGTGCTGCAAGCACTGCCACGTGGCCAGCGGCGTCGCCTCAAGGTGCGCTTGCCGTGTGTGGCCAGCGTCGACAACGCCGCACCCGTCGCTCGCCAGAGCGCCTTTGGCCCGGCACGACGCGGACAGATCGAAGCACATGAAGTGACGGTGGTGGATGACACGCTGCTGGCCGAGGCCAGTCTGCAGCCGGCCAAGCCGCGGCCCAAGCGTCTCAAGGTGATCAAGGCCAAGACCGGCGCGGAACGGATGAAGGCTGCCACGGCCAAAGCCAGTGGTGGCGGCGGCCAGATCCTCAAGGATGTCTCGCCACAGGAAGGAGCAGAGGCTATCTTCAAGCTGTTGATCGAAGAGGGCGTCCTGCGTTGACGCCCCAAGCCAAGGAGCCACGACCATGATGCATGCCGATCTGATCGACCAGGAAGACTTCCGTGAACGCCTGATCGCGTTGGGCCTGAGCATTCCAGCAGGCGTCACGCCCGAGCAGGCTTGTGAGCTGGCCGTCAGCGGCCTCAGCGCCGAACGCGCCGTGGCCTTGCGTCATCTGGTGGAGGAGTTGCTCGGCGGCAGCGCCACCCTGCTGCCCAACGTGCGCGAAGCCATCAGCCGACACCTGCTGCCGGCGCTGGTGCCCAAGCCGGCCTGATATTCCTCGGTGCGCATGGCGCACCCTACGGACGGACACCCTACAGCAACGACACAATGAAAACGGGGCGCCACTGGCGCCCCGCTTTCATTGCAGCTCGAGTCAGATACGTACGCTGGCGAAAGTCGACTCACCCTGGGCACGGTTGAGCGCCAACATGGCACCGGAATGAGCTTGCTGCTCAGGGATCGGCAACAGCACCACCAGGTTGTTACCCTGCTGCCCGGCACGCTCGTCGCGTGGCGGAATACCGAAGTATTCGCGGTAGCACTTGGAGAAATGCGGGGTTGAGACGAAGCCGCAAACCGAGGCCACTTCGATGATCGACATGCTGGTCTGCTTGAGCAACTGGCGTGCGCGGATCAGGCGCAGCTTGAGGTAGTAGCGCGACGGCGAGCAGTGCAGATACTTCTGGAACAGGCGCTCGAGTTGACGACGGGAGATGTCGACGAAGCAGGCCAGCTCGTCGAGATCGATCGGCTCCTCAAGATTCGCCTCCATCAGCGCGACGATTTCCTGCAACTTCGGCTGGTTGCTGCCAAGCATGTGCTTAAGCGGTACACGCTGGTGATCCTGCTCGTTACGAATACGTTCGTAGATGAACATTTCGGAGATGCCGGCTGCCAGCTCGCGGCCATGCTGCTGACCGATCAGGTGCAGCATCATGTCCATCGGCGCGGTCCCGCCAGAGGAAGTGTGGCGATTGCGGTCGATGGAAAACAGGCGAGTGGTGATGGCCGCACGCGGGAAGGCTTCCTGCATCGAGGCCAGGCACTCCCAATGCACGCTGCAATCGTAGCCGTCGAGCAGACCGGCCTTGGCCAGCGCCCAACTGCCGGTGCACACAGCACCGAGCAGGCGCCCCTGGCGCGCCTGCAGTTGCAGCCAGCTGACATGTTCACGCTTGACGCTGTGTTGAATATCCACGCCACCACAGACGATCACCGCATCCAGCGCCGGCGCACTTTGCATGGCCGCGTCCGGGGTGATCTGCAAGCCATCGCTGGCGCAGACCGGCAGGCCATCATGAGTCAGGGTATGCCAGCGAAACAGTTCCTTGCCGGAAAGCTGGTTGGCCATGCGCAGGGGCTCTACCGCCGAAGCGAGAGAAATCAGGGTGAAGTTGTCCAGGAGCAGGAAGCCGATGGACTGGGCGACACGGTTCTGGGGATGCGCCCCTTGGCTGAACTGCGACATTGATGGAACCCTCTCACGCTAAGCACGGTGTGAGCCCAATTGAAGTGGGCCTCTGTTTTATCCTGGCCAGGTCTGAAAACCCGGTGGCTATGCATCTCTACGCAAAGGTCATGCCTAAATTGATCAAGCGTTCAATAAAAACAGAGCCTTCCATGCGTGGCGCGCCAGACGGGCTTCTTGACGCGAATCCAAGAGCTTGCGAAACGCTCTCAAAGCCTCTTACCGCAAGGCTTTGAGCATTTCGGTAGCACGGATTGAGTGGCCTGCTACGGCTGCCCTGATTACCAGTAACGGACGGACGGTAACAGCAGCGACCGATCGGTCACGACCGATGGAGTCGATGACCGCACGCGTCGCACCAAAATCTCGCGAAGCGGTGGCCTAGCCAGAATCACTGCACCAGCACAGGTCAACGCTCGCCGATGCACCAGCCGCCAGACCTGATAGAGACAAGCGACCTGACTAATCCGCAACAGGTTCGCGATGATCCAACTTTCGTCAGCTCGTCCAGATCTCCAACCGACTCGTACATATTCAATCGCGCCGCAGCGAGCAGCCGTATCAAGGTCTTTTCTCGGCATGCCAGTGTCGCTTCTCGCCCAGGGGGCGGCCCACCTCTTGCTGTGAAATAGTCAATCGTCCGCTCCAAGAATCTTCCAGCGGCTTCAGCCGCCCGAACAGAGGCACACCCCATGAACAGATTCGCTCGCTGGCTGCTCGTGATCGCCCTCACCTCCTCCACCACCTTGTACGCCGCAGAATCCGAGCGCTGCGAGCTGGTACGCCTCAGCGATGTAGGCTGGACCGACATCACCATGACCACCGCCGTGGCTCGCCTGATACTGGGCGAGATCGGCTATCGCACGCAGATCCGCCGCATGTCACTGCCCGATACCTATCGTGGATTGTCCGAAGGCCAGTTGGACGTGTTCCTTGGCAACTGGATGCCGGCACAGAGCGAGCAGGTACAGCCGCACCTGGACAGCGGCAAGATCGAAAAACTGCACACCAACCTGCCCACGGTGCGCTACACCCTGGCAGTGCTGGCACCAGGTTATGAAGCGGGGCTCAAGGACTTCGCCGACATCCATCGTTTCAAGGACGAGCTCAGCGGGCAGATTTTCGGCATAGAGCCTGGCAACGAAGGCAACGAGATGGTCAAAGGCATGATCCGCGACAACGTATTCGGCTTGCAGGGATTCACCCTGGTGGAGTCCAGCGAAAGCGGCATGCTCAACCACGTCGAACGCGCTCAGCGCCTGGGCAAATGGGCAGTTTTTCTGGGCTGGGAACCGCACCCGATGAACGAGCGTCTGAAGATGAGCTATCTGGCCGGTGGCGATGATTATTTCGGCCCCAATTACGGTGCAGCGCAGGTCAACACGGTGGCACGCGGCGGCTTCAGCCAGCAGTGTCCCAATCTGGCCAAGCTGTTTCGCAACATGACCTTCACCATCGCCGCAGAAAACCATTTGATGAGCGCCGTGCTGGAAGGCAATACCAATCGCCGCCGCGTGGCCAAGCAGTGGATCGAAGACAACCCGCAGATGGTTGCGTCCTGGCTGGAAGGTGTGACTCGCTATCAAGGCGGCCCCATCAGCAAGGTATTCGACGTATCGCTAGCGAAAAATGACTGATAAATTCGACGAAATAGCCGAGAAAAATCAATAAAAATGGCAGAAAGCAGAGAACACTTCATGGCTCGAAAGGGATTTCCCTTGTCGTGTCGAGAATCACGGCCAGGCTCGCAAGCCTGGCCAGCCATGACCGACCGGTCACATTGCGCCGCTTTTGGATTTTTCAGCGCTTTTCGGCACGCCTCCACCTCTGGCTGTAAATTTTTTTCAACATCGCCACAGCCCCCGCGCTACGCCGCCTGCGCCTCGCTTAAAGGGCTGAAAACCAGCACCGGCGCGGCTTTCAGCCTTGGCCAAGGGACGAAAAAGTCTGTTAAGGTTTTTAAAGCACGTTCTCGAAAGCGCTTCTCGATGCTCACATCGAGCGCTATTCAAAACGGCATCACGCAGTGCTTTCAGGAGCCCGAAAAACGGCGAAAACATGGAAAAACACGGGGTGTGACGGGCCATGTCGTCGCCCAACACGTCAGGGTCGCAAACCGATAATTGCGCAGACCCCAAGACTATATCGTTGAGTCAGCCGATGACGTCGCTGCCGCCTCCCGAGGGGACCGGCAGACTGGGGCCCACCGCCCCGGACCGAAGAACAGATAAGCGCTGGCCCACCATCGATAGGGCGCCAGCCCAACAAGAAATTTCGGATGTACGCATGCGCCAGGACGACGCATGAAACCCCAAAGGAATGGGCTTCGAAACACTGCCAGAGGGTTTGGAAAGCGGTTTGCAGCACGGCAAGACAGTGGTCACTCATCAACAGGTTGCAACGACGCAGTGGGCAGTTTCTGCCACCAGCCGCGTCCGCTGCAGCGTGCCCGAGCGCCACATCCGACGCCCGCAGCGAAGCGCTCGCCAGCCCCGAAACCCAGCAAACACCCAAACAGGTATCAGAAGCCTGACACCGCTGTTCTACGCTTCGACGATGCGTACCCAGCCGTGCCAGCGCGAACTGGATGCCGATTGAAGGGGAAACGTCCCATGCAGTCTGGAAAGATCGTGGTCGAACACCTGTACAAGGTTTTCGGCCCTAACCCACAAGAAGCCATCGACCTGCTCAAGGAAGGCTGGAGCAAGGAGAGGATTCTGGCCGAGAAAGGCGCCGTGATCGGCGTCAGCGATGTGTCGTTCAGTGTCGAAGAGGGCGAAATCTTCGTGCTCATGGGCCTGTCCGGTTCTGGCAAATCCACCCTGATCCGTCTGATCAACCGCCTGGTCGAGCCCAGCGGCGGTGACGTCTACATCGATGGCCAGAACGTGGCCAAGCTGCCGCAGTCGCAATTGATCGACCTGCGCCGCCGCGACATGAGCATGGTCTTCCAGTCCTTCGCCCTGATGCCTTCGCGCAGCGTGCTGGACAACGCCGCCTTCGGCCTGGAAGTGGCCGGCACCGGCCGCAAGGAGCGCGAGAAGCGCGCCATGGAAGTGCTCAAGCAGGTCGGCCTGGACACCTTCGCCCACAAGTACCCGCACGAACTCTCCGGCGGCATGCAGCAACGCGTCGGCCTGGCCCGTGCGCTGACGGTGAACCCGTCGATGATCATCATGGACGAGGCCTTCTCCGCCCTCGACCCGCTCAAGCGCCGCGAGATGCAGGACGTGCTGCTGGAGCTGCAGAAGACCCATCGCCGCACCATCATCTTCGTCTCCCACGATATCGAAGAGGCCATGCGCATCGGTACCCGCATCGGCATCATGGAAGGCGGCAAGCTGATCCAGGTCGGCACCCCGCAGGAACTGATCGAAAAGCCAGCCAACGAGTACGTGCGCAACTTCTTCGACACCGTCGACACCAGCCGTTACCTCACCGCCGGCCAGCTCAAGGCCGACAGCGTGCCGACCTACGTCTACAACGGCAGCGCGCCGGACGCGGCGAAGATCTGCAAGGAGCTGCAGGCGCTGGACAAGCACTACGCCTTCATCGTCGACGAACAGAACAACTTCCAGGGTTCCATCAGCCTGGAGAAGATCGCCCTGATGGTCGACGGCGACGAACCCCGACCACTCGAAGCGGATGCGCTCAAGCAGGTCGTGCCGGTGCCCGAAGACATGCCGCTGGAAGATGTGATCACCCGCCTGGTGGACAACGAAGGTCCGATCCCGGTGGTAGACGCCGACGGCCATTACTGCGGCGCCATCAGCAAGGGCCGTCTGCTGACCCGACTGCAGGGGGAATCCAATGAGTGACAAGAAACTCGACCTGGGTAGCTGGGTCAACGACGTCGTCCAGCACCTGCTGGACAACTACAGCGGTGCATTCGACAGCATTGGCAGCGTGGTCGCCGGCTTCTCCGAGGCCATCGAGAAGGTGCTGATGCTGCCGCCAGCCTGGCTGCTGATCGCCATCTTCGTCGCTCTCGGCCTGTGGCGCATCGGCGCACGCTTCGCGATCTTCACCGCCGTGGCCTTCATCCTGATCGTCATGACCGGTTTCTGGGATCAGACCGTGGTCACCCTCGGCCTGACCTTCTCTGCCACCCTGATTAGCCTGCTGCTGGGTATCCCACTGGGCATCTGGGCTGCCAAGAGCGAGCGCGTGGCCACCATCATCCGGCCGATTCTCGACTTCATGCAGACCATGCCGGCATTCGTCTACCTGATCCCGGCTGCCATGCTCTTCGGCCTCGGTCGCGTGCCAGGCATCATCGCCACGGTGATCTTTGCCATGCCGCCAGCCGTGCGCCTGACCAGCCTGGGTATCCGCCAGGTGAACAAGGAAATCGTCGAAGCTGGCCAATCCTTCGGCTGCACCAGCCGCCAGTTGCTGTTCAAGGTGCAACTGCCCAATGCCATGCCGTCGATCATGGCCGGGGTCAACCAGACCATCATGATGGCCCTGTCGATGGTGATCATCGCCTCGATGGTCGGCGCCGGTGGCCTGGGTAACGATGTATTGGCAAGTATCCAGCGACTGGACATCGGTCTAGGCTTCGAGAGCGGCATGGCCGTGGTGCTGCTGGCGATCATCCTCGACCGCATCACCGAAAGCTTCGGCACGCCGCAGACCGCCAAACGCGGCCTATTCGCCTGGTTCAGTGGCAAACTGCAGCGCCAGTCCAGCTAATCCGTTTTTTCACTTCACAGGGAACCGCAGATGAAAACGATCAAGACCACCGCCGTCATCGGCCTGTTGTCCTGCGCACTGATGCAGGGCGCCATGGCCGCTGAACCGGCCAGCTGCAAGCAGGTACGCTTTGCCGAAATTGGCTGGGCCGACATCGCCGCCACCACCGGTGTGGCCATGACCCTGGCCGAAGGTCTGGGCTATCAGCCACGCAAGATCATGGCCTCGGTGCCTATCGCCTTCACTGGCGTGAAGAGCGGCCAGGTCGATGTCTTCCTCGGCTACTGGGCGCCGTCGATGGACTCGGTGATCGAGCCCTTCCTCAAGGATGACGGCGTCAAGGTGCTGCCCAAGGCCAACCTCGAAGGCGCCAAGTACACCCTCGCCGTGCCGACCTACGCAGCCGAGGCTGGCCTGAAGAGCTTTCAGGACATCGCCAAGTTCAAGGATCAACTGGGCGGCAAGATCTACGGCATCGAGCCGGGTAACGACGGCAACCTGCTGATCGACGGCATGATCAAGAACAATCAATTCGACCTCGGCGACTTCCGCATGGTCGAGTCCAGCGAAGCCGGGATGCTGGTGCAAGTATCGCGCGCCATCAAGAAGAAAGAGCCAGTGGTCTTCCTCGGCTGGGCGCCGCACCCGATGAACACTCAGCACGACATCACCTACCTGTCCGGCGGTGACGACGTGTTCGGCCCCGACTACGGTGCAGCCAAGGTCTACACCGTGGTAACTCCGGATTACGAAGCGCGCTGCGAGAACGTTGGCAAACTGCTGAACAACCTGCAGTTCACCGTCGATATCGAAAGCCAACTGATGGAAAAGGTGCTGGAGAAGGAAAACCCGCAGACCGTCGCCAAGGAGTGGATCAAGGCCAACCCGGCGATCCTCGAGCAGTGGCTGAACGGCGTGACCACCTTTGACGGTCAGGACGGCGTTGCCGCCGTGAAGAAACACGTCGGGCTGTAACAAGCCACGACCCGATTCGGGCTCGAACCTCAGGGGTCGAGCCCGAAAATCTCCTCGTAAACCACTAGCGGCTGATTTCCGGCCGTGACGGGGAGACTTTGCCCGCGAAACCGCTATCTGCTGCGCAACACGGATTCGCAAGGCCCGCAATGAGAACGAGCCAGTCAACGATTTTGCAACTGCCACTCACTGATGGAGCACAACAACATGCGCGTACTTAAGCACCTCTGCCTCGGCGCTGCCGCCCTGGCCATCGGCATGGGCAGCGCCCTGGCCGCCGACAAACCCACCCTGAAGATCGGCTACGTCAACGGCTGGGACGACAGCGTTGCCGTCACCCATGTCGCCGGTGAAATCCTGCAAAGCAAACTCGGCTACAGCGTCGAGCTGAAGCCGGTCGAACCCGCCATCATGTGGCAGGGCGTGGCCCGTGGCGACCTCGATGCCACGCTCTCCGCCTGGCTGCCGGCTACCCACGGCGAGTACTACGACAAGCTCAAGGACAAGGTGGAAATCCTCGGCACCAACTACTCCGGCGCCAAGATCGGCCTGATCGTGCCGGACTACGTACAAGCCAAGAGCATCGAAGACCTGGAAAAATATTCCAAGGACTTCGACGGCAAGATCACCGGTATCGACGCCGGTGCCGGCGTGATGCGCCGCACCGAAGACGCCATCAAGGAGTACAACCTGGCCAGCATCAAGCTGATGCCGAGCTCGGGCCCGGCCATGGCCACCGCCCTGACCCGTGCAGAGAAGGCGCAGAAGCCGATCGTGGTCACCGGCTGGATTCCGCACTGGATGTTCGCCAAGTGGAAACTGCGCTTCCTTGAAGATCCGAAGAAGGTCTTCGGCGACGACGAGCGTGTCGACACCGTGGCCAACCCGGAACTGAAGGGCAAGGCCGCCGACGCTGCTGCTTTCCTCAGCAAGATTTCCTGGAGCGGCGAAGAAGTCGGTGCAGTCATGCTGGCCATCCGCGAAGGCGCCAAGCCTGACCAGGCCGCCAAGGACTGGATCGCCCAGAACCCGGACCGCGTTGCAGAGTGGCTGAAGTAAGCCTCACCCTGTCGCATCACAAAGCGGGCTTCGGCTCGCTTTGTCGTTTCCGTAGGATGTTGCAAGTTCGCGTGTGCACCGCAGGCACCGATGATAAGGCGGTGTGCACGGCCAAGGTGGCCCCGTGACAGCCTGCGGAATCGGCGCCCCACCCACGCCCCCGTCTCGCTTGATTGATCGAACGATCAAAATCCGCCTAGACTCCGGCCCAACTTCACCCGCTGGAGATCCCCATGCCCAAGGTCGGCATGCAGCCCATTCGTCGTTCGCAACTGATCGCCGCCACCCTGGAAGCGGTCGACCAGGTCGGCATGGCCGATGCCAGCATCGCCTATATCGCCCGTCTGGCGGGGGTGTCGAACGGCATCATCAGCCACTACTTCAACGACAAGAACGGGCTGCTCGAAGCGACCATGCGCCATTTGATGCAGGCACTCAGCAATGCCGTGGGGGAACGCCGTCGCGCCTTGCGCGAGGACAGCCCGCGGGCACACCTGAAGGCAATGATCGATGGCAACTTCGACGACAGCCAGGTCAGCGGTCCGGCGATGAAGACCTGGCTGGCATTTTGGGCCAGCAGCATGCACCAGCCGGCCCTGCGCCGCCTGCAGCGGGTCAACGATCACCGCCTCTACTCCAACCTGTGTGGCCAGTTCCATCGCGCGCTGCCGCAGGATCAGGCGCGCTTCGCCGCCCGCGGCCTCGCTTCGCTGATCGATGGCCTGTGGCTGCGCGGCGCGCTGTCCGGCGAGGCCTTCGACACCGAACAGGCGCGCCGCATCGCCTACGACTACCTCGACCTGCAATTGGCCAAGGCCTCGTAGGGTGCGCTGTGCGCACCGCGTACAACCCCTTCCTCTGATCATTTAGAGCCTGTTCAAAATCTCGCGAGCTAGAGCCAGGCAATACCGACGGCGGCCCCGCGAATCGAGCGAAGAACGCTCGGAGTCGCGTTCGACTTTACGAGCTGTAAATGAGCATTCTGACCGGGCTGGCGTTCCAGCTTGATTTCAACGCTGCATGGCCGACGCGCAGCAGACTTTGAACACGCTCTTAGATCGCTAGGTGCGCATGGCGCACCCTACGGACGACCGTTCGCCCGCGTGCATGTCGCGTTTGGCTGCGCGCTGTCGTTTTTGTTGATTGATCGTTCAATTTAAATAAAATAGGCTGTTCTCTTAGCAGATTGCCAAGTGCAGAGGACAGCCCATGCCCCGTTTCTCCGAACAGCAGCTCTACATCGGTGGTCAGTACGTCGCCGCCAGCAGTGGAGAAACCTTCGACAGCATCAACCCGGCTACCGGTGAGGTGCTGGCCAAGGTGCAGCGCGCCAGCCAGGCCGACGTCGACCGTGCCGTGGCCAGTGCCACTGAAGGGCAGAAGGTGTGGGCAGCGATGACCGCCATGCAGCGCTCGCGCGTCCTGCGCAAGGCCGTGGATATCCTGCGTGAGCGCAACGACGAGCTGGCCGAGCTGGAAACCCTCGACACCGGCAAGCCACTGTCGGAAACCCGCTACGTCGATATCGTCACCGGCGCCGACGTGCTGGAATACTACGCCGGCTTGATCCCAGCCATCGAGGGCGAGCAGATCCCGCTGCGCGAGACCTCTTTCGTCTACACCCGTCGCGAACCGCTGGGCGTGGTCGCCGGCATCGGTGCCTGGAACTACCCGATCCAGATCGCCCTGTGGAAGTCCGCTCCGGCCCTGGCCGCCGGTAACGCGATGATCTTCAAGCCCAGCGAAGTCACCTCGCTGACCGCACTGAAACTGGCCGAGATCTACACCGCAGCCGGCCTGCCCGACGGCGTGTTCAACGTGCTCACAGGCAGCGGTCGCGAAGTGGGCCAGTGGCTGACCGAGCATCCGGGTATCGAGAAGATTTCCTTTACCGGCGGCACCGTCACCGGCAAGAAGGTCATGGCCAGCGCCTCCAGTTCCAGCCTCAAGGAAGTGACCATGGAGCTGGGCGGCAAGTCGCCACTGATCATTTTCGAAGACGCCGACCTCGACCGCGCTGCCGACATCGCAGTCATGGCCAACTTCTACAGCTCCGGCCAGGTCTGCACCAACGGCACCCGCGTGTTCGTCCCGCGCATGCTGCAGGCGCGCTTCGAGGCCAAGGTGCTGGAGCGGGTCAAGCGCATCCGCCTAGGCGATCCGCTCAGCGACACCACCAACTTCGGCCCGCTGGTGAGCTACGCGCACATGGAAAGCGTGCTCGGCTACATCGAGCAAGGCCGCAAAGAGGGCGCACGCCTGCTGATCGGCGGCTCACGCGTCAGCGATGGCGACTACGCCAAGGGCGCCTATGTCGCGCCGACCGTGTTCACCGACTGCCGGGACGACATGACCATCGTGCGCGAGGAAATCTTCGGCCCGGTGATGAGCATCCTCATCTACGACAGCGAAGAGGAAGTGATCCGCCGCGCCAACGATACCGACTACGGCCTGGCTGCCGGCGTGGTGACGCGCGATCTGAACCGCGCGCACCGGGTGATCCACAAGCTGGAAGCCGGCATCTGCTGGATCAACACCTGGGGTGAGTCGCCAGCCGAGATGCCGGTGGGCGGCTACAAGCAATCCGGCGTCGGCCGCGAGAACGGCCTGGTCACCCTCGGCCACTACACCCGCATCAAGTCGGTGCAGCTGGAAATGGGTGATTACGCCTCAGTGTTCTGAACACCGTTCTGTGGGAGCGGCCGGGCGGCGCACCGCTTCAGCCGCGAAAGACATCGCGGATGAATCCGCTCCTACAAAGAATCGCCGCCCCCGTAGCCCGGATGCCATCCGGGGGACATTCATCCAGGTTTTCCCGGCTCGCAGCCGGGCAACAGGAGGAGCCATGACCCAGGAATTCGACTACATCATCATCGGCGCCGGTTCGGCCGGTAACGTCCTGGCCACCCGGCTGACCGAAGACGCAGACGTCAGCGTACTGCTGCTGGAAGCTGGCGGCCCAGATTACCGCCTCGATTTCCGCACCCAGATGCCGGCCGCCCTGGCCTTCCCGCTGCAGGGGCGGCGCTACAACTGGGCCTACGAGACCGAACCCGAGCCGTACATGAACAACCGCCGTATGGAGTGCGGACGCGGCAAGGGCCTGGGCGGCTCATCCTTGATCAACGGCATGTGCTACATCCGCGGCAACGCGCTGGATTTCGATAATTGGGCCACGGCCAAAGGCCTGGAAGACTGGACCTATCAGGACTGCCTGCCGTATTTCCGCAAGGCGGAAACCCGCGACATCGGCCCCAACGATTACCACGGTGGCGATGGCCCGGTGAGCGTGACCACGCCAAAGGCCGGCAACAACCCGCTGTTCCACGCCATGGTCGAGGCCGGTGTGCAGGCTGGTTACCCGCGCACGGATGATCTCAACGGTTACCAGCAGGAAGGCTTCGGCCCGATGGACCGCACCGTGACCCCGGAAGGCCGCCGCGCCAGCACCGCGCGCGGTTATCTGGACCAAGCCCGCGAGCGGCCGAACCTGACCATCGTCACCCACGCCACCACCGACCGCATCCTGTTCGACGGCAAGCGCGCCAGCGGCGTGAGCTACCTGATCGGCAACTCTAACAACGCCACTGAAGCCCGCGCCCGTCGCGAAGTGCTGCTGTGCGCCGGCGCCATCGCCTCGCCGCAGATCCTCCAGCGCTCCGGCGTTGGCCCTGCCGCGCTGCTGCGCGAGCTGGATATCGCGCTGGTGCATGAACTGCCTGGCGTCGGCCAGAACCTGCAAGATCACCTGGAGATGTACCTGCAGTACGCCTGCACCCAGCCAGTGTCACTGTACCCGGCGCTCAAGCTGCTCAACCAACCGGGCATCGGCGCGCAATGGCTGTTCGCCGGCAACGGTATCGGCGCCAGCAACCAGTTCGAGGCCGGCGGTTTCATCCGCACCCGCCCGGAGTTCGCCTGGCCCAACATCCAGTTCCACTTCCTTCCGGTGGCGATCAACTACAACGGCAGCAACGCAGTCAACGAGCACGGTTTCCAGGCTCATGTCGGTTCGATGCGTTCGCCCAGCCGCGGACGCATCCAGCTCAAGTCGAAGGACCCGCGCCAGCACCCGAGCATCCTGTTCAACTACATGAGCCATGAGCAGGACTGGCAGGAGTTCCGCGACGGCATTCGCCTCACCCGCGAGATCATGGCGCAGCCGGCACTGGACCCTTACCGTGGCCGTGAAATCAGCCCTGGCGCGCATGTGCAGAGCGACGCCGAGCTCGATGCCTTCATTCGTGAGCATGCGGAAACCGCCTTCCACCCGTCCTGCTCGTGCAAGATGGGCGAGGACGACATGGCAGTCGTGGATAACCAGGGCCGCGTGAACGGCGTGCAGGGTTTGCGCGTGGTGGATGCGTCGATCATGCCGGAGATCATCACCGGCAACCTCAACGCCACCACCATCATGATGGCGGAGAAGATCGCGGACCGGATTCGTGGTCGCCAGCCCTTGCCGCGCAGCACCGCGCCTTACTTCGTCGCCGGCGAGCGCCCGGTGCGCGGCACGCCGCTACGCAGCCAGCACGACAGGTTAGTCGGGTAATTCCTGGCGGATCATCCAGTGCCCCTCGGGCGGCATCAGCCGGCCGAGGTCGAAGCGATCCAGTGCGTCCGCGTCGAGCATTTCGATCTGCGGGCTCACCAGTTGCGGCAGTTTTTCGCCCTGCAGGCCACGAACGGCCATATCCAGCGCGATGCGAGCCTGAATCACCGGTGAATCGGTGGGCGCGGCCAGCACCTGCCCCTCGCGAATCTGTTCCAGCACCCGCTCGGTGGCGTACAGCGACAGCACCTGCGCCTCGGAGCCGAGGTTGCGCACCAGCTCCGCAGCGAAGGCCGCCGCCTCGGCATTGGCGATCAGATAATCGAGATGCGGATGCTGCTTGAACAGCTCGCGCGCCAGCTGCGCCTGCCGGCTGCGATCCACCGGGCCGTAGCCGCCATGGATCAGGGTCACCTGGGTTCCCGGCAAGGCATCGCGCAGACCGCGTTCGGCATCCTGCACCCAGCCTGCATCGGCTGGGCCGGGTAGCCAGCCGACCTGAATCGGCCGACCGTCGCTGATGCGCACCAGATACTCGAGCGTGGTGCGCGCCATGTCGGCGAAATCGACCCGCGAGTGTGCGCTCAGCGTTGGGCACTCCAGGCGATTGACCAGATCGATGACCGGGTGGCCCGCCTTGCTCTGCCACTTCTGCCGCGCTGCACAGGTCATAGGTGTTGATGCTGGCGACGACGAAGGCATCGGCGCCCTCGGCCACACAATGCTCGAACTGCTCCACTTGCACATCGGCATGCTCGTAGCCACCGGCTTCGTAGATCCCCAGGCGCACGCCAAGACGTCTGGCTTCCTGATCCAGCCCCCAGGCCACGCCCCACCAGTAGCGATCCTTGCCATGGGGCAGCAGCGCACAGATACGCCAGGGCTGGCTGGCCGCTGGCAAAGGCCGGTAATCCAGCATGCGGCCATCGGCACGTACCGGATAAGGGAACCACTCGGCCGCCAGCAGCGACTGGCAAGCCAGCGAAAGCCACAGAGTCAACCAGCGCATGACGCCGTCCTTAGCCCTTGCGGGGCGATGTGCCAGTCACCCCAGCGTAGCACCACCTCGGACACCTGCTTACACGTTGGCAACCCGCAGTTGCCCGGGCTCGATCGGCGGCCTAGAGTGGAGCGCACAGACCATGAGAACAGCATGACCAACCCCACCCTGCTCGACCCCAGAACCGCCCGCCTGCTGCCCTGGATAGTCGCCATCGCCTTCTTCATGCAGACGCTGGATGGCACCATCCTCAACACCGCATTACCGGCCATGGCCGCCGACCTCGGCGAAAATCCATTGCGCATGCAGTCGGTGGTGATCGCCTACATGCTTACCGTGGCCCTGCTGATCCCGGCCTCGGGCTGGATCGCCGACCGCTTCGGCACGCGGCGCATCTTCTTCGGCGCCATCGCCCTGTTCAGCCTCGGCTCGCTGCTCTGCGCACTGTCGGAGTCGCTGAGCATGCTGATCGGCGCACGGGTCATCCAGGGCCTGGGCGGCGCGCTGATGATGCCGGTCGGGCGACTGGTGGTGCTGCGCGCCTATCCGCGCTCGGAGCTGGTACGGATCATGAGCTTCATCACCCTGCCCGGCCTGCTCGGCCCGCTGATCGGCCCGAGCCTCGGTGGCTGGTTGGTGGAAGTGGCCAGCTGGCACTGGATCTTCCTGATCAACCTGCCAGTGGGACTACTCGGCTGCTGGGCAGCATTGCGCCATATGCCCGACCTGCGCGGCCCTGAGCGCAGCCGCTTCGATAGCGTCGGTTTTCTGCTGTTCGGCGCCGCCATGCTGCTGATCACCGTAGCCCTGGAAGGGCTCGGCGAACTGCACCTGCCGACCATGCGCGTGGTGCTGCTGTTGCTCGGCGGCATGGCCTGCCTGGCCGCCTACTGGCTACGCGCCGGGCGCATCGAGCAGCCATTGTTCGCACCCAAGCTGTTCCACACCCGCAGTTTCGCCGTGGGCATCATCGGCAATCTGTTCGCCCGCCTCGGCAGCGGCGCGCTACCTTTCCTCACGCCGCTGCTGCTGCAACTGGCGATGGGCTATTCGCCGGCCCAGGCCGGCATGAGCCTGATTCCGCTGGCACTGGCGGCGATGGCAGCCAAGCCCCTGGCCAGGCCGCTGATCGAGCGCCTCGGCTACCGCACCATCCTCACCAGCAATACCTTGCTGCTCGGTGCCCTGATCGCCAGCCTGGCGCTGGTCGATGCCGAGACCTCGACGCTGCAGTTGATCATCCAGCTAGGACTGATCGGCGCCTGCAACTCACTGCAGTTCACCGCAATGAATACCGTGACCCTGATCGACCTGGACAACCGCGACGCCAGCAGCGGCAACAGCCTGCTGTCGGTGGTGGTGCAACTGGCGATGGGCCTCGGCGTTGCGTCGGCGGCAGCACTGCTCAGTGGTTTCAGCCGTGAACTGGGCGACAGTGGGCATGTGTTGCAGGCGTTCCAGGCCACCTACCTGTGCGTCGGCCTGCTGTCGATGCTGGCGGCAGCGATCTTCCTGCAACTGGATGCGAAAGATGGCCGCAGCGGCCGCAATATCGAGGTTTCAGCGGACGAATGATCGGGCCTGCTACACTGCCGCCCTGTTTCACCATCCCCGAGCACTTGCCGTGACCGCTACCGCCTTCGCCAGCCTGCCCATTTCTGCCGCCATGCAGGCCAACCTCGCCGCCATCGGCTATGCCGAGATGACGCCAATTCAGGCCGCCAGCCTGCCGCTGATTCTCAAGGGCCGCGATCTGATCGCCCAGGCCAAGACCGGCAGCGGCAAGACCGCAGCCTTCGGCATCGGCCTGCTGCACCCGCTCAACCCGCGCTACTTCGGCTGCCAGGCCATGGTGCTGTGCCCGACGCGCGAACTGGCCGATCAGGTGGCCAAGGAACTCCGCCGTCTGGCCCGCGCCGCCGACAACATCAAGGTGCTCACCCTCTGCGGCGGCGTGCCCTTCGGCCCGCAGATCGGCTCGCTGGAGCACGGTGCGCACGTGATAGTCGGCACCCCGGGGCGGGTACAGGAGCACCTGCGCAAGGGCACGCTGAAAGTCGATGGGCTCAATACCCTGGTGCTCGACGAAGCTGACCGCATGCTCGACATGGGTTTCATCGACAGCATCAGTGAAATCATCGAGCAGACCCCGGCACGCCGTCAGACCCTGCTGTTCTCCGCCACCTATCCGCCTGCCATCGAACAGCTTGCCGCGCGTTTCTTGCGTAGCCCGGAGCGGGTCGAAGTGGAGGCTCAGCATGATGACGGACAGATCGAGCAGCGCTTCTACGAAATAGCGCCGAGCCAACGCATGGAAGCAGTCAGCACCCTGCTGCGGCATTTCCGCAAGCAACCAACCGTGGCCTTCTGCGCCACGCGCCAGCAGTGCGACGAGCTGGCCGCGCAACTGGAAGCCGAGAAGATCTCCGCCGCGGCCCTGCATGGCGATTTGGAACAGCGCGATCGCGACCAGATCCTCGCCCTGTTCGCCAATCGCAGCCTCAGTGTGCTGGTGGCCACCGACGTGGCCGCGCGCGGCCTGGATATCGCGGGGCTGGAAATGGTGATCAACGTCGAGCTGTCGCGTGATGCCGAGGTGCATATCCACCGTATCGGCCGTAGTGGTCGCGCTGGCGAGAAAGGCCTGGCACTGAGCCTGGTGGCGCCCGCTGAAGCCGGTCGCGCCCAGGCCATCGAAACCCTGCAAGGCAAGGAACTCGCCTGGTACCCATTACCCGCGGCCAAGGCAACGGGTGAGCCGCTGCTGCCGCCGATGCATACGCTGTGCATCGGCGCCGGACGCAAGGACAAGCTGCGCCCCGGCGATATCCTCGGTGCCCTGACCGGCGACGCCGGGCTGCCCGGTAGCCAGGTCGGCAAGATCGCCCTGTTCGACTACCAGGCCTATGTCGCAGTCGACCGCGATGTCGCCCGCCAGGCGCTCAAGCGCCTCACTGAGGGCAAGATCAAGGGCAGAACACTGCGCGTGCGTCTACTGTAAGAGCCTGCACACGGCCTGCTGCGCGTCGGCGCTACTGCGTTGAAAGCAAGCTCGGACGCTCGTTTTCCTGCCGGGCGCTCTGGCTCGCAAGATCGCGAACAGGCTCTTAGGCTGATATAAAGCATCAAAAGGCCTGGGCCGGAGTTACCCATGCGCAATATTCTGGTCATTGAAGACAGTCCACTGGTACTGAAGATCCTCGAACATCTGTTTCGCCAGGAAACCGATCTGGAGCCGATCTTCTGTGCCTCGCTGGCAGAAGCCGAAGTGATGCTGGAAACCTCGGCCGCGCTGTTCTTCGCCGCTATCGTCGACCTGCACCTGCCCGATGCACCGGACGGCGAGAGCGTCGACCTGGTGATGCGCTATAACCTGCCGTGCATCGTGCTCAGTGGCAGTTACAACGAGCAGCGCCGTGATGATCTGCTGATGAAAGGCGTGGTCGACTACGTGCTCAAGGAAAGCCAGCACTCCTACGAGTACGCCTTCCGCCTGCTGCACCGGCTCGATCACAACAGCCACATCAAGATTCTCATCGCCGACGACTCCACGGCGCAGCGCCACTACATTCGCCACATTCTCGAGCCGCACCACTACCAGATCATCGAAGCCAGCGATGGCAAGGAGACGCTGCGCCAGCTGAACGAGCACCCTGACCTCGACCTGCTGGTCCTCGACCATGCCATGCCCGGCGTCAGCGGTTTCGAGCTGGTCAAACTGCTGCGGCAGAAGCTGCGCCTCAATGACCTGATCATCATCGGCGTGTCCGCCGACCCCAAGGGTTCGCTCAGTGCGCAGTTCATCAAGCACGGCGCCGATGACTTCCTGCGCAAACCCTTCTGCCCGGAAGAACTGAACTGCCGGGTGATGTCCACCCTGGAGCGACGCGACCTGCTGCGCGCGCTGAAGAAGGCCGCGCAGTTCGATGCCCTGACCGGCCTGAACAACCGCCGTGCCTTCTACGAACAAGGCATGCAGATACTGCAGAAGGCGCAACGGGAAAATCGCGAGGTCAGCGTGGCGATGCTCGATCTCGATCACTTCAAGCAGATCAACGATGGCTTCGGTCATGCCAGCGGCGACAGTGCTCTGGTGGTGTTCGCCCGAGCCATGAGCACTGCCTTCCCCGATATGCTGCTGGGCCGCCTGGGCGGTGAGGAGTTTGCCCTGCTCACCCTGCACGGCGCGGAGCATGTGGTGCAGGCACTGGATAAACTGCGCCGACAGTGCGCCGGCCTGCACTACGCGGTTGGTGCGCCTGCGCTGTCGTTCAGCGCCGGCCTTTACCAGGGTGAACCCGAAGACCTGGAAAGCCTGCTGCACGAGGCCGACATTCGCCTGTATCGCGCCAAGCAGCAGGGCCGTGCCCGCACCGTACTGAGCTGATCAGGGACCGTGGCGCCTCAGCGTGGCGGCATAGCTGCCGTCTTCGCTCATGGACTGAATCGCCGCATCGAAACGCCGGGCAATATCGCGATGCTGTGCATGGCTACGGCGTATCAGGATATGCAGGCCGTTCTCGCTCAGCGGTAGTGGCAGAAACTCCAGCTCATCACGAATGCTGCTCAGTGTGCGCCCGAGCATGTAGCGCGCGACCAGCTCATCCTCCAGCGCCAGCTGCACGCGCCCGGCATGCAGCATGCGCGCGGCGATCTCGAAACTGCCGACACCGACCTTGAGCAACTGCGGGTCGCTGTCGAACTCTTTGGAGTAGGCATAGCCCCTGACCACCGCGATGCTGTGCGAGTAGAGATCGGCCAGGGTCTCGAAGCGGATATCGCTGCCCTTGCGCCGCATGAAGCGAATGCGATTGACCAGATAGGGCTGGGAGAAATAACCGTACTCGGTGCGATCGGCGCTATACCAGGCGTTGATCAGCACATCGTAATCCCCGCGTTTGAGCCCTAGCACAGCACGCTCCCAGGGCACCTCCACATAACTGGTGGTGTAGCCAGCGCGGGCCAGCGCCTGCTCCACCAGATCACTGGCCAGCCCCTTGCCGGGCAAGCGTTGATCATTGAACGGCGGCCAGGGGTCGGCCACCAGACGCAAAAGCTCAGCCGAGGCCGATGCCGGCGACAGCAGCAAGAGCAATAGCCAGGCACGCACGACGGTCATGAGTGGAGATCCATCCGAAATGATCAGTTCTAGTCATAGCAGGCACAACGCCACTCGTCACTGTCTCATATCTGAGACAGTCATTCGCAGTGCGCCCTTCTTGCCAGTAGCGCGCTGACAGAAGCGTCGGCACAGAGCGGTTCGGGTAAACTTCAGCGGTTTTCGCGCGGCGCTGGCTGCGTCAGCAGATTCACCTGAGGACATCCCGTGTTGCAAACCGACGTATTGATCATCGGCGCAGGGGCCGCCGGCCTGATGTGCGCAGCCAGTGCAGCAGCCCGTGGCCGCCACGTGCTGGTGCTCGACCACGCCAACAAGGCCGGCAAGAAGATCCTCATGTCCGGCGGCGGGCGCTGCAACTTCACCAATATGTACTGCGAGCCGAGCAACTTCCTCTCCGGCAACCCGCACTTCTGCAAATCCGCCCTGGCGCGCTTCACCCAATGGGACTTCATCGGCCTGGTGGCCAAGCATGGCGTGCCGTATCACGAGAAGAAACTCGGCCAACTGTTCTGCGATAACAGGTCCAGCGACATCCTCGAACTATTGCTGGCCGAGTGCGCAGAAGCAGGCGCAGAGATCCGCCTCGACACCGCCGTGCAAAGCATCGAGAAAACCGACGCCGGCTTCTGCCTGCAAACCGATCTCGGCGCCGTGGCCTGCCAGTCGCTGGTGATCGCCACCGGCGGGCTGTCGATCCCGACCCTGGGCGCCACCGGCTTCGGCTATCAGGTGGCCAGGCAATTCGGCCACGAACTGCTGCCAACCCGCGCCGGGCTGGTGCCGTTCACCCTCACCGATCCGCAACTCAAGGCGCTGTGCACCGAGCTGTCCGGTACCTCGGTAGAGGATTGCCGGGTAAGCTGCAACGGCCAGAGCTTCGTCGAGAACATCCTCTTCACCCACCGCGGCCTGTCCGGGCCGGCGATCCTGCAGATTTCCTCCTACTGGCAGCCGGGCGATACCGTGCACATCGACCTGCTGCCGCACATCGACCTGCCTGAATGGCTGGCGACGCAACAGCGCGAGCGCGGCAACAGCGAGCTGAAAACCCTGCTGACCGAGCTGTTCACCAAGAAGATGGCGACCCTGCTGGTCGACGCCTGGTTCAGCAACAAACCCCTCAAGCAGTACACGCCTGGCGAGCTCAAGACGATCGCCGAGCACCTGGCCGACTGGCAATTGGTGCCGGCCGGCACCGAGGGCTACCGCACCGCCGAGGTAACCCTGGGCGGGGTGAACACCGACGAGGTGTCGTCGAAGACGCTGGAGTCGCTCAAGGTTCCGGGGCTTTATTTCATCGGCGAAGTGCTCGACGTCACCGGCCACCTCGGCGGCTTCAACTTCCAATGGGCCTGGGCTTCTGGCTACGCCGCCGCGCAATACGTCTGAGACAAAATTTTGCGCCCCATTTGAAGGCGCGCCGGGAACTGCCGGCGCGGCGCAGACTCTGCTGTGAACAGCCACGCAACGCTGCAATCACAGGGATGACGCCGCATCATGACGTTCGAACAAGGCCTGATCTTCGCCATTCTAATCGCCAGCATGGGCTTGTTCATCTGGGGTCGCTGGCGCCACGATGTGGTCGCACTGGGGGCGCTGCTGGCCTGCGTGATCGTCGGCATCGTGCCAGACCGCGACGCCTTCGCTGGTTTCGGTCACCCGGCGGTGATCACCGTTGCCTGCGTGCTGGTGCTCAGCCATGGCCTGCAGCGCACTGGCGCGGTCAACCGCCTGGCGCAACGCCTGCTGCCCAGCGGCGCGGGCGCCCTAGTGTCCATCGCCGCGTTGACCAGCCTGGGGGCGCTGCTCTCGGCGTTCATGAACAACGTCGGCGCCCTCGCCCTGCTGATGCCCATCGCCCTGCAGATTTCCGCACGTCTGGAGTTGCCGCCAGGACGCGTGCTGATGCCGCTGGCCTTCGGCACCATCCTCGGCGGCATGACCACGCTGATCGGCACACCCCCGAACCTGATCGTCTCCAGCTTCCGCGCCCAGCATGGCGGTGGCCCCTTCGAAATGTTCGACTTCAGCCCGGTCGGCGTGGCCGTGGCGCTGGCCGGCGTGCTGTTCATCAGCCTGCTTGGTTGGCGCCTGGTGCCCAAGCGCGAAGTGGGCAACGCCGCCAGCTTCGACACTGGCCATTACCTGACCGAGGCGCGGGTCAAGGCAGGCGGCAGCGCCGAGGGCAAGACCCTGCGCGAGATCGAACAGTTGCTAGATGAAGCCGACGCCCAGGTGGTGGCCATGGTGCGCAACAAGCTGCGCCTGACTGCCCCCAACCCGCGGCGTGTGCTGCAGGCCGACGACGTGCTGGTGATCGAGGCCGATCCGGCAGAGCTGGGCGAAGTGCTCGGCAAACTGGACCTGCTGCTGGAAGCCGAGCGCGAAGCAAGGGAGGCCGAGCAACAGAACGACAAGAACAGTGACACCGAGAAGAAAGTCAGCAACGACGAAGACCGTACAATGCAGGAACTGCTGGTCAAACCTGACTCTTCGCTGATCGGTCGCTCCGCCAGCAGCACGCGCTTGCGCAGCCGCTACTCCATCAACCTGCTGGCCATCTCACGGCAGAGCCATCGCTCGATCAAGCGCCTGCGCTCGACCCTGATCCAGGGTGGTGACGTGCTGCTGATGCAGGGCAGCGCCGAGGATATCGGTGAGTTCGCCAGCGACTATGACTGCGTGCCGCTGGCGGCGCGCGCCATCAACATTCCCGATCCACGTCAGGCCAACCTGGCCCTTGGCATCATGATCCTGGCCATCGTCGCGGCGGCCTTTGGTCTGCTGCCCACGGCGATCGCCTTCGCCTGCGGGGTGCTGGCCTACATGCTGCTGCGCCTGGTGCCGCTGCGTGCCGTCTACGAGTCCATCGACTGGCCGGTGATCGTGCTGCTCGGAGCGTTGATCCCGGTGGCTGGGGCGATGTCCACCACAGGCGCGGCCGATCTGCTGGCACGAGTGCTGATGGAAAATCTGGCGCAGGGCAACGCCATCATCACCCTGACCCTGTTGCTGGTGGTGACCATGACCCTGTCGGACTTCATGAACAACGCGGCAACCGCTGCGGTGATGTGCCCGATTGCGCTGAGCGCCGCGAGCCAACTTGGCGTCAGCCCGGACGCGCTGTTGATGGCGGTGGCCATCGGCGCCTCGTGTTCGTTCCTCACGCCCATCGGCCATCAGAACAACACCCTGATTCTCAGCCCTGGCGGTTTTCGCTTCGGCGACTATTGGCGCCTGGGGTTGCCACTGGAGATCCTGGTGGTGCTGGTCAGCATCCCGTTGCTACTCTGGGTCTGGCCGCTGTAATTAGCCGCCAGACTACCTATCGCACCGGGGCCCGCCATGCCTCAGAGCTGCTCGATCACGCTGGCCGGCGACTGAAAACGCAGGTCGTGCGCCTCGGCGACGCTGGCGCAGGTGATGATGCCGCGCGCGACATTGAGGCCAGCGAGCAGGTGGGGATCCTCCTGCAAGGCTCGTCGCGTACCCTTTTGCGCCAGCGCCACGACGAACGGTAGCGTGGCGTTGTTGAGTGCCAGGGTCGAGGTGCGCGCCACCGCACCCGGCATGTTGGCCACGCAGTAATGCACCACATCATCGACCACATAGGTGGGCTCGGCATGAGTGGTGGCGTGCGAGGTCTCGGCGCAGCCGCCCTGATCGATGGCGACATCCACCAGCACTGCGCCCACCTTCATCTGCCGGACCATCTCCGCAGTGATCAGCTTGGGTGCGGCGGCGCCGGGAATCAGTACCCCGCCAATCACCAGATCAGCAGCCAAAACCTGCTCGCGCACCGCCGCGCGGGTGGAGTAGAGCGTGGTGATGCGATTGCCATACTGGGCATCGAGCCGGCGCAGAGCATCGACGCTCTTGTCCAGCACCGTGACATCGGCGCCAAGGCCAACCGCCATGGCCAGGGCATGGCTACCGACCACGCCGCCACCGAGAATCACCACCTTGCCCGGTGCCACGCCCGGCACACCGCCGAGCAGGACGCCGCGCCCACCGCGGGCCTTTTCCAGACAACCGGCGCCGGCCTGGATCGACATGCGTCCGGCCACTTCTGACATCGGCGCCAACAAAGGCAGGCGCCCCTGTGCATCGGTCACCGTTTCGTAGGCAATACAGGTGGCACCGCCGGCCATCAGTTCTTCGGTCTGCGCCCGGTCCGGAGCCAGGTGCAGGTAGGTGAACAGCGTGTGATGGGCGCGCAACCTGGCGCGCTCCACTGCCAGCGGCTCCTTGACCTTGACGATCAACTGCCCCTGCTGGAACACCTCGGCCGAGTTCTTGGCGATCTGTGCGCCGGCCTCGAGGTAATCCTCGTCGGCAAAACCGATGGCGGCTCCGGCATGGGTTTCGACCCACACCTCATGGCCGAGCGCGGTCAGCTCGGCCACCGACTGCGGCGTGAGACCGACGCGGTATTCGTGGTTCTTGATTTCCTTGGGTACGCCGATTCGCATCACCATCTCCAACCATTGCGGGCCAACAGTCTGAAGTCTAGGAAAGCGTGAGCCGTATCACAGGAAAATCCGCGAGAAAGTTCGCCCGTCCGTCACTGTCCGAACAGCAGGCGCCGCGCCTCAGCCGTGAGCAATGCCTGCGGATCGGCATTCACCTGCTCTACCAGCGCGTAGGCACGCTGCACCGCAGGGCGTGCATCGATGCGTTCGAGCCAGGCGGCCATGTTGGGGAAGTCCTGCAGCTTCTGCTGCTGCATCTTCCACAGCTTGGCCCAGGGGTAGATGGCCATGTCGGCGATGGAATACTCGCCCGCCACATAATCGCGCCCGGCCAGCTGGCGGTCGAGCACACCGTAGAGGCGCGCGGTTTCCTTCACGTAGCGGTCGATAGCATAGGGGATCGGCTCCGGTGCGTAGCGCACGAAGTGATGATTCTGCCCTGCCATCGGCCCGAGGCCGCCCATCTGCCAGTACAGCCACTGCAGCACGTCGAAGCGTGCCCGCGTCTCGCGCGGCAGGAACTGCCCACTCTTGTCCGCCAGGTACTCGAGAATTGCCCCGGACTCGAACAGGGCGATGGGCTCGCCGCTATCTGCCGGCGCGTTATCGACGATGGCGGGAATGCGATTGTTCGGTGCGATCTTGAGAAACGCCGGCGCGAACTGCTCACCCTTGCCGATGTGCACGGGGACGATGCGGTAGTCGAGCCCGGCCTCCTCGAGAAAGATGCTGACCTTGTGGCCGTTGGGTGTGGTCCAGTAGTACAGGTCGATCATTGCTTTTCCTCCACGTGGATCTCGGCCCGCTTGACCGGGCCGTGGGTCGCCTCATACGCCTGCAGGATGCGCGCGAACCAGGAGCCCAGTGCCGAATCGTCGGCCCAGGGTTGTGCGCCCAGGCACCATGCCCAGAACAACATGCCGGCCAGCAGGTAGTCGCAGCCACCGGGCGCCTGGCCTTCGAGGAAGGGCTGATCACGTAGCCACATTTCCAGCGGCGCCACGCCCTCACGGAACAGACGCTCACCACCCTGCGGGTCGGCGAACGCCTCCAGGCTCATGCCCAGTGCCTTCTCCCGGCTGCTGCGGAAATAGTCGCGATCAGCAGGGTCGATCACCTGCCAGACCCGCGGGATCAGCATCCTCAACAGCGGCGCGCGCACCATGTGGAAACTCAGGCGCTCGACCAGACGCGCGCGCTCGGCAGCCAAGGCATCACCGAGCAGAGGCTGCTGTGGATAACGCTGGTCCAGGTAGGCGAAGATGGCGAGGCTGTCATGCACGGTTTCACCGTCATCGATCAGCACCGGCACCAACTTCTGTCCGGAAAAGGCGATCAGCTCCTTGTCGGTGAAACGTGTCGGCCGGCTCTGCCAGTCCAGGCCCTTGTGCGCCAGCGCCAGACGTACGCGCCAGCAGTAGGGCGAGAACACCAGCTCAGGATCGGCGCCGCACAGCTCGAACAAATCCCGCATATCAGCTCCTTTAAAAACCAGTCAGTCCAGAATTGGACGAAGAAAAACCTGCGCAACGCCGCTCATGCGCAATCCAGGCTAGCCATGACCACCGCCACGGTGGCGCGAATCAAGTCCGCAGGCACTGCGGATTTCACCTGGGTACGCAGCCCGCTCATCACGCACTGCAGGTAGCCAGCACGGGCCGCAAGGCCCTGAGCGTTGTTCAGCTCCCCGCAGGCCACGGCGCGTTCGAGCGCCTGCTGGAAAATCTGGCAGATGCCCGTCGTGGCCTGTTGCAGCACCGGCACCAGCTCCGGCTCCGACAAGGAGAATTCATTAGCCACGTTGACCAGCATGCAGCCACGCGGCACGCCATCGGGGCCGTCGTCCTCCAGCACGCTGAGCAGACGCTCGCGGATAAAGGCGAGCGGCGAGGCGCTGGCCTGCAGCTGCTCCAGCAGCAGGGCGCGGCGCTGCGCCACATACAGGCTGAAGGCCGCGACGAACCAAGCCTGCTTGCTCGGATAGGTCTGATAGAGGCTGCTCTTGGACAGCCCGGTGGCCGCCTGCAGGTCCTGTAGCGACGCGGCCTCATAACCGCGCTGCCAGAACAGCTGCATGGCATTTTCCAGGGCCCGGTCCGGGCAGAAGCTTTTGGGGCGTCCACGTGTCGTCATACGCCGAATTTAGAACCAATCGGTCCAAATAATCAACACGATCTGCGTATCGCTACCGATACCCAGTGACCGATGAGTTCCGGTAGGCTTCATGCATCGCTTCAGATCAGGCTTCGTATGCCCCGCCCTCGCCTCCGTCAATCACTGCGCCGCCTCTGGGCACTGGACAAGTTCAGCGCCAGTCTGCGGGTGTTCATCGCCCTGGCCGGAGCCCTTTCGCTGTGCTGGTGGCAGGGCTGGATGCATGGGTTGATCCCGCTGTTTCTCGGCATCATCGCCAGCGCCCTGACCGAGACCGACGACAGTTGGCAAGGCCGCCTCGGCGCGGTGCTGGCTACCCTGGCCTGCTTCAGCGCAGCAGCCTATGCGGTGGAGTTCCTCTTTCCCTATCCCTGGCTGTTCGTTATCGCCCTGGCCTTTTCCGCCTTCTGCCTGACCATGCTCGGCGCGCTCGGCGAGCGTTTCGCCACACTGGGTTCGGGCACGTTGATCCTCGCCGTGTACAGCATGATCGGCGTCGAGCAGCGCGGCGGTGTTGCCGGCCTGTGGCTGGAGCCGCTGCTGCTGGTGGCCGGCGCCGCCTGGTACGGCCTGCTTTCGATCATCTGGCACGCGCTGTTCGCTCATCAGCCGGTGCAGCTCGCCCTGGCCCGGCTGTTTCGCGAACTGGGCAAGTACCTCAAGCTCAAAGCGGCACTGTTCGAACCGGTGCGCCAGCTGGATGTGGAGCAACGCCGCCTGGAGCTGGCTCAGCAGAATGGCCGCGTGGTCTCAGCACTCAACGCGGCCAAGGAGATCATTCTGCACCGAGTCGGTGGCGGTCGACCGGCGCCGAAGGTCAATCGCTACCTGAAGCTGTACTTCCTCGCCCAGGACATTCACGAGCGTGCCAGCTCGTCGCACTACCCCTACAACGAACTGGCCGAAGCCTTTTTCCACAGCGATGTGCTGTTTCGCTGCCAGCGCCTGCTGCGCCTGCACGGCGAGGCCTGCCAGCGCCTGGGCAGCGCCATCGAGTTGCGCCAGCCCTTCGAATACCGCGAACTGTGCAGCCAGGCCCTGGAAGATCTGCATGCCTCGCTCGACCACCTGCACCTGCAAAGCAACCCGGCCTGGCGCCGCCTGCTGCGCTCGCTCGGTGCATTGGCCGGCAACCTCGCCAGCCTCGACCTGCTGCTCGGCAACGCCAGCAACCCCGACGCTCTGGCCGATGAGCAGGACAGCAGCCTGCTGGACCGCGAGCCGCAATCGTTGCGCGAGGTCATCGAGCGGATCGGCCAGCAACTGACGCCCACTTCGCTGCTGTTCCGCCACGCGCTGCGCCTGTCCATTGCCCTGGCGGCCGGTTACGGCCTGCTGCATTTGATCCACCCGACTCAGGGTTACTGGATTCTGCTGACCACCCTGTTCGTCTGCCAGCCGAACTACGGCGCCACGCGCCTCAAGCTGGTGCAGCGTATCGTCGGCACCCTGATCGGCTTGGGCCTCGGCTGGGCATTGTTCGATCTGTTCCCCGACCCACGCATCCAGGCACTGTTCGCCGTGATCGCCGGGGTCGCCTTCTTCGCCACACGCAGCACCCGCTACACCCTGGCCACGGCGGCGATCACCCTGCTGGTGCTGTTCTGCTTCAACCAGATCGGCAATGGCTACGGCCTGTTCCTGCCGCGCCTGGTCGACACCCTGCTCGGCGGTATGCTGGCCGGGCTGGCGGTATTCCTGATCCTGCCGGACTGGCAGGGTCGACGCCTGGGGCGCATGTTGGCGAGCACACTGAGCTGCAACAGCGCCTACCTGCGGCAGATCATCGCCCAATACGCGCGCGGCAAGCGTGACGACCTCGGCTACCGCCTGGCTCGCCGCAACGCGCACAACGCCGACGCCGCGCTATCCACCACCCTCGGCAACATGCTGATGGAGCCCGGCCACTTCCGTAAGGACGCCGACCTCGGCTTTCGCTTTCTGGTGCTATCGCACACCCTGCTCAGCTATCTCTCCGGGCTCGGCGCCCATCGTGGCGAGCAGTTGCCGCAGGCGGCCCAGGCACAACTGCTGGAACAGGCCGAAGCGCTGGCGGTCAGCCTCGATGCAATCGCTACCGGCCTGCGCGGCGAACAGCCGCTGGCCATCCACAGCGACGAGGAACAGGCACTGGCACAGAGTCTGGAGCAAATTGCCGATGACGTCGACGAACGCCAGCGCCTGGTGCAAACACAACTGGCGCTGATCTGCCGCCAGCTCGCGCCGCTGCGCACCCTGGCCGTGCATCTGCAGAAGGATAGCCACTAGCAGGCTCATGGGGCTTTCTGCCACTATCTGACGACGCCGAGTTCCCAGACCTTGCCCATGCCAGCCAATCGACACACCGCCCTCGCCTACCTGGCATCGTTGCCGGGTCTGCTGTTGGTGTGCAGCCTGCTTTTGGCCAGCCAGGCCACCCTCGCCAGTACGCGCCTGGGCGATAGCAGCGCAGCACAGGATCTCTACGGCCTGGTCGACTTTCTCGCCGATCCCCAGAGCACCCTGAGCCTGGACGACGTTCGCGCTATCGATGCCCCTTTCCAACCCTCGTTGTACCGCCGTGACCTCAGCTTCGGCTACGTGCCGGGGGTGATCTGGCTGCGCCTGGCGCTGCAATCGGATGCCCAGCAAACGCGCGCTTGGCGCCTGGTGCTGAACTACGCCTCGCTGGACGAGGTGCGCCTGTACGACATTGGAGACGATGGCGTGCGCGAGTCGCGCAGCGGCGACACCGTGCCCTACGCGCAGCGCAGCGTCGGCCATCGCAACCCGGTATTCGAGATCGTTCTACAGCCCGGCGAACAACGCACGCTGTACCTGCGCGTCGACTCGCGTGGCAGCATGACCCTCAGCGGCGCGCTGATGTCTGCCCGCGATTTCGAGCAACACAGCCAGAACGGCTATCTGGTGCACGCCATCTACTTCGGCGTACTGATCGCACTGGGCCTGTACAACCTGCTGCTGTTTCTCGCCCTGCGCGAGCGGCCTTTCCTCAATTACGTGCTGTTCATGTGCGCCTTCGCCCTCAGCGTGCTGTCGCTCAATGGCCTTGGCGCGCAGTATCTGTGGTCCGAAGCTGCGCCCTGGAGCAACCGCATGCTGCCGGTGAGCCTGACGACAGCGGCGCTGCTGTCGGTAGTTTTTGCGCGCAGCTTTCTCGATACCCGCCAATGGCTGCCGCGCTGGGACAAGGGCCTGCTGATGCTGTCCATCGCCATCGGCGGGGCCGTCTTGGCCAGTATGCTGCTACCACTGCAGCGCGCGCTGCAGCTGATGTCGCTGACCGGCCTGATCGCCACCCTGACACTGCTGCTCACCAGTTTCGTCTGCGTCGGCTACCGCGTACCCGGCGCTCGCCTCTTCGCCCTGGCCTGGCTGATGTTGCTGACCGGCGCAGTGCTACTGGCACTGCGCAATTTCGCTCTGATTCCGTCGAATTTCCTCACCCTGTACGCCATGCAGATCGGCTCGGGGCTGGAGATGATCCTGCTGTCCTTCGCCCTGGCAGCCCGTTTCAACGAACTCAAACGCCAGCGCGAGGCCGCGCTGCAACTCAACGAACAGATCCTCGCCAAACGCGTCACCGAGCGCACCATGGCGCTGGAGCAGGCCAATCAACGCCTCAGTGAGCTGGCCCTGCAGGACCCGCTGACTGGCCTGGCCAATCGCACTGCACTGCAGCAACATCTGGAGCAAGCACTGGCGCGCAGCCTGCGACGCAATGAATTGCTTGCGGTGATGTTGATCGACCTCGACGGTTTCAAACCCATCAACGATCAACACGGCCATGGCTTTGGCGACCAGGTGCTGGCCGAAATCGCCGGTCGCTTGCGCCAGTACATCCGCGATGCCGACCTGCCAGCGCGTCTGGGTGGTGACGAGTTCGTGGTGATCTGCGAGAACGTGCAATCGGCCGAGGATGCCCAGGACTTGGCCAAACGCCTGCTGGAAGGCCTGGACACGCCGATGTACCTGGAAGATCGTGCCGTACGCGTCGGCGCCAGCATCGGTATCGCCCTGAGCCACGGCGGCGACGATGCCACTCTGCTGATTCGCCTGGCTGATGCTGCGATGTACCGGGCCAAGGCTGAAGGTCGCAACCGCGTACAGCTGGCCACCCAACAGCTTTGAAGAGGGGCCGCTGCCCCTCTCACCACCCCAAACCCGATAGCCCGCCATGGACAAGAATCAGCTGCTGCAAGACGTACTCGCCCACCTGCAGGCCGACCTAGAACAGGCCAGCCTCGCCGCTCTCAGCGCCCACGAAGCGGCCACCCACGAAGAGAACGTCGCCGAGAACAAGTACGACACCCTGGGCCTGGAAGCGGCCTACCTGGCCAGCGGCCAGGCGCGCCGCGTCGAAGAACTGCGCCAGACCCTGATCACCTGGCGCCAGTTGCGCCCGCGGCCGTTCGACGAGGTGCAAGGTATCGAACTGGGCGCGCTGATTCTGCTGGCCAGCGAAGACGGTCATGAGCAGTGGCTGTTTCTCGGTCCGCAAGGTGCCAGCATGAAGCTGCAGCATACCGGGCAGAGCATCCAGGTACTGAGCAATGCTGCACCGCTGGGACGCCTGCTACTCGGCAAGCACCCCGGCGACGAAATTACCCTACCGATGGGCCAGCAGCTGCAGGCCTTCGAGGTATTGACGGTCGATTGAGGGCGCCTCTAAAACCGTAGGCGAGGCAGTCAGCGCAAGGCAAAAACAGGCAAAGAAGCGCAGTTTACGTGTTGTAAATGAGCATTCTGATCGGACTCGCGCACGAGCCTGTTTTTAACGCCGCGATGGCAACGCAGGTAGTTTTTAGAGGTGCCATTGAGCGGAACTATCTGCGCCTGGGTGGGGTAATTAACGATGAACCTCACGTTTGGAGAGCCCATCATGGAAAAGCCCATCCACAGCCTGCCAGCCCTGTTCAAGCAGCTTGGCCTGGCCGACGATGCCGCCAGTATCAACGCCTTCATCAGCACCCATTCGCCACTGCCGGACACATGCAAGCTGTCCGACGCACCGTTCTGGACGCCGGCGCAGGCCGCGTTGCTGCGCGAGGAAATTCTCGAAGACGCCGACTGGGCACCAGTGGTCGATCAGCTCAACGTGCGCCTGCACGGCTGATACCGCGCCTGGCATCAAATAGCGGGTCGGACGCGTAGGGTGCGCCGTTTTTCCCTGTCGCCGAGGCATCGGTGCGCGCGGCGCACCCTACGAACTCATCTCACGCCAGGTCAGGAACATGCGCAGGTCGAACTCGATCTGCGCATAGCCCGGCAGCATGTGGTCGCACAGCTTGTAGAACGCCTTGTTGTGATCGATCTCCTTCAGGTGCGCCAACTCGTGCACCACGATCATCTGCAGAAAGGCCGGCGCCGCATCGCGAAACAGCGAGGCAACGCGAATCTCCTTCTTGGCCTTGAGCTTGCCGCCCTGCACACGGGAGACCGCCGTGTGCAGGCCGAGGGCGCGGTGCGTGAGGTCGAGCCGATTGTCGTAGAGCACCTTGTCGATGGCCGGCGCGTTCTTCAGGTGCTCCTGCTTGAGCGCCATGACGTAGCCGTACAGCGCCTTGTCGCTCTGCACTTCATGCCGCCCCGGATAGCGCTGTGCCAAGTAGTCGCCCAACCGATCATCGGCGATCAGCTGACGAACCTGCTGCTGCAAGGCGACCGGATAACCCTGTAGATACTTCAACGATACGATCCCGCGTTCATCTGGACCGTCAGTGTAACGGATGCCGTATCACTCGCTGGGCACCACACGCAGCAGACGCCCCTGCGGGTTATCGGTGAGCAGGTAGAGCGCGCCATCCGGCCCGCTGCGTACATCGCGAATCCGCTCGCCCAGCTCTTCGAAGAGGATTTCCTCACCGGCCAGCATGCCGTCGCGCACACGGATGCGCCGTACGCTGCGCTCGGCCAGGGTGGCTGCGAACAGGTCGTCCTGCCAGTCGGGGAACAACTCGCCGCGATACAGCGTCAGGCTCGACGGCGCGACCGAGGGCGTCCAGTGCAGCAGCGGCGCGGTCAGCCCCGGTAGCTCCGTGTAAGGGCTTATGCGCGCGCCGGTGTAATCGATACCGAAGGTCGCCAGCGGCCAGCCATAGTTGTTGCCGGCCTCGATCAGATTGAGCTCGTCCCCCCCGCGTGGGCCGTGCTCGTGACTGTACAGGCGATTGTGCTCGGCATCGAAGAAGATGCCCTGCACGTTGCGATGGCCGAGGCTGTAGATCTCCGGTGCGGCACCTTCCTGGCCGATCAAGGGGTTGTCCTGCGGCACGCTGCCGTCGCGGTTCAGACGCACGATCTTGCCCAGGTGGTTGGCCGGGTTCTGCGCCTCTTCACGCCAGTCGAAACCGTCGCCCAGGGTCAGCACCAGGGTCTTGTCGGCGAGAAAGGCGATGCGCCCACCGTAATGCGCGGCGCCGGCCTTGAGCGGCTGGGCGGTGAACAACACTTCGAAGTCGTGTAGTTCGCCATCCACCAGACGGGCACGCGCCAGGCGCGTGTTGTTGGCCTCCTGCGAGCCGTGCGCGTAGGTCAGGTACAGCCAGCGGTTATCGCTATAGTCCGGGTCCAGCGCCACTTCCATCAGCCCGGCCTGGGCAGCGATGAAGACCTCGGGCAGGCCCGCCACCGGCTCCGGATCGACACTGCCATCGGCTTCGATGATGCGCAGGCGCCCGACGCGCTCGGTAACCAGCAGGCGCCCGTCCGGCAGGAAAGCCACGGCCCAAGGATTCTCCAGCCCTTCGCTGAAGGTTTCGATGCGGTAATCCAGGGCCAGCAGCGGCGTGCTGACGAACAGGGCGCAGAGCATCAGCGCACGGGTGCTTCTCAACATGGGCAACGCCTTGTCACAGAGAATCGGAAGAAGTCGGTTGCGAGCGGTAGCGCACCTGCCGGCCAAGCAGGCCGAACAGCAGCGCACCAACGCTGCCGCAGGCCATCAGCCCAAGCGTGCCGAACGGGCTACGGTCGGCAGCGATCAGTGTCGGCATCGGCGCCAACGCGTTGGCCAGCGCCAGTGCCGTCCAGATGGCTGCAGCGCCTGCCAGTATGAAGATCAGCCAACGCAGCGGCGGCATACGTCGCGCCAACCAGGCAGCCAATGGCAAGGCGACCAGAAAGCCCAGGGCACTGAGCAAAGCGAAGGTCGGTGCGAAACCGATTAGATCGAGGCAGGTGGTGCCAACGCGCACATCCAACGGCATCGGCGCACCGAGCGCCTGCAAGGCGGCGAGGTTGGTCTGGGTCTGAAAGATCGAGGCGAGCAGCGAGGCCAGCAACACGGCGAGGAGAAAAGCGAGCAACAGACGTGGCTTGCTGGACATGGGTGGCAGTTTCCCGGAACGACAGTCCACGAATTATGGCGCACCCCGCCTGCCCTCACGCCTCGGGAGTTTTACAGGGTTTTACCTCTCGCCGCGTTGCTCACGCCGAGCCCCGTCTATAAAAAGCAGAAGCCCCGCACATGGCGGGGCTTCGGCTCACGCATCAGGCTCAGTTGACCTTGGCGTTCAGCTCACCCTTGGCGTAGCGCTGGTACATGCCCTCCAGGGAGATCGGCTTGATCTTGGAGGCATTGCCGGCGGTGCCGAAGGCTTCGTAGCGGGCGATGCAGATGTCGCGCATGGCCACGATAGTCTTGGCGAAGAACTTGCGTGGGTCGAACTCGCTCGGGTGCTCGGCCATCATGCGGCGGATCGCGCCGGTGGAAGCCAGACGCAGGTCGGTGTCGATATTGACCTTACGCACGCCGTGCTTGATGCCCTCGACGATTTCCTCGACCGGCACACCGTAGGTTTCCTTGATGTCGCCGCCGAATTCGTTGATTACCTTCAGCCATTCCTGCGGAACGGAGGAGGAACCGTGCATCACCAGGTGGGTGTTGGGGATGCGCTTGTGAATTTCCTTGATGCGCTCGATGGAGAGCACGTCGCCGGTTGGCGGCTTGGTGAACTTGTAGGCGCCGTGGCTGGTGCCAATGGCGATAGCCAGGGCGTCGACCTGGGTAGCCTTGACGAAGGCCGCCGCTTCTTCCGGGTCGGTCAGCAGTTGGCTGTGATCCAGCACGCCTTCGGCGCCGACGCCGTCTTCTTCACCGGCCATGCCGGTTTCCAGGCTGCCCAGGCAACCCAGCTCGCCTTCCACAGACACGCCGCAGGCGTGAGCGAAGGCAACAGTCTGCCGGGTGACGGCAACGTTGTAGTCATAGTCGGCCGGAGTCTTGCCGTCTTCTTTCAGCGAGCCGTCCATCATCACCGAGGAGAAACCCAGCTGGATGGAGCGCTGGCATACATCAGGGCTGGTGCCATGGTCCTGGTGCATGCACACCGGGATGTGCGGGAATTCTTCGATGGCAGCCAGGATCAGGTGGCGCAGGAACGGTGCACCTGCGTATTTGCGGGCACCAGCGGAGGCCTGGACGATGACCGGCGAATCGGTCTTGTCGGCGGCTTCCATGATGGCGCGCATCTGCTCGAGGTTGTTGACGTTGAAGGCCGGCACGCCGTAGCCGAATTCGGCGGCGTGGTCGAGCATCTGGCGCATGCTGATAAGTGCCATGGTGTTTCTGTCTCCCGGTTTGGAGGTCGTTAATCGTGCAAGCCTGCCGCAGGGGCAGGCGTTGTTCAAGTTTCCTGAAGCTGGGGCATGCCCACAGCTCTTGTCTCGGCGTCGCCGAGGATGTTACGGGGCCTTGCAGCCGCGGCCGATCAGGTCATCGGTCGCGGTCCAGTAGACCAGGCCTTCCTCACCCTTGGTGTGGAAGGACAGACGCCCGTCGCTGTACAGCGCGCCAGATCCTGCCGGCTCCTGAGTCAGACGGTAGACGATGTCATCACCGCCCAGGCGCACATCCACCTGCTCGACACTGCCATTGGCGAAGCGCCACAGCACTTCGGTCTGGCTGTCGCACACCCAGCGATTCCACTGGTCCGACACTGGCGGCTTGCTGCTGCACGCCGCAAGCAGCAAGCCGGTGGCGGCGAACCCTGCGAGTCTGATAGCGATCATTGTCTCTCCTTCTCAGCAACGCTGTTCCGGTGCCGGGCCAGTGGGTTCACCACTGTTCTGCTCGACACGCTGATCATCCTGAGTGGTCGGGGTTTCGATCTGCGCCGGGCTGAACACCTCGCAGGCCGCTTCACGACCACCGCCGGCACAACCGGCCAGCAACATACCAATGACGCCCAGGGCGGCTAACTTGTCCATGACATGACTCCTTGTTCGATGATCCGGTCTTCTTACAGACCACCCGTTCACGTCAGGGTTTTATCCGCCGTGGCGCAGGGTGCCTCCATTCACCCTAGCTGGTGTTTATTGTGCACGTTGCTCCAGCACTTCCACGGCCGGCAGTACCTTGCCCTCGACGAACTCCAGGAAGGCGCCACCACCGGTGGAAATGTAGGAAATCTTGTCCGCCACACCGTATTTGTCGATCGCCGCCAGGGTATCGCCGCCGCCTGCGATGGAGAACGCCGGACTTTCGGCGATGGCCAGGGCCAGGGCCTTGGTGCCGTTGCCGAACTGATCGAACTCGAACACGCCGACCGGGCCATTCCACAGGATGGTCTGCGAGGCCTTGAGCATCTCGGCGAACATCGCCGCAGTCTGCGGGCCAATGTCGAGGATCATGTCGTCTTCGGCCACGTCAGCGACGGCCTTGATGGTGGCTTCGGCGTCTTCGGCGAAGGCCTTGGCCACCACCACGTCGACCGGCAGCGGTACGCTGACCTTGGCCGCGATGGCCTTGGCGGTGTCGACCAGATCGGCCTCATACAGCGATTTGCCCACCGGCAGGCCGGCAGCAGCGAGGAAGGTGTTGGCGATGCCGCCACCGACGATCAGCGAGTCGCAGATATCGGCCAGGGAATTGAGCACGTCCAACTTGGTCGACACCTTGGAGCCGGCGACGATGGCCAGCATCGGCCGCGCCGGTTTGTCCAGGGCCTTGCCCAGCGCGTCCAGCTCGGCAGCCAGCAGCGGGCCGGCACAGGCGACCTTGGCGAACTTGGCCACGCCATGGGTCGAGCCCTGGGCGCGGTGAGCGGTACCGAAGGCGTCCATGACGAAGACGTCGCACAGGGCAGCGTACTGCTGGGCCAGCTCGTCGGTGTTCTTCTTCTCGCCCTTGTTGAAGCGTACGTTCTCCAGCAGCACCAGCTCGCCGGCCTTGACCTCGACACCGCCGAGGTAGTCCTTGACCAGCGGCACGTCGCGGCCGAGCGCCTTGCTCAGGTAGGCGGCGACCGGCGCCAGGCTATCTTCCTCACTGTAGATGCCCTCTTCCGGGCGGCCCAGGTGCGAGCAGACCAGCACGGCAGCGCCCTTCTCCAGCGCCAGCTTGATGGTCGGCAGGGACGCAAGGATACGCGCGTCGCTCTTGACCACACCGTCCTTCACCGGGACGTTGAGGTCTTCGCGGATCAACACGCGCTTACCATTGAGGTCGAGGTCGGTCATCTTCAGAACGGTCATAAATCAGTCCTTCACGGGGCTGGTTGTACGGAGGAAGTAGATGCAGCGAGAAAATGTTCGGCAACATCGAGCATGCGGTTGGCAAATCCCCACTCGTTGTCGAACCAGGCCAGCAGGTTGACCAGGCGCGGGCCGGACACGCGGGTCTGGCTGCCGTCGACGATGGCCGAGTGCGGATCATGGTTGAAGTCGCAGCTGGCGTGCGGCAGTTCGGTGTAAGCCAGCAGCCCCTTGAGCGGGCCACTTTCCGCTGCCTGGCGCAGCACGCGGTTGATCTCTTCGGCAGAGGTATCGCGCGCAGTCTGCAGGGTGATGTCCAGGCACGAGACGTTGACCGTCGGCACCCGAATGGCCTTGGCCTGGATGCGCCCCGCCAGCTCTGGCAGCAGGCGTTCGATACCGCGCGCCAGGCCGGTGGATACCGGAATCACCGACTGAAAGGCCGAACGCGTGCGGCGCAGGTCTTCGTGGTGGTAGGCATCGATCACCGGTTGGTCGTTCATCGCCGAGTGGATGGTGGTAATGGAGACGTACTCCAGACCCACCACCTCATCGAGAAGTTTCAGCAGCGGCACGCCGCAGTTGGTGGTGCAGGAGGCGTTGGAAACCAGTCGCTCGGCACCGCTGAGGCACTGCTGATTGACGCCGTAGACCACCGTGGCGTCGATATCCGCCTCGCTGGCCATCGGCTGCGACAGCAACACGCGCGGCGCGCCGGCAGCGAGAAAACGCTCGGCATCGGCGCGCGTGGTGTATTGCCCGGAGCATTCCAGCAGCAGGTCGATGTCCAGCGCGGCCCAGTCGATGGCCTCGGGCTCGCTCTGGCGCAGCACCTTCACGCAATCGCCGTTGATGTGCAGGCAGTCGCCATCGACCTTCACCTCGCCGGGAAAGCGTCCGTGGGTGGAGTCGAAGCGGGTCAGGTATTCGATGCTGGCCTGATCGGCCAGGTCGTTCAGCGCGACGATTTCCAGGCTCGCTGAATTGCCACGCTCGTGCAGCGCGCGCAGCACGCAACGGCCGATGCGGCCATAGCCGTTGAGGGCGACACGATAGGGGCGTTGTCGTGACATAGGCGCTCGCAAGGCAAAAGGAACCCGGTAGGAGCGAGCTCTGCTCGCGAACCCTGCGCGAGGCAAACAGCTTCGCGAGCAGAGCTCGCTCCTACGGAAGGGTCAGGCGTCCAGCAGTTCTTCGGCGGTGGCGACGATGTTGTCGACGGTGAAACCGAAGTGCTCGAACAGGGCCGGAGCCGGGGCCGACTCGCCGAAGCTGGTCATGCCGATGATGCGACCTTCCAGGCCCACGTACTTGTACCAGTAGTCGGCGTGCGAGGCCTCGATGGCGATGCGCGCACCGACTTGCAGCGGCAGTACATCCTGCTTGTAGCCGGCGTCCTGGGCGTCGAACACGCTGGTGGATGGCATCGACACCACACGTACCTTATGGCCGGCAGCGGTCAGTTTGTCGTAAGCAGCCACGGCCAGGCCGACTTCCGAACCGGTGGCGATCAGGATCAGCTCCGGCTCGCCAGCGCTGTCCTTGAGCACGTAGCCGCCACGGGCGACATCAGCCAGTTGCTGGGCATCACGCGGCTGGTGTGGCAGGTTCTGACGGCTGAATACCAGGGCGCTCGGACCGTCGGCGCGCTCGATGGCATGTTTCCAGGCCACGGCGGACTCCACGGCATCGGCCGGGCGCCAGGTGTCGAGGTTCGGCGTGCCACGCAGGCTGGCCAGCTGCTCGATCGGCTGGTGAGTCGGGCCGTCTTCGCCGAGTCCGATGGAGTCGTGGGTGAACACGTACAGCACGCGTTTCTTCATCAACGCGGACATGCGCACGGCGTTACGGGCGTATTCCATGAAGATCAGGAAGGTCGCGCCGTACGGCACGAAGCCGCCGTGCAGGGCGATGCCGTTCATGATTGCGCTCATGCCGAACTCGCGCACGCCGTAGAACATGTAGTTGCCGGACGCATCTTCAGCGGAGACGCCCTTGCAGCCCTTCCACAGGGTCAGATTGGAGCCGGCCAGGTCGGCCGAACCACCGAGGAATTCCGGCAGCAGCGGGCCGAAGGCATTCAACGCGTTCTGGCTGGCCTTGCGGCTGGCGATGGTCTCGCCCTTCTCGGCGACGTCCTTGATGTAGGCAGCGGCCTTCTCGGCAAAGTCGGCCGGCAGCTCACCAGCGATGCGGCGTTTGAACTCGGCAGCCAGCTCGGGGAACGCAGCGGCGTAGGCGGCAAACTTGTCGTTCCAGGCGGCTTCGGCAGCAGCGCCGGCTTTCTTGGCATCCCACTCGGCGTAGATCTCGGCCGGGACTTCGAACGGACCGTGGTTCCAGCCCAGCGCAGCACGGGTCAGGGCGATTTCGTCGTTGCCCAGCGGCGCGCCGTGGCACTCTTCCTTGCCCTGCTTGTTCGGCGAGCCGAAACCGATGGTGGTCTTGCAGCAGATCAGGGTCGGCTGGTCCACGCTCTTGCGCGCGGTCTCGATGGCCATCTTGATCTCTTCGGCATCATGGCCGTCGACGTTGCGGATCACCTGCCAGCCGTACGCTTCGAAGCGCTTCGGCGTATCGTCGGTGAACCAGCCCTCGACTTCACCGTCGATGGAGATGCCGTTGTCGTCGTAGAAGGCGACCAGTTTGCCCAGGCCCAGAGTGCCGGCCAGCGAGCAGACTTCGTGGGAAATGCCTTCCATCATGCAGCCGTCGCCGAGGAACACATAGGTGTTGTGGTCGACGATCTCGTGGCCTTCACGGTTGAACTGCGCGCCCAGCACCTTCTCGGCGATGGCGAAACCGACGGCGTTGGCGATGCCCTGGCCAAGCGGGCCAGTAGTGGTCTCGACGCCCGGGGTGTAGCCGTATTCCGGGTGACCCGGGGTACGACTGTGCAGTTGGCGGAAGTTCTTCAGATCATCGATGGACAGGTCGTAGCCGGTCAGGTGCAGCAGCGAATAGATCAGCATCGAACCATGGCCGTTGGACAGCACGAAGCGGTCACGATCGGCGAAGTTCGGGTTGCTCGGGTTGTGCTTCAGAAAGTCGCGCCACAGCACTTCGGCGATATCCGCCATACCCATGGGGGCACCGGGGTGGCCGCTGTTGGCTTTCTGCACAGCATCCATGCTGAGGGCACGAATGGCATTGGCTCGCTCACGACGGCTGGGCATCGCTGAATCTCCTACGGGGGCTGCTTCTGAATGAAGGGGGCGAAAAAAGACGCCTATTTTCGCCCAGCCAGCCCCCGCGGGGCAATGACAGATGGTCGTAGAGATCAAATCAACCTGTCTGCTCGCTCAGCACGCTCACCGCCGGGCTGCCCGGCCCACCCAGGCAGGGCGCCTGAAACAGCTCGCCATGCCAGACGCCAGCGAGCGTACGACTGAACACCAGCGACCATACCGCCGCTAGCTGGATCGCCAGCGCCACGCCGACCAGAGTGAAGAAGGTCAGCCCGGTCAGCGTCTGTAGCTCGAAGGTGGCCAGGGCGAAGACTCCGAGCGGAAAGGTGAAGCCCCACCAGCCCAGGTTGAAGGGCATGTTGTCGCGGATGTAGTGGCGGGTGAACAGGGTGGCGATCACCAGCCACCACAGCCCCGCGCCCCAGAGCGCCAGGCCGCCGATCAGGCCAAGGTCACGGGCCAGCTCGGCAGCGCTGGCCAAGGGTGTGCCAGCGAACGCCAGCGGCGCGGCCTGCCCCATGCTCAGCAGCCCCAGGCAGCCGGTCGCCAGCGGCCCCAGCGGCAGCCAGCTGGTGGCAGCGAAATCGGTATCCGGCAACTTGTGCAGGGCCAGGCGCAACAGCACCAGGGTGATCAGCGAGAACGCCAGCGACAGCGACAATCCCCAGAGGATGAAGCCGGCGACCAGCAGTTGCTGCGCGGCCGCAGCGCCCAGGTGCGGCGCCAACGCTCCCGCCGTGCTGGCAGCGACCTCGGGTGCGACGATAGGTAGCAGCCAGACTGCCGTGAGTTTCTCCAGTGCGTGATGCTGGCGGGTGAACATCAGATAAGGCACCAGCAGGGCGCCGAGCAGCGCCAGCGCCGCATCCAGCCACCACAAGGCATGCGCCAGCGCATAGACGCCCTCGCCCCAACGCGGCACGCCGAACAGCAACAGGCCCTTGATCAGCACCGCCAGCCCCATCGGGATCGCGCCGAGAAACATCGACTGCACCGGGTGCAGCAGCATCGGCCAGACGGTGTCGCGAAACAGTGCCAGGCGCAGCAGAAACAGCGCCATGAACAGGACGAACAGGCTGACAGCGAAGAACCACAGACCCTCCGCCAGCAGCGCCAGACCAGGCAGCGACCAAGGCAGATGAGCGATAACCAGCGCCAGCACACCGGTGCCCATGGTCATGGCGAACCAACTGGGCGTGAAGTGACGAATGAATGCGAGCGGCTCGGGCAAACGACTGAAAGGGCGCGGCATGAATCGGGTTGTCCCGTGACATGAGTGATAGCGCAAGGTTAAGAATTGGCTTGCCATATTAAAAATACATATCCAGCATCCTGCCCATGCCTTTCACTTATGCATGAACCATGAACCTCCATCACCTGAAGGTCTTCCTTGCCGTGGCAGAGGCCGGCAGCATCAGCGCTGGCGCCGAGCGCCTGCACATCAGCCAGCCGGCGGTGACGCGAGAAATTCGCGACCTCGAAGCCAGCCTTGACCTGCGTCTGTTCGACCGCCTGCCGCGCGGCGTGCAACTGACCGAAGGCGGCCTGCGCCTGCTCGACTACGCCCAGCGCATCTTCAGCCTGGAGCGCGCCGCCGAACGCGACCTGCGTGACTTTGCCCAACTGGAACAAGGCGAACTGCACCTGGGCGCCAGCGCCACCCTCGGCTCCTACCTGTTGCCGCCCCTGCTCACCCACTTCCGCGCCCTGCATCCGCAGATATTCGTCAGCCTTGACGTGAGCAACACCGACGTCGTCACCCGGCAGTTGGACGAAGGCCGCATCAGCCTGGGCTTCGTCGAAGGCCCGTTCGTCCGCACCGACTACGCCCATCGTCTGCTGGCACGCGACGCCCTGCTACCGGTGGTTGCGCCGCACCATCCGCTGGCCGCCAGCCAGACGCTCGCCGCGGAAAAGCTGCAGGATTACCCGCTGTACATGCGTGAGCCGGGCTCCGGCGCGCGCGTCAGCGTCGAGCAGGCCTACCGCGCGCACGGCCTAGAACCCCGTGCCGGCATGGCCATCGGCAGCACCGAGGCGCTCAAGCGTCTGCTCGCTGACGGCCAGGGCATTGCCTGGCTGTCGCAGCGAGTGGTGGAGCGCGAACTGGCCAGCGGCGAACTGCGCCATCTGCCGGTACAGGACCTGCAGATCGAGCGCGAGCTGCATGTGCTGTGGCGCCTGGGCGCCAGTCTGAGCCCGGCACCCGCGACTTTCCTGGCGTTGACTCAAACGTCGGAGTGACAGCAATACCAATATCAAAACTTTTTGATATTGGTATTGCTGTATGAAAAATGACCGACTAGACTGCGCCACCATGACCCTGCGTGCACCCCAGTTGGAATTCGACCCCTGCGACGAGCTCGCCGCCCTGTGCAAGGCCGGCGGTGATCCGCTGCGCCTGAACGTTTTGCGCGTGCTGAGCAACGATTCCTTCGGTGTGCTGGAGCTGGCGCAAATCTTCGCTATCGGCCAGTCGGGCATGAGCCATCACCTCAAGGTGCTGGCCCAGGCCGGGTTGGTGGCCACGCGCCGCGAAGGCAACGCGATTTTCTACCGCCGCGCGCTGCCCAATGGCCGCCTGCATGCCGCCCTGCTGGACGATATCGACGAGCTGCCGCTACCCGGTGATGTGCAAACGCGCATCACCACCGTGCACCAGCAGCGCGCCACCGTCAGCCGCGATTTCTTCGCGCGCATGGCCAGCAACTTCCAGGCCCAGCAGGACCTGATCGCCGGCCTGCCGCAGTACCGCGACAGCCTGCTGGCCCTGCTCGATGCCCTGCACTTCGACCCCAGCGCCAGCGCGCTGGAAATCGGCCCGGGCGATGGCGCCTTCCTGCCCGAACTGGCGCGGCGCTTCGCCCAGGTCACGGCACTGGACAACAGCCCGGCTATGCTCGAACTGGCCAGCCAGCGCTGCGCCGCTGAAAGCCTGCATAACGTCGAGCTGAAACTGGCCGATGCGCTGCAGGACGCGTCAGTCACGGCCGATTGCGTGGTACTGAACATGGTGCTGCACCACTTCGCCACCCCGGCCGAGGCCTTTCGCAAGCTGGCTGGCCTGGTCGCACCAGGCGGCAGCCTGCTGCTCAGCGAACTGTGCAGCCACGACCAGAGCTGGGCGCGCGAAGCGTGCGGCGACCTCTGGCTCGGCTTCGAACAGGAAGACCTGGCGCGCTGGGCGACGGCCGCTGGCCTGACGCCTGGCGAAAGCCTCTACATAGGTCTGAAAAACGGCTTTCAGATTCAATTACGGCACTTCGATGCGCACAGCGCCTTCAGCCTCCGGCAAGAAAGGAACCGATAGATGAGCGAATATTCCCTGTTTACCTCCGAGTCCGTGTCCGAAGGGCATCCGGACAAGATCGCCGACCAGATATCCGATGCGGTGCTCGACGCCATCATCACCCAGGACAAACACGCCCGCGTGGCCGTGGAAACCCTGGTCAAGACCGGTGTAGCCATCGTTGCCGGTGAAGTCACCACCAGCGCATGGGTCGACCTGGAGCAGATCGTCCGCGACGTGATCTGCGACATCGGCTACACCAGCAGCGACGTCGGCTTCGACGGCGCCACCTGCGGCGTGCTCAACATCATCGGCAAGCAGTCCCCGGACATCAACCAGGGCGTCGACCGCGCCAAGCCGGAAGATCAGGGCGCTGGCGACCAGGGCCTGATGTTCGGTTATGCCAGCAACGAAACCGACGTGCTGATGCCGGCGCCGATCTGCTTCTCGCACCGCCTGGTCGAGCGTCAGGCCGAAGCGCGCAAGTCCGGCCTGCTGCCGTGGCTGCGCCCGGATGCCAAATCCCAGGTCACCTGCCGCTATGAGAACGGCAAGGTCGTCGCCATCGACGCGGTCGTGCTGTCCACCCAGCACAACCCGGAAGTGAAATACGACGACCTGCGCGAAGGCGTGATGGAGCTGATCGTCAAGCACGTGCTGCCGGCTGAACTGCTGCACAAGGACACCCAGTTCCACATCAACCCGACCGGCCAGTTCATCATCGGCGGCCCGGTGGGCGACTGCGGCCTGACCGGGCGCAAGATCATCGTCGACAGCTACGGCGGCATGGCCCGTCACGGCGGCGGCGCGTTCTCCGGCAAGGACCCATCCAAGGTCGACCGCTCCGCTGCCTACGCCGGCCGCTACGTGGCCAAGAACATCGTCGCCGCCGGCCTGGCCGAGCGTTGCGAGATCCAGGTGTCCTACGCCATCGGCGTGGCCCAGCCGACCTCCATCTCGATCAACACCTTCGGCACCCACAAGATCGCCGAAGACAAGATCATCAAACTGGTGCGTGACGTGTTCGACCTGCGCCCGTACGCCATCACCAAGATGCTCGACCTGCTGCACCCGATGTACCAGGACACCGCAGCCTATGGCCACTTCGGCCGCACGCCGCAGTCCAGAACCGTTGGCGACGACAGCTTCACCACCTTCACCTGGGAACGCACCGACAAGGCTGCCGACCTGCGCGCCGCCGCCGGCCTGTAAGCCCGCCGCGCTACGCGAAAACAAAAAACCGATGCCGGCAACGGCATCGGTTTTTTCATGCCTGCAGATCGCAACGGCTTACCAGCTCACCTCGATACTGCTGGCCTGTGTGGTGCCCTGCACATTGCTCATGCGCAACGGCAAGCCGGCGAACTTGCCCGAAGCAATGATCCACTGCTGCCAGGTAGTTTTCGGCACCATGGCGCCCTCGGTCGAGAACTCCATCTTGCAGGTGTCGAAGGCGCCGAACTCCGTCTCGATGCGTTCCCGCCCTCGGTACGTCACCGTATTGGTCAACTTCATGGCGAAGGGCTCCGCCCCTGGCTGCACCGTGATCGAGTCGAAGCTGACCGAATGGGTCTGGTCCTGGGGCAAATCCGCAGGCACGGAAAAGCTAGGCTGGTTATAGCTTTCATTGATGGCCGGCTGGGTCATCACACTTCCATACCAATGGACGACGCCATCGACGACATTGCCGTAGGCGTCAGCCACCGTTCCCACGCTGTTCTCGGTATGAGTGCGATAAGCACTCTGCCCACGATAGTCGGCCAGCTCTGCAACCGTATTGACGTCGCGCTGACCGTCGGTGGTGATCGTCCAGGTATTGCCGACCGTGCGTAGAGCGGGCACATCGAGACAGGCCGCACTGCCGCCATTGGATGCCGCCACGGCTGGGGATGCCTCGGCAGGCGCGGCAACCGCTTCCTCACTGACAGCGTCGGCCTTGGCGACTTGCTTGTCAGCGCTTTCACCACAACCGACCAGCATGGCCATGGCCAGCAGCGGAGTGATTCGCTTGGTAAAACGCATGTCCTGCATATGTAACGTCCCTCTGAATGAACGAGTTCCTTACCAACCCTGAGCGGGCCGCCGTCGAACAGGGTAGTAGACATGGCCCACGCCTTACCGTGCCCTGATCATGTTTCCGCATCTACACCAGTCTGGTGAGCAGCCCACACTGGTCTAAACTGCCCAGTATCTCGACTTGGTACTGCAATCACAGGCCCAGGCCACTCGACCAATCGGAGCAAGGATGCTCAACATGAAGCGCTGGATCGCTCTGCTGCTTTTCCCCCTCACCGCCCAGGCCAGCCCCTGCCCCGACTGGCCCTCCAGTAGCGCCAATTCCGAGCTCACCGCGCTCAGTCAGCAGATCGCCGAGTGGGACGACGCCTACCATAATCACGGCCGCTCGCTAGTGGCCGACGAAATCTATGACCAGGCACGCGAGCGCCTGCAATCCTGGCATCAGTGCTTCCCGACTGCCCATACGGCACTGGCAGACCCACTGGCTGGCAGCAGCGGGACGATCGCCCATCCGGTGCCGCAGACGGGACTGCGTAAACTCAACGACGCGGCAGTGGCCGAATGGATCAACAGCCGCGACGATCTGTGGATTCAGCCCAAGGTCGACGGTGTTGCGATCACCCTGGTCTATCGCAACGGTTCATTACAACAAGCCATCAGCCGCGGCGATGGGCGCCATGGGCAAGACTGGACGGCGCGTGTCAGGCAGCTACCGGCCATTCCCACGCACCTGAAACAGCCACTCGATGCCGTGCTGCAAGGCGAGCTTTACTGGCGCCTGGATGACCACGTGCAGGGCCGCGACGGCGGCGCCGGGGCCCGCGGCAAGGTGGCAGGTCTGATGGCGCGACAAACGCTCGAACCGCAACAGCTCGATGCCATCGGCCTGTTCGTCTGGGATTGGCCGGATGGCCCGGCGAACATGCCAGAGCGCCTGCATACCCTGCAGAAACTGGGTTTCGCCGACAGCCTGCACTACACCCAGCCCCTGCAAAACACCAAGGAAGCCTACAGTTGGCGCCAGCGCTGGTTCGATCAGCCGCAGCCGTTTGCCAGCGATGGCGTGGTCCTGCGTCAGGGCACGCGGCCACCCGGCGCGCGCTGGCAGGCAGAAGCGCCGCACTGGGCGATTGCCTGGAAATACCCGGCCGCCCAGGCGCTGGCCGTGGCGCAGGCGGTGGATTTTAGTATCGGCCGCACTGGGCGCATCACACCTATCCTGCGTTTGCAGCCGGTCGACCTTGACGAGCGGCGCATCAGCCGGGTCGCGCTCGGCTCGCTGCAAGCCTGGGAAGAGCTGGACATTCGCCCCGGCGATCAGGTGGCGATACGCCTGGCTGGCCTGACCATTCCGCGCCTCGACCAGGTGATCTGGCGTAGCCAGGAACGCGCAGCGGTGCAGGCACCTGACCCTCATCGATACCACGCCATGAGCTGCTGGCGACTCAGCGATGAGTGTCAGCAACAGTTCCAGGCCCGCCTGAATTGGCTCGCCGGCAAACAGGGGCTGAACCTGCCCGGCGTGGGACCAGGCACCTGGAGCACGCTACTGACGGGGCAAAAACTGCATGGCCTGCTCGATTGGCTGGAGCTCGATAGCGAGCACCTGCAGCAACTGCCAGGTATCGGTCCACGGCGCGCCTCACAGTTGCAGCAGGCTTTCGCCCAGGCCCAGCGGCGCTCACTGCAGCAATGGCTGCAGGCCCTCGGCGCACCACCTGGCATCCAGCTACGCGCGGAGGATGACTGGGCCACGCTACTGGGTCGCAGCCACGTCGACTGGATGCAGCAACCCGGCGTGAGCAAGAAGAGCGCTGAGCGTCTGTTGGCGTTCTTCAGCCACCCCGAGGTTCAGCGCCTGGGCGCGCAACTGCAGGAGGCCGGCACCGTCGGTTTCCTGCCGCAGGAAAATTCACCGCGCGGTTGACCCAGGTCAGCAGATGACTCACTCGGGTCGAACCTCGCGCGGTAACCAGGGTCACTTCGAAGTAGACCTACACGAGGACAGACCATGATTCGTCAAACCGCTTTGCTCGGCCTGTTGCTGGCCGCCAATCTCAACGTCACGCCCATCCTCGCTGCGGAAGGCGACGGTGGCTGTGCGGCCAAGCGCCAGGTCATCGAAGAAAAGATCGAGGCTGCGCGCAAGAACGGCAACTCACAGCAACTGGATGGCCTGCAAAGGGCGCTAGGCAATGTGGAAATGAATTGCGACGACGCCACCCTGCACAGTGATCGCCTGGCCAGCGTCAAGGAAGCCCGTGAGGAAGTGCAGGAGCGCGAGATGGATCTGCGCGAAGCCATGGGCAAGGGCGACCAGGAAAAGATCGCCAAGCGTCAGGCCAAACTGGCCGAGGCGCGCGCCGAACTGGAGCAGGCCGAGGCCGAAGCGCGCGCCGATCAGTAAGCGCGAAACGCCTTGTGGCAGGCCTCGCAACTGTCCTCGACGGCCTGCACTGCCGGCTCCAGCTCGGAGCGGCGTAACGGCGGCGCGGTCGTCGCCTGCACCAGTGCGGCGGTGGCCTGCTCCAGATCACGCGCCATCTTCTGGAATTGCTCCTGGCGCTGCCAGACCTCGGGATTGGCCTTGCTGCGCTCGTCGTCACGTACCTGCGGAAAGTGCTGCCAGGGCTCGTGCGACAGACGCTCGAGTTCGGCTGCGCCGCTGATGAATGCGGCTTCGTCGTAGGGAATACGATTGCGCAACATCCCACCGAGGTCTTCGCTGACCTTGAGCATCTCCTTGAACGCGGCTTGGCGCTTGCCCAACGGCGAGTCGGGGTCGACCCCACCACAAGCAGCCAGGGTCAGGCAGACGCAGGTGAGCAGCAGGAGTTTCTTCAAGGTCATCGACACGACTTCCAGGCGACAAGGGGCCGCCAGTATCGCGGCTAGCCCCGGTCGGGCCAAGCGACCTCTTGTCACAACGGCTGTCGTTTGTGTGCATTGGTCAGCCGGGGTTCAGGTACGGAAGCGCCCCAATTGGCTGTTGAGCTGCTGCACCTCGCCCTGAATCTGCGCACTGACCTGCACCACGCTCTCGGTCTCGCCCTGGCTGCGCTCGGCCAGGCTGGAGATATGCGTTACCCGCTGATCGATCTCCTGCGCGACCTGGCTCTGCTGTTCTGCGGCCGTGGCAATCTGCGCGTTCAGGGCATTGATGCCATCCACCGCGCCGACGATGGTCTCCAGCGCCTCACTGGCCTGACGAATGTGCTGGAGGTTGCCATCGGCCAGGGTCGCACTGCGTTGCATCGCCAGAACCGCATCGCGCGCACCGCCCTGTAAACGCAGGATGATCGCCTGAATTTCACCAGTGGACTGCTGGGTTCGACTGGCCAGGGTGCGCACCTCGTCAGCGACTACGGCGAAGCCACGTCCTGCCTCACCGGCACGCGCTGCCTCGATGGCCGCGTTGAGCGCCAGCAGATTGGTCTGCTCGGCAATGCCGGTGATCACTTCGAGCACCTTGCCGACGCCACCGGTTTCGGCCTCCAGGCGCTGTACCTGTTCGCCACTGCGTTGCAGTTGCTCCACCAGCTCGGCGATCTGCGCCGCACTGCGCTGCACCACCTGTTTACCACTCTGCGCACAATCATCGGCACTGCGCGCCGATTCGGCTGCATGGGCAGCATGACGCGCCACCTCGGCCACGGTGGCACTCATCTCGTTCATTGCGGTGGCGACCTGATCGAGATCCTCGTACTGACGCCGTACGCCATTGCCTGCCGAGTGCGCGGCGCCGACCACACTGCCTACATGCTCCCCGGTACGCTCGCCGCTGCGTTTGACCTCCGCCAGCAAGCCACGCACCTGCTCCTGCATGCGGTTGTAGCCGGCGAAGATACGGCCGATCTCGTTGTCACCCTGGCGACCATCCAGGCTGCGCGTGAAGTCGCCGGAGCCGACCCGGGTCAGCGCCGCCTCCACCGCATTGAGGTTGTGCATCAGCGGGCGCAGGCCGAACTGACGGCCCAGCACCACCAGCGCCAGAATGCCAAGCACGCAACCGAACGCCAACCACATCTGCCGGCGCTGGCTGCCTTCAGCGTGCGCGGCCATCAAGCCGACAGCCTGGTTCATTTCGCGCAGCAGCTCGACCGACTGCTGCTCCAGAGTCTTGAGATCGACCGTCGCATCCCCCGCGACCACACGCTGCAGCTGAGTACGAAAGCCCTGCCAGAGACCTCCGACCTTGTTCATCTGCACCTGCACGCTGGGCTCGGCGATAGCGCTGATATTACGCGCCGCATTACCACTCAGCAGATCGCGATGAGCGGCATCGAACTGCGCCATAGTGGCTTCCAGAGTCGCCGCAGGCAGTACACCCTCGCGTAGCAGTAGCGCCTCCTTGGTCATCTTCTGGCTGAGCATGCGCTGCGCGCCAGCGACATTGATGGTCTCCGGCGATACCGACATGCTCAGGTACAGCGCCACCGAGGCGACCACCGCGAGCAGAAACATCAGCGCATAGGAAAACAGAAATTGCTGGTTCAGCGTGCGCAGGCCGATGGCACAAAGCAAGCGGTCGAAAAAGGTGGTGGCGGACATGAGAGGCTCCCTGGCAGACGGCGGGAAACCCCGCCAAATAACCGGGAGCAAGCAAGAACGTGGCCAACGGCCAGCCGCCCTACAGGCTGAGCTAGCCCATAAAACGCACCAAAGCAGAGCAATGACTGATTGGTCACGCGCTTTTTCAGTCCATTCCCAATAGTCGGCTGCAGACGCCCGGCTAAGCGGACACCACGAACAACGCCGCGATCAGCCCCATCCCAGCGAACCACACCAGCGAGCGTACGGGGCCCCAGTCGGCCAGGTAGCAGATGAAATACAGCACACGGCTGGCGATGAACGCCATGGCCAACTGGTCGAGCAGCGCTTGCTCGGCGCCACCGGCCTGGTGCGCGATGATCACCGCCGCGGCAAACGCCGGAGTCACCTCGAAGCCACTGAGCTGGGCGTTGTTGGCGCGCTTGCGCCAGCCCTCCAGCGTGCCCAGGAAGGCGCGCGGGTCCTGATTGGCGCGCGGTCCGTAGCCGGGGCCAAGAAACTTGGCGGTGGCAGTGCCCAGGTAGGGCAGAAAGATGGCGATCAGTACGCACCAGTAGGCAAGGGTCATGGTGTGGCTTCACTCGAAAGGTCGGGAAGCCAAGCCTGAGCGAGCGCCCAGTTATCGTCCATGGCCGCACCCGCCAATGATGCCGGTGCTTCGGTCAAGCCCGCAGCCATCCGCGCCAGCGACGCTCAGTCCGTGAAGCGATCTCTGGCGTAGGTGATCGCGCTCTTGCCATGCGGCTGCGGCTGACCGTCCTCGCCCAGATTGACGAACACCAGCTTGTCGATGGTCAGGATGCTCTTGCGGGTTACCTTGTTGCGCACTTCGCAGCGCAGGGTGATGGAGGTGCGGCCAAACTCGGTAGCAGTGATGCCCAGCTCGATGATGTCGCTCTGCCGCGCCGAACTGACGAAGTTGATCTCGGAAATGAATTTGGTCACCACGCGCTGATTGTCGAGCTGGACGATGGCGTAGATCGCCGCCTCTTCATCGATCCATTTCAACAGGCTGCCGCCGAACAGGGTGCCGTTGGGATTGAGGTCTTCGGGCTTGATCCACTTGCGGGTGTGGAAGTTCATGGCGTGTCCTCCGTGCCAGATGGTGCCCAATGATGCGCCGACAGCGCTGCGCTTGTCGTGGCATGGCCGCCTATGGCGCTCATAGACGGGCAAAAGCGACGGAAAGCCTTGGGCTGCGCTGCGCACACGGCTATAATTTGTCGACTTAACGCAACCGGCACCGCTCCGGTTGCGCCCGCCACCTGTCCGAGGGGCGCTGCAGCAGCCTGAAAGATCTGTTTCGAATCCCCAAGCCCGCATTCCAGCAATGCATCGCGGCAGATTCGAATCAGCCTTCCAGACTGTCAGGCTCGGATGGGGCGTTAACCATACGCATCAACGGCGCCCATTCGCAGACAACGAATGGAGTGCTATTGCATGTCTTTCAATGATTTCAAAGTCGCCGATATTTCCCTGGCCGATTGGGGCCGCAAAGAGCTGATCATCGCCGAATCCGAAATGCCGGCACTGATGGGCCTGCGCCGCAAGTACGCCGCCAGCCAACCGCTGAAAGGCGCGAAGATCCTCGGCTGCATCCACATGACCATCCAGACCGGCGTGCTGATCGAGACGCTGACCGCCCTGGGCGCCGAAGTGCGCTGGTCCTCGTGCAACATCTTCTCCACCCAGGATCAGGCCGCTGCCGCCATCGCCGCCGCCGGCATCCCGGTGTTCGCCTGGAAGGGTGAGACCGAAGAAGAGTACGAGTGGTGCATCGAGCAGACCATCCTCAAGGACGGTCAGCCGTGGGATGCCAACATGGTGCTCGACGACGGCGGTGACCTGACCGAGATCCTGCACAAGAAATACCCGCAGATGCTCGAGCGCATCCACGGCGTCACCGAAGAGACCACCACCGGTGTGCACCGCCTGCTCGACATGCTCAAGGCCGGCACCCTGAAAGTCCCGGCGATCAACGTCAACGACGCGGTGACCAAGAGCAAGAACGACAACAAGTACGGTTGCCGCCACAGCCTCAACGACGCCATCAAGCGCGGCACCGACCACCTGCTGTCGGGCAAGCAGGCGCTGGTCATCGGCTACGGTGACGTGGGCAAGGGCTCGGCCCAGTCGCTGCGTCAGGAAGGCATGATCGTCAAGGTTTCCGAAATCGACCCGATCTGCGCCATGCAGGCCTGCATGGACGGCTTCGAGCTGGTTTCCCCGTACAAGAACGGTCTCAACGACGGCACCGAGGCCAGCGTCGACGCTGCGCTGCTGGGCAAGATCGACCTGATCGTTACCACCACCGGTAACGTCAACGTCTGCGACGCCGGCATGCTCAAGGCCCTGAAGAAGCGCGCCGTGGTGTGCAACATCGGTCACTTCGACAACGAGATCGACACCGCCTTCATGCGCAAGAACTGGGCGTGGGAAGAGGTCAAACCGCAGGTGCACAAGATTCACCGCACCGGTGCCGGCAGCTTCGATCCGACCAACGACGACTACCTGATCCTGCTGGCCGAAGGCCGTCTGGTGAACCTGGGCAACGCCACTGGCCATCCGAGCCGCATCATGGACGGCTCCTTCGCCAACCAGGTGCTGGCGCAGATCTTCCTGTTCGAGCAGAAGTTCGCTGATCTCTCCGCAGAGAAGAAGGCCGAGCGCCTGACCGTCGAAGTGCTGCCGAAGAAGCTCGACGAAGAAGTCGCCCTGGAAATGGTCAAGGGCTTCGGCGGCGTGGTCACCCAACTGACCAAGCAGCAGGCCGAGTACATTGGCGTGACCGTGGAAGGCCCGTTCAAGCCGGACGCTTACCGCTACTAATGCGTAGGGTGGATAAGCCCCTGGCTTATCCACCGCCGACTTCCAGCAAGGTGGATGGGTAACGCCATCCACCCTAAGTCTCCAAGGCTAGAAACCCTATGAGCCAACAACGCCGCTACAGCTTCGAGTTCTTCCCTACCAAGACCGAAGCCGGGCATGAAAAACTGATGGATGTGGCGCGCCAGCTGGCGACCTACAACCCCGATTTCTTCTCCTGCACCTATGGTGCCGGCGGTTCGACCCGCGACCGTACCGTCAATACCGTGCTGCAACTCGACGGCGAGATCAAAGTACCTACCGCACCGCACCTGTCCTGCGTGGGCGACAGCAAAGCAGAGCTGCGCGAGCTGCTAAACCTGTACAAGGATGCCGGCATCAAGCGCATCGTGGCCCTGCGCGGCGACCTGCCGTCGGGTATGGGCATGGCCAGCGGTGAGCTGCGCTACGCCAATGAACTGGTCGAGTTCATCCGCACTGAAACCGGTGATCACTTCCACATCGAAATTGCCGCCTACCCGGAGATGCATCCGCAGGCACGCAACCTCGAGGACGATATCGCCAACTTCGTGCGCAAGGCCAAGGCCGGTGCCGACAGTGCCATCACCCAATACTTCTTCAACGCCGACAGTTACTTCTACTTCGTCGAGCGCGTGCAGAAACTGGGCGTGGATATTCCAGTGGTGCCAGGCATCATGCCGATCACCAACTACAGCAAGCTGGCGCGCTTCTCCGACGCCTGCGGCGCTGAAATTCCACGCTGGGTTCGCAAGCAGCTGGAGGCCTACGGCGACGATGCCGACAGCATTCGCGTCTTCGGCGAACAGGTCATCACCGAGATGTGCGAACGTCTGCTGCAAGGCGGCGCGCCCGGCCTGCACTTCTACAGCATGAACCTGGCAGGTCCCAGCCTGTCCATTTGGAACAATCTCAAGCTGCCGCGCTAACAGGCAGCTTACTCACAGGCTGCCCACCCTGGGCAGCCTGTCCGCTCCACCCTCCCGCCTCGCCGCCGAAGGATCGCCCCTCATGCTCAAACGCTCCACGATCAACGCCTCCGTCAGCCCCAAGGGCAGCCTGGAAACCCTCTCCCAGCGCGAAGTGCAGCAACTGCGCGAGACCGGCTCGGGCAGCGTCTACCGCCTGTTCCGCCAGTGCACCCTGGCGATCCTCAATACCGGTTCGCACAGCGACAACGCCAAGACCATCCTCGAAGCCTACCCGGACTTCGAAGTGAAGATTCACCAGCAGGATCGCGGCATCCGCCTGGAGCTGATCAACGCGCCGGCCGACGCCTTCGTCGATGGCGAGATGATCGCCAGCACCCGCGAGATGCTGTTCAGCGCGCTGCGCGACATCGTCTTCACACAAAGCGAGCTGGAGCACAAACGCATCGACCTGGACAGCTCCGAAGGCATCACCGATTACGTCTTCCACCTGCTGCGCAACGCACAGACCCTGCGCAGCGGCGTCGAGCCGAAGATGGTGGTGTGCTGGGGCGGCCATTCGATCAGCACCGAGGAATACAAGTACACCAAGAAGGTCGGTCACGAGCTGGGCCTGCGCGGCCTGGACATCTGTACCGGCTGCGGCCCAGGCGTGATGAAGGGACCGATGAAGGGCGCCACCATCAGCCACGCCAAACAGCGCAACCTCACCGGCCGCTACCTGGGCCTGACCGAACCGGGGATCATCGCCGCCGAAGCGCCGAACCCGATCGTCAACGAGCTGGTGATTCTTCCGGATATCGAAAAGCGCCTGGAGGCTTTCGTTCGCGTCGGCCACGGCATCATCATCTTCCCGGGAGGCGCCGGTACTGCCGAAGAATTCCTCTACCTGCTGGGCATCCTCACCCACCCGGACAACCAGGATCTGCCCTTCCCGGTCATTCTTACCGGGCCGAAAAGCGCCGGGCCGTACCTGCAGCAGCTGCATGATTTCATCGGCACCACCCTGGGCGAAGCTGCGCAGCAGCGCTACAGCATGATCGTCAACGACCCGGCCGAAGTAGCTCGTGAAATGGCCGTCGGCATCAAGGCCGTGCGTCAGTTCCGCCGCGAGCGCAACGACGCCTTCCACTTCAACTGGCTGCTGAAGATCGACGAGAGCTTCCAGCACCCGTTCGAGCCGACTCACGAAGCCATGGCCAGCCTCAACCTCACCCGTGAGCAGCCACTGCATCACCTCGCCGCCAACCTGCGTCGCGCGTTCTCCGGCATTGTCGCCGGCAACGTCAAGGAGAACGGCATCCGCCTGATCGAGGAGCACGGCCCCTACGAGATTCGCGGCGAAACCACCATCATGCGCCCGCTGGATCGCCTGCTGCAGGCCTTCGTCGAGCAACACCGCATGAAACTGCCGGGTGGCAGCGCTTATGAGCCCTGCTATCGGGTAGTCGACTGAGGCTGCGCAAGACGCACTTTCAAGGCACCTGCAAAATCGCTAACCTGGCGCGATGTCATTATTCCAGCACCAGATTATCGCCACTCTTTTGCTATGCTGCTGCGCTTTCGCCGCCCGCGGCGAAACGCTGCGCCTGGTCACGGATGCCTGGGCGCCCTATGTCTACGAGGACAACGGCCAAGCCGCAGGCCTCGACCATGAGATCACGCAGACGGTACTGCAGCGCCTGGGCATCGAGCTGGAGCTGCAGTTCCTGCCCTGGAAGCGTTGCCTGCTGGCACTGGAGCACGGGCAGGCCGATGGCATTCTGGATATCTTCCACCTGCCCGAGCGCGAGGCCGACATGCTCTTCGTCGCAGAGCCACTGAGCGATGTCGAGCTGGTGCTGTTCCATGCGCGCAATCGTCCATTCCGCTTCACCAGCCAGGAAGACCTGAGCGACCTGGTAATCGGTGTCTCGCCAGGCTATTGGTACAACGACGAGGCCTTCCGCACCTCAACCCTGTTCAGCCGCGAAGAAGCGCAGAGCCATGAAGCCAATATGGGCAAGCTGATACGCCACCGCGTCGACCTGGTGGTCAATGACCGGCGCGCCGGCCTCTACCTGATCGCGCAGATGGGCATCGAGGGGCAAATCGACTACCACCGCAAAAGACTCGGGCGCGACCATCTGTACCTGGCGCTGCGCAAGGATCCGGCGCTGCAACCACTGGCGCAGGCGTTCGCCCGCGAGCTACGCCGCTTCAAGCGCGAACCCGCCTATGCCCGCCTGCAGGCACGCTACGGCAGGCCGCACGAACGCCAGCCGTGAACCAGCCGACAGGCTGATAGGTGCGTAAGCCTTGCGCTCTGTTATACTCGAACCTTCCCGCCAGGCTTGCGCCCGGATGCTGGTGCTCTAAAGCCAGCAGTACCGGACGGGATCACGCCCCCTCAATGCGTGATTCAAGCCAGGCTCTACACCCCCAGGGCCACGCCCTCACTAGTACAGGATTGCTCATGTCCTTTGCCTCCCTCGGTCTCTCCGAGGCTTTAGTCCGTGCGGTCGAAGCCGCCGGCTACACCCAACCCACTCCGGTGCAACAGCGGGCCATTCCCGCCGTGTTGCAAGGTCGCGATCTGATGGTGGCGGCCCAGACGGGTACTGGTAAGACGGGCGGTTTCGCCCTGCCCATTCTCGAGCGCCTGTTCCCGGACGGTCACCCGGATCGCGAACAGCGCCACGGCCCGAAACAACCGCGCGTACTGGTGCTGACACCCACTCGCGAGCTGGCCGCCCAGGTGCATGACAGCTTCAAGCTGTATGCCCGTGACCTGAAATTCGTCAGCGCCTGCATTTTCGGCGGCGTTGGCATGAACCCGCAGGTCCAGGCCCTGGCCAAGGGCGTCGACGTGCTGGTGGCCTGCCCTGGCCGCCTGCTCGACCTGGCCAATCAGAAAGCCATCGACCTGTCGCACGTGGAAATTCTCGTCCTCGACGAAGCCGACCGCATGCTCGACATGGGCTTCATCCACGACGTCAAGAAGGTGCTGGCCAAACTGCCCGCACAGCGCCAGAACCTGCTGTTCTCGGCCACCTTCTCCAAGGACATCACCGACCTGGCCGGCAAGCTGCTGCACAACCCCGAGCGCATCGAGGTCACGCCGCCGAACACCACGGTCGAGCGCATCGAACAGCGTGTGTTCCGTCTGGCTGCCAGCCACAAGCGCGCCCTGCTCGCCCACCTGATCACCCAGGGTGCCTGGGAACAGGTGCTGGTGTTCACCCGCACCAAACACGGCGCCAACCGCCTGGCCGAGTACCTCGACAAGCATGGTCTGCCGGCTGCCGCGATCCATGGCAACAAGAGCCAGAACGCGCGCACCAAGGCCCTGGCCGACTTCAAGGCCAACCAGGTACGCATCCTGGTGGCCACCGATATCGCCGCACGCGGCCTGGATATCGACCAACTGCCGCACGTGGTCAACTTCGAGCTGCCCAACGTCGAGGAAGACTACGTTCACCGTATCGGCCGCACCGGCCGTGCCGGCCGCAGTGGTGAGGCCATCTCGCTGGTTGCTCCTGACGAAGAGAAGCTGCTGAAAAGCATCGAGCGCATGACCAAGCAGAAGATCCCCGACGGCGATCTGATGGGCTTCGACGCCAGCGCCGTGGAAGCGGAGCGCCCGGAAGTACGTGAGCCACGCCAACCGCGCAATGCCGGGCAGAAAAAGCAGAAAGCCGAAGGCGGTGGCGATAAGCCCAAGGGCGAGCGCAACAACGGTGGCCGCAGAGACAAGGGCAAGGATGGCGGCAAGGATCAGAAAGCCAAGCCGCAGCAGCAAGGTCAGGGCCAAGGGCAGAACCGCCGAGGTCAGCAGCCTCGCAACCAGAATCGTGGCGCAGCCCCGGCCGTTCCCGCACTGCCGCCGGATCGCGATCCAGAAGAGTTTCTCGACGACGAAATCGACAATTTCGGTAACCGTGCCGATTACGTCCCGGTGCAGAACAAGCCGCAAGGTCGCGGCCGCCGCTCGGGCGGCGGTGCATCTGGTAATGGCGCTGCTCAGGGCCAAGGTCAGAGAGCCAACAGCAACAACAGGCAGCCCCGCAGCAACACTGGCGGTAACCCAGGCAATCCCGGCAAGAATCGCCGTCAAGGTGGCCAGGGTGGTCAAGGCCGCAACGGCGGGGGCCGTGGCCGACAGGCGGATGGTCGCATCATCTCGCTGGACCGCGACGAACTGCCACGCGCCGAAGCAGCCGTGCGCAACCCGCGCGAGAAGCAGCCGATCATCGTGCACAAGGGCTCGCGCCTGGATCGTTTCCCCAGCGCCGAGCAGCTAGACGAGTTGAGCAACAGCACTCGTCCCCGCGGCGAGAAGCCGGCGCTGCTGACGCGTAATCGCGAAGAGTAAGCGGCCACGCAAACAAAAACGCCACCCCATGGGGTGGCGTTTTTGTTGGTGCGCTGGCTCGTCCGTTACGTAGGGTGCACCGTGCGCACCGATGACTCGCCTCGCTCCTTTTCTTACTGACGCACACCTTCGACCGAGATGATCAGCTCCACGGTTTGCGAAGCCGGGCCGAGATCCATGGAGATGTCGAAGTCTTTCAGCGTCAGGGTGGTGGTGCCCTCGAAGCCGGCGCGGTAGCCGCCCCACGGGTCCTTGCCCTCGCCGATGAACTTGGCAGCGATCACCACCGGCTTGGTCACGCCGTTCAGGGTCAGGTTGCCGGTCACGTCGGCAGTGCCTTCGCCAGTGGACTTGACCGAAGTCGATTCGAACGTGGCAGTAGCGTGCTTGCTCGCATTGAGGAAGTCGGCACTGCGAATGTGCTTGTCACGCTCAGCGTGGTTGGTATCGACGCTGGCAGTCTTCAGGGTCACGCTGACTTTGCTCGCCTCAGGATTGGCGGCGTCGAAGCTGAACTTGCCGTCGAAGTCCTTGAAGGTGCCGTACAGCCAGCTGTAACCCAGGTGGCTGATCTTGAAATTGACGAAGGCGTGCTGGCCTTGCTTGTCGATGGCGTAGTCTGCCGCCATGGCCTGGCCGCCGATCAGAGCGGAACCCAGAACCAGTGCAGCGAGGGCGTTCTTCAACATGGGTGTTCTCCTTGCGAGGTTGTCGATCTAGGTGGGCACGAGCCCGGTTATGAAGTGCTTCAGCGCCCGAACATCCGCAGCAGGGTACTGTCGCGGTCGATGAAATGGTGCTTGAGTGCGGCCAGACCATGCAGGCCAGCGAAAATCACCAGCCCCCAGGCCAGGTATTCGTGAATGGCTCCAGCAATGTCTTCCTGTTGCGCGATACCGCTCAGGGTGGCTGGCACACTGAACAGACCGAACACCTCGATGCCACGGCCATCGGCAGTGGAAATCAGGTAGCCGGAAATCATCACACCAAACAGGCCGAAATAGAGCACGCCATGACCCAGTTTGGAGGCCAGGCGAGTGAGCGGACCGTGATTGCTCAGGGCCGCTGGCGCCGGATTGAGCAAACGCCACAGCACGCGCAACAGCATCACCGCGAACAGCAGGATACCGATGCTCTTGTGGAGGTCCGGCGCACTCTGGCGCCACGGGTCGTAGTAACTGAGCCCCACCATCCAGAAGCCAAGGGCGAACAGACCGAACACGACCAACGCCACCAGCCAGTGCAGCACGACGCTGACCAGACCATAACGAGCAGAGGTATTGCGCCATTGCATGGGGAGCTTCCCTAATTCAGTGTCCGAGCAAGACTAACGACAAATATATCGATTTAAAGCGGAAAATTTCGCTATGAAACATCGAGAAATGCGATACCTCATTTCAGCCACCGTTGGCCGATCAGCTTAGTTGCACGCGCTCGTCGTAGAGTTCAGCCACAGCGGCGCGGACGGCGCATTGCAGCAGACCGACGGTAGCGTCCACGTCTCAGTGGTGGCTTCTGGTAGGCTGTGCCGCCGAACACTGGGAGATCGTTAATGAGCCTGAACCAACACTGGATGCAACGCGACCTCGACGTGTTGTGGCACCCCTGCACCCAGATGAAGGATCACCAGCGCCTGCCGCTAGTGGCCATTCGCAAGGCCTCTGGCGTATGGCTCGAAGACTTCGACGGCAAACGCTACCTGGATGCCGTCAGCTCTTGGTGGGTCAACGTCTTCGGCCACGCCAACCCGCGTATCAACGCGCGCATCCGCGAGCAATTGGAAAACCTCGAACACGTGATGCTCGCCGGCTTTACCCATCAACCGGTCATCGAGCTGTCCGAGCGCCTGGTGCAGATCACCCCGGTAGGCCTGAACAAGGTGTTCTACGCCGACAATGGATCCTCGGGCATCGAAGTCGCGCTGAAGATGAGCTTCCACTACTGGCTCAACAACGGCCGACCGGAGAAGAAGCGCTTCGTCACCCTGAGCAACAGCTATCACGGTGAAACCGTGGCGGCGATGTCGGTGGGTGACGTGTCGCTGTTCACCGACACCTACAAGCCGCTGCTGCTCGACACCCTAAAAGTGCCTAGCCCGGATTGCTACCTGCGCCCCGAGGGCGTGAGCTGGGAAGAACATTCGCGCGTCATGTTCGCCCACATGGAGCAGACACTGGCCGAGCATCACCACGAAGTCGCCGCGGTAATCGTCGAGCCGCTGATCCAGGGCGCCGGCGGCATGCGCATGTACCACCCGATCTACCTCAGGCTCTTGCGCGAGGCCTGCGACCGCTACGGCGTGCACCTGATCCACGACGAAATTGCCGTCGGTTTCGGCCGTACCGGCACGATGTTCGCCTGCGAGCAGGCTGGCATCACCCCGGATTTCCTGGTGCTGTCCAAGGCGCTGACCGGCGGCTACCTGCCGATGGCAGCGGTGCTGACCACCGATGAGATCTATGGCGTCTTCTATGACGACTACGCCACCCTGCGCGCCTTCCTGCACTCGCACACCTACACCGGCAACCCGCTGGCCTGCGCCGCCGCCCTGGCGACGCTGGATATCTTCCGCGATGACGACGTGATCGAACGCAACAAGGTCCTGGCCGCGCGCATGGCCAGCGCCACCGCGCACCTGGCCGACCATCCGCATGTCGCCGAAGTGCGCCAGACCGGCATGGCTCTGGCCATCGAGATGGTGCAGGACAAGGCCAGCAAGGCAGCCTACCCCTGGCAGGAGCGGCGAGGCCTGCGCGTTTACCAGCACGCACTGGAGCGCGGCGCGCTGCTGCGCCCACTGGGCAGCGTGGTGTACTTCCTGCCGCCCTACGTGATCACACCCGAAGAGATCGACTTCCTCGCCGAGGTAGCCAGCGAGGGCATCGATATCGCCACCCGAGAGTCCGTCAGCGTGGCAGTGGACAACCGTTACCCCGATCATCGCGATCCGGGCTGACTCAGGAGCGGTGCGCACAGCGCACCCTACAGCTAGAATTCGCGCCTCTGCTCAAGGTTGATACGTCATGCGCCTGTCCCGCTTCTTCATCGATGCCCCGCTCTCCCTCGGCCAACACGACCTGCCCGAAGCGCAGGCCCATTACATTGGCCGTGTGCTGCGCCATGCAGTGGGCGATGCCGTGCAGCTGTTCGACGGCAGCGGCCAGGAATACCTCGGCGAGCTGATCGAGGTAGGCAAGAAGAGTGTGCGTGTCGAGCTGCGCGAGTCTATCGCCGGGCTGAGCGAATCGCCGCTGCGTATCCATCTGGGGCAGGGCCTGTCGCGCGGCGAGCGCATGGACTGGGCGATCCAGAAAGCTACTGAGTTGGGCGCCAGCGAAATCACCCCGATCGTCTCCGCGCGCTGCGAGGTACGCCTGAAAGACGAGCGCGCCGACAAGCGCATCGCCCATTGGCGTCAGGTGGCGATCAGCGCCTGCGAGCAGTGTGGCCGCTCGGTGTTGCCGGTGATCAACCCGCCACTGGAGCTGGACGCCTGGCTGCAGCAGATCGAAGCCGATCTGAAGCTGGTGTTGCACCCGGTTGCAGCTCCCCTGCAAAGCCACGACAAACCCAATAGCCTGGCCTTTCTCATCGGCCCTGAAGGCGGTTTGAGCGACGCCGAAGTCGACCAGGCCAAGGGCGCAGGCTTCCACGCCGCCCGCCTGGGCCCACGCGTTCTGCGCACGGAAACGGCCCCCGTGGTGGCATTGAGCGTTGCCCAACAGCTCTGGGGCGACCTGCAGGCGTAAAATGTCGCCTGAGCGTAACAAAATGTGATTTCAAGAGATTGCAAGATCGACAGTCTTTGTCATGCTCTGCGCGCCGCATGCGCGACCCGCTCACCAGCAATTCGCGCGCGGCCGAGGCCGGCGCCCCGCAGCGTCGTTCCTCTTCCAATAACAAATCAACGGGCTTCGGCCCCGCCCAAAAGGCGGCCGCATGCCCAGGAGCATTGCATGAACGAACTGGTCTCGACCCTTAACGGTCTGGTCTGGAGTCCGGCGCTGATCTATCTATGTCTTGGCGTTGGTCTCTACTTCTCCCTGCGCGGCCGCTTCCTCCAGGTTCGCCATTTCAAAGAAATGATTCGCCTGATGTTCACCGGCAAGACCGATGAACACGGCATCACTTCCTTCCAGGCGCTGACAATGACCCTCGCCGGTCGTGTCGGTACCGGTAACATCGCCGGTGTGGCCACCGCGATCACCTTCGGTGGTCCGGGCGCCGTTTTCTGGATGTGGATGGTGGCCTTCCTCGGCGCCAGCTCGGCCTTCGTCGAGTCGACCCTCGGCCAGGTGTACAAAGAAAAGCTCAACGGTGAATACCGCGGTGGCCCTGCTTTCTACATCGAGCGCGGCCTGGGTCTGAAATGGTACGCCTGGCTGTTCGCCATCGTTACCGTGTTCGCCTGCGGCCTGCTGCTGCCGGGCGTACAGGCCAACTCCATCGCCTCCAGCGTGCAGACCGCCTTCGGTATCGACCCGAACGTCACTGCGGCAGTCCTGGCAGTACTGATCGGCCTGATCATTTTCGGCGGCGTCAAGCGTATCGCCCACTTCACCCAAGTAGTCGTGCCGTTCATGGCGCTGGGCTACATCCTGGTGGCGTTGGTGATCATCCTGCTCAACATCAGCCAACTGCCGGACGTCATCGCACTGATCTTCAAGAGCGCCTTCGGCCTCGAAGCTGGTTTCGGCGCCATCGTCGGCATGGCCATTCAGTGGGGCGTGAAACGCGGCGTGTACTCCAACGAAGCAGGCCAAGGCACCGGCCCGCATGCCTCGTCGGCCGCAGCGGTCAGCCACCCAGCCAAACAGGGCCTGGTTCAGGGCTTCTCGGTTTACATCGACACCCTGTTCGTCTGCTCCGCAACCGCGTTCATGTTGCTGATCACCGGCCAGTACAACGTTCAGGCTCCTGATGGTAGCGCGCTGTTCACCGGTATCGCTGGCGTAGCCGCAGGCCCGGGTTACGTGCAGACCGCGATGGAGAACATGATGCCCGGTTTCGGTAACGCCTTCGTTGCCATCGCCCTGTTCTTCTTCGCCTTCACCACCATCCTGGCGTACTACTACATCGCCGAAACCAACATTGCCTACATCAACCGCAAGGTGAAGCGCCCCATCCTCACCCTGCTGCTGAAATTCGGCATCATCGCGGCTACCGTGTACGGCACCGTGCATACCGCTACTTTCGCCTGGGATCTGGGTGACCTCGGTGTGGGCCTGATGGCCTGGCTGAACATCATCGCCATCCTGCTCATGCACAAGGTCGCCTATAAGTGCCTGAAGGATTACGAGCAGCAGTTGGACGAGGGCAAAGACCCGGTCTTCCACCCCGAGAAGCTTGGCATCACCAATGCCGACTACTGGGATCAGGCTCCGTCTAAAGACGACAACCTGACTGCAGAGAAGTCCGCAGCGCAGCAACCACAGCGCTGATCATCTCAAGGCAGTAACGAAAAAGCCCCGGCCAGTGCCGGGGCTTTTTCATGAGCGATGCGATCGCGCTGGGTTATTTCAGATCAGGCCAGCATCGGCGAGCAGTTGCTCCAGTGCCGCCAGATCAGGAATACGCACCACGTCGTCACCGACGCGCGCAGCCCCAAGCTCCAGCGGAGCCAGTTCGACATCCGCCGCCGCCAGGTCGCTGCCGACCTTCAGCGAGCGCGGAATACCCTGCACCAGCAAGGCGATGAACTTGACCTTGGGACGACCGCCCAGGGCATTGATCACCGCAACGCGAGCGCCACTGGCAACCTGTGCCTGACCACCGCTGGCGGCCTCGAAGGAGAGCAGCGGCAGGCGCAGGTCACGCCAGGCGATCTGGCCGAGAAACCAGTCGGGAGTACCTTCGGTCGTCTGCGGCGCGCGATAGGGAATCAGCTCCGCCACCGCCACGTTGGGCAGCAGCAAAGTGCGGTCGGCCAGCGGCACCAGCAAGCCGGTGAGACTGGCGGCGCTGTTCTGGGTGGCGACGGCTTGGCTCATTGAAACGTCCTCAACTGCAATGTTCGGCGAGGTGATTGACCAGGGCCACGGCCAACTCACGCGGATCGGCACTGAAACTGCTGTAGCCGCCCTCGCGCAGGCTGTCGGGCATGCTCGGGCTGGCGCAACTGTCGGCGCGCTGGGTCCAGATCAAGCCACCCTGGCGTTTGACGTAAGCGGCAGCGGCGCTGCCATCACTGCCCATGCCGCTGAACGCGATCACACCGCACAGGCCGCCGAATTGCTGCGCCAGATTGAGCATCATCTGATCGATGGAAGGGCTATAGGGCTCAGGCCAACCGCGTTCGGTAATCTGCATCGCACCGCCTTCGGCAAAGCCCAGCTCGTTGCTGATCGGCACCACCACCACTTCACCGCACCGCACCGGATCGCCATGACGTGCCGAGTTGACGTGCCACTGGCTATGTCGACCGACCGCCTGCGGCAGGGCCGCCTCGAAACTGGCATCGATGTGCTGGGCGTAGATGAAGCCGATGGGCAAGCCACCCGGCAGGGCATCGAGAAATGCCTTGACCGCTGCCGGGCCACCCAGCGAGGCAGCCAGCAACCAGACCTGGCGTGCCGGCTCGCCAGCTTTAAGCGGCGTATTGGCCAATGCTTGCGGCAGCTCCAGACGCGCTGGACGCTGCGCTTCATCGAGCAGTGCCTGCAGGCTGGGCCCGACCGCCTGAGTCGGATCACCGACCAGGCGCTTGAGTTTGCCGAACAGGCTGCGCTCCCAGCGTGGGTAGTTCTCCGAGTGTCGCTCGGGCGCATGCCCCTCGCCGAACAGCACTGGGGCACTGGCACGCTCGAGCAGGCTGTCGACCAGCGGCGAATCTTCCGACTGAGCCAGGTCCACCAACCACAGGTCGGTTTCGCAGGCAGCCAGTTGCTCCTCGTCGAGCCGCGCCGGGTCGCTGTTGAGCACTACCTGATAACCGCCACCGGCCAATGCCTGCTGCAACACATGGCGCTGCAACGAGGTGTCGGCGATTACTGCAATGCGCGCGGAGGTTTTGTCTGTCATGTCCGTTTGACCCGATGGCTATCCACCAACTGAGCGATGGTCTCGAGCAGCAAGGACTCCTGATAGGGCTTGCCGAGGTATTGGTTGACGCCGATGGACATGGCCCGCTCGCGGTGCTTCTCGCCGGTACGCGAGGTGATCATGATGATCGGCAGGTCCTTCAGGCGCTCGTCGTGGCGCACCAGCGTGGCCACCTCGAAGCCGTCCATGCGCGGCATTTCGATGTCCAGCAGCATGATGTCAGGCTTGTGTTCCTGAAGCTGGGCAATAGCGTCGACCCCGTCCTTGGCGGTGACCACGTTCATGCCGTTACGCTCGAGCAAACGGCTGGTGACCTTGCGCACGGTGACCGAGTCGTCGACCACCATGACCAGCGTCGGACGGTCGACCTCCACCTCTTCGCTGGCCGAAGCCTGACGCGAAGCCAGGCGCGGCATCAGCTGATTCTGCAGATGCGCATGCAGCACACGAATGGTCGCCAGCAGATCGAGAATCACCACCACGCGGCCGTCACCGAGGATGGTCGCACCGGAGATCCCGTGCACCCCGGCGAACTGCGGGCCGAGGCTCTTCACCACGATCTCGCGCGAGCCGGCCAGGCTGTCTACCTGCACCGCCACGGCGTGCTCGCTGGAGCGCACCAGAATGACCGGCAGCGGCAGGCTCTGACCCACCAGTTTGGGATGCTGGCCATTGTTCAGCAGGTCGCCCAGGTACTTCAGCTCGTAGGCCTGTCCGGCGTATTCGAAGCGCGGCGCGTCAGGCGCGTAATAGGCCTCCAGCTCGAACGGCGACACCCGCACGATACCTTCGATGGTGTTCAGCGGGATGGCGTAGAGGTCTTCGCCGGAGTACACCATCAGCGCACGGTTGACCGACACGGTGAACGGCAGGCGAATGGTGAAGCGCGTGCCCTGGCCCAGCGTCGAGTCGATGCTCATCGCACCGCCGAGTTGCTTGACCTCCGAGTGCACCACGTCCATGCCGACACCACGGCCGGAAATCTGCGTGACCTTCTCGGCAGTGGAGAAACCCGCCTCAAGAATGAACTGCAGGATTTCGTGATCGCTCAGGTCGCTGTCGGCGTCCATCAGCCCACGCTCGATGGCCTTGCGCCGCACGGCTTCCAGGCGAATACCACCGCCGTCATCGTCCAGGGTAAGAACGATATCGCCGCCCTCACGACCGAGATTGAGGCGGATGGTGCCGGTCTCCGACTTGCCAGCCGCGCGACGCACATCGCTCAGCTCGATGCCGTGATCGACGGCGTTACGCAGCATATGTTCCAGCGGCGCGACGATGCGCTCGAGCACCGTGCGGTCCATTTCCCCTTCGGCGTTGCCGACGACGAACTCCACCTGCTTGCCCAATTCGCCTGCAACCTGGCGCACGATGCGACGCAGACGCGGCACCAGGCGGTCGAACGGCACCATGCGGGTGCGCATCAGACCTTCCTGCAGCTCGGTGTTGACCCGCGCCTGTTGCAGCAACAGGGTCTCGGCGTCGCGGTTCTTCGCCGCCAGGGTTTCCTTCAGATCGAGCAAGTCGGAGGCCGATTCGAACAGCGCGCGCGAGAGCTGCTGCAGTTGCGAGTGGCGGTCCATCTCCAGCGGGTCGAAATCTTCATAACCGGCGCGCTCGGCCTCAGCCTGGTAGCGGCTGAGAATTTGCGCCTGGGTCTCGGTATCGAGACGACGCAGCTGGTCACGTACCCGGTCGATGGTCGCTTCCATCTCGCTCAGAGTGAAACCGACATCGCTCACCTGTTGCTCGACACGTCCGCGGAAGATCGACGTCTCACCGGCCAGGTTGACCAGGCCTTCGAGCAGCTCGGCTGGCACCTTGACCAGCTCCTGTGGCGCACGGCGGGACGCTGCCTCCAGTGCGGCCTCCTGCGCACGCTGTACGAACGGCAGCACCTTCGGCGCCTGCAACTGGCTTGGCACGTCACTGGCAGCAACGATCGGGTTGAGCAGATTGCTCACAGGCGCTGCCGCTGGCTCGACCTCGGCATCGGCCGCCACCGGCTCATCACCGAGACTGGCGCTAAGACGCTGGCGCAGTACGTCGAGCTCATTCTGCAGCCCTTCGAAACCGGACTGCACGTCGAGCAACAGGCTCTCCGGCCAGGGGGCGCCCTGCAGCAGAGCCTCGCTGAGATGTTGTTCCAGGTCGTGGCTCAGATCGCCAAGGCGTTTCTGCCCAGCCAGACGCGCACCACCCTTGAGGGTGTGCAGCGTGCGCAGCATTTCGTCGATGGCGCTGACATCATCGCGCTGTTCTTCCCAGCGCCCGATCGACACCTCCATCGCCTCGAGCAGGTCATCGCCTTCTTCGAGGAAGATATCGAGGATGTCGCTGTCAGCCTCTTCGGCTTCATCGCTCTCGACCACCGCCCTGAGCTGTACCGCCGACGGCATGCTCAGTTGCTCGTCAGGGTTGGCACGAAAGCGTTTGATCGTCTCGATCAGGGCATGGCCCTGCGGCACCGCCCGCTTATCTCGCACGGCCTCGAGCATCTCGGCCAGGCGGTCATGACAGGCCTGCAACAGGGTGAACAGCTCCTGGCTAGCCCGCAGGCGACCACCGCCGAGCCCCTCGTACAGGAATTCCAGCTCGTGAGCCAAATCGCCGATTTCACGAATTTCAGCCATGCGCGCACCACCCTTGAGGGTGTGCAGGTCACGCTGCAGGGCTTCCAGCTCCAGACTGTTGTCGACATCGCCCATCCAGCGCTGCAGCGCGGCGCCGGCGCTGTCGATGATGTCGAAACCTTCCTCGAGGAAGATTTCGACCAGTTCAGGATCACGCTCTTCATGCCAGTTGGCCAGCGTCGTACCTTGCGGCTCGGGCTCGGCAACAGGCATTTCGTCTTCGGGTACTACCAGCTCGACTTCGTCGATCAGCGGCAACACTGCCTCTGGCTCTGCCTGTGGCACTTCGTCGAGCACGATTTCGTCTTCGACCAGCGCCAGGGGCGGCAGCCCGAAGCTATCCGGCTCCACCACCTTGATCGGCTCGACGAGTTCGTCGTCCAGCTCCGGCTCAACCTGGGCGACAGCCGCCGACAGGCTCTGCGGCGTACCGCCCTGGCGGAACTGACGAATTGCCTGAATCAGGTCGTCACCAGAGACCAACGGCAGTCGGGCCTGCAACTGATCGAGCATCTGCGCCAGGCGATCATGGCTTTGCTGCAGCAGATTGCCCAGCGCCGGCGAATGGTTGTAACGGCGATCGACCAAACCCTCGTAGAGCGACTCAAGTTCGTGGCCAAGATCACCAATCGGGCGAATCGCGGCCATGCGTGCACCACCCTTGAGGGTGTGCAGGTCGCGCTGCAGCGAGGACAGCGGCATGGTGTTGTCCGGTTCACTGAGCCAGCGCTCCAGCGCCTGACCAGCGCTATCGAGAATATCCACAGCCTCTTCGAGGAAGATCTCGACCATTTCCTCATCGAGATCGGCGTCGACAGGGCTGAAGCCCAGCTCGGCCTCGGACTGCGACTCCAGATCAATGTCTTCGGCGACGTCCGGTTCGGCGGGTGCCTCTTGCCACAGCACCGGCTCAGCCTCGGCTTCTTGTTCCAGCTCGGCAGTGGCCTGGTCCAACTCGATGACTTCCAGCCCTTCGACGCCAGGCGTGAGCAAGGCCAAGGTATGCGGATCGATGGCTTCGCTCAGCAGATCACGTAGCGCCTGCACCCGCTCGGGTTGCGGGGTGACCTGCAAGGCCGCAGCGACCTGATCCATCATCCCGATCAGCGCTTCGTGGGCCTTCTCCGCCTCGTCGAAGAAGCGCTCGCTGACCGCCAGACTGCCTTCTTCGACGGCGCCATAAAGATCCAGCAGGGCTTCGCAAAGTTCGTCGATCTGCGGCAGCTCGGCCATTTCGGCGCCACGGCCGAGGGTCGTCAGTTCCTCCAGCAGCGCAGACAGCTCCTGGCGCTCGGACGGATGCTCACGCCATTTGCGTAGCAGGTCCTCGGCGTCCAGCAAGATATCCATGCCTTCGGCGAGGAAGATGCTGATCATCTGCGGGTCGCGACTTTCGCCGCTCTGCGCCATACGCTCGTCTTCGGCACTGGCGAGACGCTCCTGATGCAACGCCTGGACGCGAGCAAGAAGTGCCTCTGCGCCAGGAATGGGTGCCAGAGGCTGGGTCTCGAGATTGTCGAGACCGATACGGAACACGCCCTCGGCGCTGCTCAACAGCTCGGCAGCCGCCAGATCCACCTGGATCAGGTTGGTCTTGAACTCCTTGACCAGCTTCTCCAGCGGCGCCGCGATTTCTGCCACCGGCAGGATCCCGGCCATATAGGCGCTGCCCTTGAGGGTGTGCAGCGCACGCTGCAGGTCGTCGGTGACTGGCTGCGGCAGTTCCTGCGCGCAGTCGGCAAGAAAGCCCACCAGAGTATCCAGATGGGTTTCCGCCTCGTTGCGGAAAATTTCCAGCAACTGCGGGTCGAGGGGCTCACCATCGAGCGCTTGGTCGTTGGCCGACTCGTCCAGCTCGACGACCTCGGTAGCGTCGTCAACGCCCACGGGCTCGGCTACCTGCTGGGTGGCCGGGGCGTTAGATTTTGGGGGCGTCAGCCCCTTGGCCAGGGCATGCGCGGTGGCCGCCAGCAGATCGACATCGTCGCGCTGACGCTGCGCCTTGGCGGCAAACTCGTCGACCAGCGCCGGCATCAGCGCCACGACATCGAGTACCACCTGCTGCACAGGCGCGTTCGGCTCGATGCTGCGGTCCAGCACGCGGTTGAGCAGGTTCTCGATGGACCAGCCCAGCTCACCGATGATCAGCGCGCGAACCATGCGCCCGCTGCCCTTGAGCGTGTGGAAGGCGCGACGAACTTCGATCAGCGCGTCCTTGTTGTCGGTATCGGCCTGCCACTGCGGCAGGTACTCACCGATGGTTTCCAGCACTTCGCCGACTTCTTCGATGAAGACTTCCAGCAGCTCTTCGTCCACCGGCTCTTCATCGGCAGGCGGCGGCAACAGGCTCGGCGGCACATCGGCGGCAGGCGGATTGATCGCCTGGACCGGTGCGGCCATGACATCGGCCATCGACAGCGGCTTCTCCGCTGCCGGTTCATCCGGCAGTTCCTGCACCTGCGGTGCGCTGGGCAGCTCGACTTCCGGTAGTTCCAGATCGGCCAGTTCCAGCTCATCCCACTGCGCCGGCTCGGCCAGTTGGTCCAGGCTCAGCTCTTCGAGCTCAAGCTCCGGCTCAGCGTCAAGCAGCGGTGCGGCAACAGTCTCTTCGTCCTGCAGGGCGGGTAGCTCTTCAAGCTCGTCTAGCTCGAAGGTAAAGCTGTCGGCAGTCTCACGGGCGTCCGACTGCTCGGGCTCAGCGTCCAGCAGTTGCAGATCCGCAACCTCATCGCTGGACGGCTCGACCACATCGAAGGTCAGCGCATCGCTCTCGGCCAGGGGCTCTTCGAGCTGTTCGTCTTCGGCACCCAGCAGCTCGATTTCCTGCAGCGGGTCAGCCAGCGGTGCCAGGCTTTCTTCCTGCGGCTCGACACGGTCGAGGATCGACGGTTTTTCCTTGAGCGGGTAACCCAGGGTTTCCAGGCTTTCCTCGGCAACGTCGAGAATCAGATCGCCCTGCGTGCCATGGTCCTCGGACAGCCGCTCGAGGTAGTACTCGACGCTGGTGATGGCATCGGCCAGGGTGTCCAGGCTCTGCCAGTTGGGCACGGCCTTGCGCGCAAGCAGCTGTTCCTGGATGTAGCGGTTGCAGGCATTGAGCAGGTCGGCAGCGCGCTGCAGCGGAATCATCGCCAGGCCGCCACGGACCTGGGTCAGCAGCTCGGGCACACGGGCCAGGTGCTCATGATTCCACTGCGAGGCGATGAATTCGATGATCGCGTCCTTGGCCTGTTCCAGGCCATTGCGCGCTTCCTTGATGACAAGCTGGTGGATCTGCGCCACGTCGGTGGTCGGCAGATGGCTCTGCTCATTCGGGCCGTCGTCGCTCGGGCCGACCATGCCGGCCAACGTCGCCTCGACATAGAGCAGCGCGCCAGCGACGTCCATCAGCACCGCATCGTTCGGCTCGCGCTGACCGAGAGACAGGCCATGGATGACGTCGATCTGATCGAGAATGACCTTGCGCGGCTGACCGAAGCCAAGCACCGCGAGGGTATCGGCGATCTGCTTGAGCGGTGCAAGCAGGGCGTCCAGCTCACCGGGCTGGCTACGATCGCTGCGCACGAACAGATCGAGGCTGTCCTTGACCCGCACCAGTTCCTCGCACAGCGCGGCGACCACCGAACGCATGGCGTCACGGTCTGGCCCGGCCAGGCGAGCACGTTCCTCGTCCACCACCTCATTGTCAGGCAGTGCTTCGTCGAGGCGATACTGCTCCTTCAGCGCACGAATGCGCGGCGACTGTGCCGGCGCCTTGGCGACGTAGAACAGCAGGTTCTTGGTCAGCTCATCGGGCGCAGACTGGTTGATGCCATCGGCGCCCTGTTCGACCAGGCGCTTGAGCTCCTTGTCGACCTGACGCAGCAGGGTACGCACCGACGTGCCGTTGACCACGCTGCCGTTGGCCAAACCTTCGACCATGCCGGAAGCGATCTGCCACAGGCTGCCCAGCGGGGCGTCCTTGCACAGTGTTTCCAGGCGCGCGAAGACGCGCGCCATATAACCCAGATTGGTCGCCAGATCCTGATTGCGGATCACGCCGACCAGGGCCATTTGCAGCATCTGCCGCAGTTTGCGCAACAGCACGGGAAGCTCGGCGGTACGCAGGCGCGCCAGGCTGTCGGATGGCAGCGCCGGCAGGCGCGCGGACATGTCCGGGGAAAACAGGCTGGTTTCCGACAGCAGCTTCTCGCCACGGGCGGCACGCAGGTCGTTGAGCAGAGGCAGCACGACCATGGGCAGGTCGCGGCGAGCGGTCTGGATACGGTCGAGGTACACCGGCAATTGCAGGATGGCCTGCATCAGCACTTCCAGGGCTTCGCCCTGATTGGCTACGCGACCTTCCATCAACGCCTTGGCCAACTGCTCCATTTCTTCGGCGAGCAACGCGGCGCCGTAGAATTCGACCATCTGCAAGGTGCCGTGAACCTGGTGCACGTAGGTCAGGCAGAAGCGCATGCGCGTAGGGTCCTGCGGGTTCTCGACGAACGCCTCCAGGGCTTGCCGCGCCTGCTTCAGGGTTTCCCCGATCTCGCCTTTGACCCACTCCAGGGCGACATAATCATGCCGATCACCCATAGCCACTCCACTCATAAACTTGGCCTTATCCCTTGCGGGTAAACGCCAGAACTCGCTCGTCGGCCACCGGCACCAGTTGCGGGTGCTGCCAACCGGCTACTTCGCCCACGCCCACGACCAGCAGGCCACCCGGCGCCAGGCTTTCGGCCAGGCGATTGAGGATGTCGCGGCGACGCCAGCGGCGGAAATAGATCAGCAAGTTCTGACAGAAAATCACATCCATGCCGGACATCGGCGCCTTGGCCAGTTCCAGCACATTGAGCTTGGCGCAGCACACGCGCGCAGCCAGGCTCGGTACTACCTTGAAGCGTCCATCGGCCTGTGCGAGAAAGTAGCGCTCGCGCAGCTCGTCACTCACCTGCTCCAGGCGTCGCACCGAATAACACGCCTCGCGTGCCTTGCTCAGTGCGCCCTGACTGATATCCGTGCCGGTTACCGCGAAGTGCTCGGGCAACTCGCTGCCTTGAAGCGCATCCGCGGCCTGAATCGCCAGCGAGTAAGGCTCTTCACCACTGGAGCAACCCACGCTCCAGAACTCCCAGGGTTTGCCCAGGCCCGCCGCCAGACGCTCCTGCAGGTACTGCGAGAGCACCTCGAAGGACGGCGGGTGGCGGAAGAAACGAGTTTCCTGCACGGTCAGACGATCCAGCAGGGTCGACCACTCCACCGCGCCACGCGGGCCATCGGTGACCTGACGGTAATAGCTGGCGTAATCCGTGACGCCCAGTTCGCGCATGCGCGCACTCAGGTTGGTCTGCAGAAAGGCGCGCCGCTGCTCGCTGATCACCACACCGGTACGCGCTTCGAGCAACGTCTGCCAGTCGTGAAAATCGGCTTGCGACATATCGGCCACCGGGCGCAATGCCCAAACGCCCGCTGACTGCATACCTTCGCCCTGAGTCATGGCTATGTAGCGAAGGCTGCCGCCAGCCTCCGCACTCCTTTATCAGGCGTCTGGCAGGGTGAAACCGGACACCGACTTGCGCATCTCACTGGCCATCTTGGCCAGGTTACCAATGCTCTTGGCGGTGGCGGTGGTACCCGAGGACGTCTGCGAGGTGATCTCCTGGATCACGTTCATGGTGTTGGAAATGTGACCGGCCGAAGAGGCCTGCTGACGCGCGGCGTTGGAAATGTTCTGGATGAGGGCCGCGAGGGTTTTCGATACCTTCTCGATCTCTTCCAGTGCCACCCCGGCGTCCTGCGCCAGGCGGGCACCGCGCACCACTTCGGAAGTCGTCTGCTCCATGGAGATAACGGCTTCGTTGGTGTCGGTCTGAATGGTTTTTACCAGCGCCTCGATCTGCTTGGTCGCCGCCGAGGAACGTTCTGCGAGGCGCTGTACCTCGTCCGCTACCACGGCGAAGCCGCGGCCTGCATCACCGGCCATGGAGGCCTGGATCGCGGCGTTCAGTGCGAGGATGTTGGTCTGGTCGGCAATGTCGTTAATCAGGCTAACGATGTCACCAATCTCCTGGGACGACTCACCGAGGCGTTTGATCCGCTTCGAAGTGTCCTGGATCTGCTCACGGATGTTATCCATGCCGGTGATGGTGTTGTGTACGACTTCGTTACCCTTGTTGGCGATGGCTACGGAACGTTCCGCTACCGCGGAGGATTCCGAGGCGTTCGCCGATACCTGGTCAATCGACACGGCCATTTCGTTGATCGCCGCAGAGGCGCCGGCAATTTCCTGCGCCTGGTGCTCGGAAGCTTCCGCCAGGTGCATCGCCGTGGCCTGGGTTTCCTGGGCAGCACCGGCAACCTGAACGGCGGTCAGGTTGATCGTGGCTACCAGGTCGCGCAGCTGGTCGATGGAGTAGTTGATGGAGTCGGCGATGGCACCGGTGAAGTCTTCGGTTACCGTCGCGGCCACGGTCAAGTCACCGTCTGCGAGGTCGGCGATTTCGTCGAGCAGACGCAGAATCGCGGCCTGGTTACGCTCGTTCTTCTCGGCGGTCTCGGCCAGACGGCGGTTGGTTTCACGCACCATCACCAGACCGATGAGGATGATCGCACCCAGCGCCAGGCCACCCAGCACGTAGCCGAACAGGGTGTTGATGGCACGGCCCGAGGCCAGGTTCTCAAAGCCGACGGCGAGTTCGGAGGCCTTGTCCAGCAGGGTCTGCGACACGGTGAAGATCGAGTTCGCCGATTCACGTACCTGGAACAGTTCTGGCGAGGTTTCGAGAATTTCGTCCACCGAGCCGGATACGAATTCGAACAGCTCGGAAATCTCGGCCAGACGTTCGAGGGCTTCCTCGTCGGTCACCTGGCTGATTTCCATCGCCGCGTTGCCTTCGAGCATTGCAGCCAGTACACGGCCGAACAGGCTGGCGTCACGGCCGAACATGTCGGCGGCCTGTACCGAGTCTTCGTCACCGGCCAGTACCTTGTTCACCGAGCCGAGAATACGCTCGGCCAGCAGCGACTGGCGTTGGGCTACAGAAACCTGGGCAGCCGGCGCACCGCTTTCCAGCAGGATGTCGACCACTTCCTCGTACTCGACCTGCAACTGCGGGATGGTTTCCGCCAGGGTGGCGGCTACCTGGTGCAGGGACAGTACGGTCTGTTCACTGGCCAGAATGGCGTCGGTATTCTGCCGCAGGCTATCCCAGTCCTGCTGCACCGCAGCCATCTGCGCCTGCACCGACGCGGGCGCCGACGGCAAGCCACTGCTGGCATCACCATCGGTCAGATACCCCCAGCGCAGCTGGAAGTCGTTACGCGCGTCGCGCAACAGGCCGAACGCTTCGGCTTTACCTGCCGCAGCTTCCGTGGCGTTCTTGGCGATACGCTGGGACAGTACGCGCAGCTCACCGGAGTGGCTGATGTACTCGGTATCGTAGTTGGACTGGGTGTTGATGTAGGCGAAGTTCGCGAACAACAGCACGATGGAAACGATCAGCACGACGAACAGCGTCGCGATCAGCGTGCTACTGCGCGCCCCGACCAACAAATTACCTGCATTGAATTTTTTCATTTTCTGGCCCCCGCCTGGACCGACCGCACTACGGTTCCCATGTAACGCCAAAGGGCCGGAAGAACCGACCCAACCGAAAATCTACTGAAAGGACACATCGAGGAAGCCAGGATCGGCCGTCAGCGCATGAGGGCTGAACACCAACCAGGGCTGTTCTCGTTGGAAGACACCGTGGATAAACGGCGCAATGCTCGCCTCGAGAGGCGGCAGTTGTTCTGAAAATGCATCCACGGGGAAGTGCTGCATACCGAAAACTTCATCGACCGTCAGGCCAGCGAAGATTTCCTGATAGTCGACCACCAGAATTCGCCGCAACTTGCGCAGCGGCGACAGCTCATTACCGAAGAACCCGCACAGGTCCATGATCGGCAGCAGGCGGCCACGCACGTTGGCCACCCCTTTGACCCAGCCTTTGACACCCGGCAGCAGGGTGTAGCGCGGCTCGTGCAGTACCTCACCCACCTCCCCCATCGGCGCGACAAAGAATCGCTCGCCCATGCGAAAGCCGATACCGCTCCAGGTCTGTACCGCCGCTTGCTGCGACGGCAGGCCGGCCGCCAGGGCTCGGCAACGCTGGTCGATCTCGAGGAGAATCTGGAAAGGAGTCTGCACGGACATGCCAGCCTTGGCCTTCTTTTTATTTAGTACGCGAGCAGCACGGCATCAGCCGGCCAGCACAGCATTGAGAGTCTTCAGCAAGGTATCTTCATCGATCGGCTTGGTCAGGTAGTCCTTCGCGCCCTGGCGCTTGCCCCAGACCTTGTCGGTCTCCTGATCCTTGGTGGTAACGATGACCACCGGGATGTGGCTGGTCTCGGCGTCCTTGGTCAGCTGACGGGTCGCCTGAAAACCGTTGAGGCCGGGCATGACGATGTCCATCAGCACCGCATCGGGTTTTTCCTGGCGAGCCAGAGCTACGCCATCGGCGCCATTTTCCGCTTTGAGTACCTGATGCCCATGCTTTTCCAACATGGCGGTCAGCTTGTACATCTCGGTTGGTGAGTCATCAACAATCAGAATTCGAGCCATGGTGTTTCCCAATACAGAAGTGGCGTACGGCGGTCAGGCCGGAACGTCAGGAGGCTTGTTCCACTGGGGTGAAGTCAGGCACGTGGGCTTTGATAGCACCGAGCAGCTCTTCCTTGCTGAAAGGCTTGGTCAGGTACTGGTCGGAGCCGACGATACGCCCCTTGGCCTTGTCGAACAGGCCGTCCTTGGAGGACAGCATGATCACTGGCGTGGACTTGAAAGCACTGTTGTTCTTGATCAGGGCACAGGTCTGATACCCATCGAGACGCGGCATCATGATGTCAACAAAGATGATGCTGGGATGCGTGTCGGCAATCTTGGCCAGGGCATCGAAGCCATCGACCGCAGTGATGACATCACAACCCACTTTTTTCAGCAGAGTTTCAGCGGTGCGACGAATCGTTTTCGAATCGTCGATCACCATCACTTTCAAACCCTCGGTATGCTGTTCCATGTTTGCCCTACCATCGCCTCGGTGAGTCGTTATATTCGCGTTATCAGTATGCCTGAGGCCCAGTCTTCGATGGGTCTTGACCCAATCGTCGGGCCTTTTTAGCACACTCTCCAGATGCAATCTATAAGGCTTCCCGGGCAGCTCCGCCCTTGACCACGCGGCCCGGCCGGCGCCACCCTGAGAGCCGTCATTCGGCTCGGTCAGCCCGGCCGCCACCCTCATCTCACGGAGTTTATCCCCCCATGAGCCTTCGTCTCGGGATCGTCATGGATCCTATTGCCAGCATCTCCTTCAAGAAAGACAGCTCGCTGGCCATGTTGCTGGCCGCTCAAACACGCGGCTGGTCGCTGTTCTACATGGAGCAGCAGGATCTCTATCAGGTTCGCGGTCAGGCTCGCGCCCGCCTGCGTTCTCTGGAAGTGTTCAACGATCCGCAGCGCTGGTTCACCCTTGGTACGGAACAGGACACGCCGCTCGCCGAACTGGACGTGATCCTGATGCGCAAGGACCCGCCCTTCGATAACGAGTTCGTCTACTCCACCTACCTGCTCGAGCAGGCCGAGCGCGACGGCGTACTGGTGGTCAATCGGCCGCAGAGTCTGCGCGACTGCAATGAAAAGTTCTTCGCCACCCAGTTTCCTCAATACACACCTGCGACTCTGGTAAGCCGGCGCCCCGACATTGTGCGCCAGTTTGCCGATGAGCACCGTGACATCATTCTCAAACCCCTTGATGGCATGGGCGGATCGCAGATATTTCGCCACCGTGAGGGCGACCCGAATCTCTCGGTGATTCTGGAAACCCTGACCCTGCACGGCCACCAGCAGATCATGGCGCAGGCCTACCTGCCTGCGATCAAGGACGGCGACAAACGCATCCTGATGATAGACGGGGAACCGGTACCCTACTGCCTGGCACGTATTCCGGCTGCCGGAGAGACCCGCGGCAACCTGGCTGCAGGTGGCCGTGGCGAGGCACGGCCACTGACCGAACGTGATCGTGAGATCGCCGCCGCAGTCGGCCCGACCCTGCGCGAAAAAGGCCTGATCTTCGTTGGGCTCGACGTGATCGGTGACCATCTGACAGAAATCAATGTCACCAGCCCGACCTGTATCCGCGAGATCGATGCGGCATTCGACACCCGCATCGGCGAACAACTGATGGACTGCATTGCACGCAAGCGCGGGTTAAAAGCTTGACGCAGGTGGCAGCCTGGCGCCTGCAACTTGCAGGCGCCTACTGCTACCCGGCAGACTGCGCGACATTCGAAAGCAGACCCGATACGCGATGAACGCAGCAGCCACCCCACCGACCACCTCCTCCGCCAACGCACGACCGGCGGACCGCCTGGGATTCACCCTGTTTCTCGCGGCTGCACTGCACGCGGCACTGATCCTCGGCGTCGGTTTTACCCTGGAGTCGCCGCCGGAAATCAGCAAGACGCTGGAAATCACGCTTTCCACCTTCAAGAGCGAAGAAAAGCCCAAAGAAGCGGATTTCCTGGCGCAGGACAACCAGCAAGGCAGCGGCACGCTGGAACACGCAGCTGCCCCCAAGACCACCGAACAGGCGCCCTTCCAGGACAGCGAGGTGCGCAAGGTCACACCGCCCGCTACCCCACAACAGCCCGCCACCAAACAGGAAGCACCCAAGGCCGCGGTCGCTACACGTGCACCACAGCAGCAAAAAACTCCGGTCAAACGTGAAGAAACCAAACCAGTGCCTCAAACCCAGCCTGCGCCAGTGTTCGACTCCGCTCAGTTGTCCGCCGAGATCGCCAGCTTGGAGGCGGAGCTTGCCCAGGAGGTTCAGCAGTACGCCAAACGCCCGAAGATCCACCGCCTCAATGCGGCCTCGACCATGCGCGACAAGGGGGCCTGGTACAAGGATGAATGGCGCAAGAAGGTCGAGCGCATCGGCAACCTGAATTATCCCGACGATGCTCGTCGACAACGCATCTACGGCAGTCTGCGCCTGCTGGTGTCGATCAATCGTGACGGCTCGCTGTACGAGGTCCAGGTGCTGGAATCGTCCGGCCAGGCCATGCTCGATCAGGCCGCGCAGCGCATCGTGCGCCTGGCCGCCCCCTATGCGCCCTTCACCGGCGACCTGGCCGATATCGACCGCCTGGAGATCATCCGCACCTGGCGCTTCGAGCGCGGCGACCGCCTGTCGAGCAACTAGCCAGAGCCGCGACAAGCCTCAATACGGAGAACCGCGACGGAGGTTCTTCTGCTGATGCTTGTCGCTTGCAGCTTGCGGCTTCAAACTAGCCGACATGAAGAGTTCAGCCCCTACCTCGCTCAAGCACCACTTCCTGATCGCCATGCCGCACATGGACGATCCGAATTTTGCGCAGACCGTCACCTACCTGGTCGAACACAACGAGCAGGGCGCGATGGGCCTGGTGATCAACAAGCCCAATGGCCTCAACCTGGCCGATGTGCTGGAGCAATTACGCCCCGATGAGGAGCCCGCGGCGCTGTGCCACAGCCTGCCGATCTTCGCCGGCGGCCCGGTACAGACTGACCGCGGCTTCGTCCTGCATCCAGCTGGCCCGCAGTTCCAGGCGACCCTGGACCTGGGCGAGCTGGGGCTTTCGACCTCGCAGGATGCGCTGTTCGCCATCGCCGACGGCAGCGGCCCGGATCGCTACCTGATCACCCTCGGCTACGCCGGCTGGGATGCCGGGCAACTGGAGGCCGAACTGGCCGACAACGCCTGGCTGACCTGCCCCGCCGACAGCAACATTCTCTTCGACCTGCCGTTCGACCAGCGCCTGAATGCCGCAGCTGCGCGCCTGGGGGTCAACCTCAGCCTGCTGACCTCACAGGTCGGGCACGCCTGATGAGCGACAAGCCACTGCGCCTGCTGCTGGGCTTCGACTATGGCACCAAGCAGATCGGCGTCGCCGTCGGCCAGGTAATCACCGGCCAGGCCCGCGAACTGTGTGTGCTCAAGGCGCAGAACGGCGTGCCGGACTGGAGCCGCGTCGAAGCGCTGATCAAGGAGTGGCAGCCGGACGCCGTGGTGGTCGGCCTGCCGCTGAACATGGATGGCACGCCCAGCGAGATGAGCGCCCGCGCCGAGAAATTCGCCCGCCGCCTCAACGGCCGCTTCAACCTGCCGGCCTACACCCACGACGAACGCCTGACCACCTTCGAGGCCAAGGGCCAGCGCCTGCGCGAAGGCCAGAGTGGCGGCTATCGCGAGCGCCCCGTCGATGCTATTGCTGCCGCTCTGTTGCTACAGGGCTGGTTAGAGGAAAACTGCACGGGCTGATCGAGTCAGCACGCACCAAGGAGTTTCGCCATGCTACCCAACCCCAACGATCTACTACCGGCCATGGCCAGCGCCCTGACCCAGCATCTGAATCGGCGCCAGATCAGCGAACCGCGTTTTATCGGCATCCGCACTGGCGGTGTCTGGGTCGCCCAGGCCCTGCAGCAGGCCCTGAATCGTGACGACGCGCTGGGCGTGCTCGACGTGTCCTTCTACCGCGACGACTTCACCCAGAACGGTCTGCACCCACAGGTGCAACCGTCCGAGCTGCCGTTCGAGATCGAAGGCCAGCACCTGGTACTGATCGACGACGTATTGATGAGCGGCCGCACCATCCGCGCCGCACTGAACGAACTGTTCGATTATGGCCGCCCGGCCAGTGTGACCCTGGTCAGCCTGCTCGACCTCGATGCCCGCGAGTTGCCGATTCGCCCCGACGTGGTCGGTGCCACCCTGTCGCTGGCAGCCAACGAGCGGGTAAAATTGTCCGGCCCCACGCCGCTGACCCTCGAACTCCAGACGCTCGCCAACTGAGACCCCCGCGATGACGCCACTCGCCGCCAAGCGCCCGCTGCAGCTGAACGACCAAGGTCAGCTGCGTCACTTCCTCTCACTCGACGGTTTGCCCCGCGAGCTGTTGACCGAAATCCTCGACACCGCCGACTCCTTCCTCGAAGTCGGCGCGCGGGCAGTGAAGAAAGTCCCGCTGCTGCGCGGCAAGACCGTGTGCAACGTGTTCTTCGAGAACTCCACGCGCACCCGCACCACCTTCGAGCTGGCCGCCCAGCGCCTGTCGGCCGACGTCATCAGCCTCAACGTCTCGACCAGTTCCACCAGCAAGGGCGAGACGCTGTTCGACACCCTGCGCAACCTCGAAGCCATGGCCGCCGACATCTTCGTCGTGCGCCATGCCGACTCCGGCGCTGCGCACTTCATCGCCGAGCACGTGTGCCCGAACCTGGCGATCATCAACGGTGGCGACGGCCGCCATGCCCACCCGACCCAGGGCATGCTCGACATGCTCACCATTCGCCGCCACAAAGGCGACTTCGAGAATCTCTCGGTGGCCATCGTCGGCGACATTCTGCATTCGCGGGTGGCACGCTCGAACATGCTGGCGCTGAAGACCCTGGGCTGCCCGGACATCCGCGTGATCGCGCCGAAGACTCTGCTGCCCATCGGCCTGGAGGAAAGCTACGGCGTACGCGTGTTCAGCGACGCCAACGAAGGCCTCAAGGACGTCGACGTGGTAATCATGCTGCGCCTGCAGCGCGAGCGTATGCAGGGCGGCCTGCTGCCCAGCGAGGGCGAGTTCTATCGTCTGTTCGGCCTGACCGAGCAGCGCCTCAAGCTGGCCAAGCCGGATGCCTTGGTGATGCACCCGGGGCCGATCAACCGCGGCGTCGAAATCGAGTCGGCAGTGGCCGACGGCCCGCAGTCGGTGATCCTCAACCAGGTCACCTACGGCATCGCCATCCGCATGGCCGTGCTGTCGATGGCCATGAGCGGGCAGAACGCCCAACGTCAACTCAACGCCGAGGAGGCCAACTGATGCGTACCGCAATCCTCGGCGCCCGCGTGATCGATCCAGCCAGCGGACTGGATCAGGTCACCGACCTCTATATAGAAGGCGGCAAGCTGGTCGCCACTGGTCAAGCGCCGGCTGGCTTCGTTGCCGACAACAGTCTCGACGCCCAAGGCCTGATCGCAGCGCCCGGCCTGGTCGACCTGTCGGTGGCCCTGCGTGAGCCTGGCTATAGCCGCAAGGGCAGCATCGCCACGGAAACCCTGGCAGCAGCGGCCGGCGGCGTCACCAGCCTGTGCTGCCCACCGTTCACCAAGCCAGTGCTGGACACCTCGGCGGTGGCCGAGCTGATCCTCGACCGCGCCCGCGAAGCCGGGCACACCAAGGTCTTTCCGATCGGCGCGCTGAGCAAGGGCCTGGCTGGCGAGCAGCTCGCCGAACTGGTCGCCCTGCGTGACGCCGGCTGCGTGGCCTTCGGCAATGGCCTGGACAACTTCCGCAGCAGCCGCACCCTGCGCCGCGCGCTGGAATATGCAGCCACCTTCGACCTGCAGGTGATCTTCCACTCGCAGGATGCCGATCTGGCCGAAGGCGGCCTGGCTCACGAAGGCCCGACCGCCAGCTTCCTCGGCCTGGCCGGCATCCCGGAAACCGCCGAAACCGTGGCCCTGGCTCGCGACCTGCTGCTGGTGGAACAGAGCGGCGTGCGCGCGCACTTCAGCCAGATCACCAGCGCCCGTGGGGCCGAGCTGATCGCCGCTGCCCAAGCCCGCGGCCTGCCGGTGACCGCCGACGTGGCGCTGTACCAGCTGATCCTCACCGACGAAGCATTGATCGACTTCTCCAGCCTCTATCACGTGCAGCCGCCGCTGCGCTCGCGCACCGACCGCGACGGTCTGCGCGAAGCGGTGAAAGCCGGGGTGATCTCTGCCATCTCCAGCCACCACCAGCCGCACGAGCGCGATGCCAAGCTGGCGCCCTTCGCCGCCACCGAGCCGGGCATCAGCAGCGTACAGTTGCTGCTGCCACTGGCCCTGAGCCTGGTGCAGGACGGCCTGCTGGATCTGCCGACGCTGCTGGCGCGACTGACCAACGGCCCCGCCGCCGCGCTGCGCCTGCCAGCCGGCAGCCTGAACGTCGGCGGCGCCGCCGATATCGTGCTGTTCGATGCGCAGGCCTCGACCATCGCCGGCGAGCAGTGGTACTCCAAGGGCAGCAACTGCCCGTTCATCGGCCATTGCCTGCCTGGCGCGGTGCGCTACACACTGGTCGACGGACACATCAGCTACCAGGGTTGAACCGATACGAGCCCGCCACCCGGCGGGCTCGCCAGCTCCGTAGGGTGTCGCGGGATCGCCCAGGCCGCAGGCACCAACCGCTGAAGGCCGCGGTGCGCACGGCGCACCCTACGTCCAGGCGACCTTCCCATCCGCGACACGCCCCGCTCTTGCCACGACATTGGACGAAGTAGTGACTCGACGGTCATGATCCACGTCAGGTTAGGCAGCCGAAATTTTCCAAATGCCACCGCCCTATGACCCCGCTCGCGCCCGAAGGCGCCGGCCTGGCGTCGCGCTGGCCTTGTTCAGGAGCTTTTGATTTATGTCGCGCTTACCTGTGATCGTGGGTTTTGGGGGTTACAACGCAGCCGGGCGCAGCTCCTTCCACCATGGCTTCCGTCGCACCGTGCAGGAGTCGCTGGAACCCCAGGCGCGCCAGGAAACCCTGGCCGGATTGGCGCAAATGATGAAACTGGTGCGCGTGGTCGATGGCCAGTACCAGGATCAGGACGGCCAGGCGCTGAGCCTCGCCGACATCGAAAGCCGCTACGCCAAGGAGATCCTCGCCGGCACCCTGGTGCGCCGTCTCGAGAAGCAGCACCTGGACCCGGACGCCGCCCACTGGCAGAAAAGCATCAGCCTCGCCCCCGTCAATGGCGCCAACCTGAGCTTCATCACCCAGCGCAAGCAACTGCCCGAGCCGCTGCCGGCCAACTGGTCGGTCGAAGAGCTCGAAGGCAACGAAGTACGCGTAACCCTGCATGACAGTTGCGAATTCAAGATCGACAGCTATCGCCCGCTGGCAGTGAAATCCGCCGGCCAGTTGCCCACCGGCTTCGAGCCGAGCGAGCTGTACAACGCCCGTTTTCACCCCCGCGGCCTGGCCATGACCGTAGTCGGCGTCACCGACGCCCTGCGCTCGGTGGGCATCGACTGGCAGCGCATCGTCCAGCACGTCGCCCCGGACGAGATCGCCGTATTCGCCAGCTGCATCATGAGCCAGCTCGACGAGAACGGTTTCGGCGGCATGATGCAGTCGCGTCTCAAAGGTGGTCGCGTCACGGCCAAGCAACTGGCCCTGGGCCTGAACACCATGCCGGCGGACTTCATCAACGCCTATGTGCTCGGTAGCGTCGGCACCACCGGCAGCATCACCGGTGCCTGCGCCACCTTCCTCTACAACCTGCAGAAGGGCATCGAGCAGATCGCCTCAAGCAAGGCGCGCGTGGTCATCGTCGGCAGCAGCGAGGCGCCGATCAACCAGGAATGCATCGAGGGCTACGGCGCCATGGGCGCACTGGCCACCGAGGAAGGCCTGCGCCAGATCGAAGGCAAGAGCGAGGTGGACTTCCGCCGCGCCAGCCGCCCGTTCGGCGACAACTGCGGCTTCACCCTGGCCGAAGCCTGCCAGTTCGTGGTGCTGATGGACGATGAGCTGGCCCTGGAGCTGGGTGCCGATATCCACGGCGCCGTGCCGGACGTGTTCATCAACGCCGATGGTTTCAAGAAATCCATTTCCGCCCCCGGCCCGGGCAATTACCTGACCGTGGCCAAGGCCGTGGCCAGCGCCGTGCAACTGCTCGGCCTGGACGCCGTGCGCAACCGCAGCTTCGTCCACGCCCACGGCTCGAGCACACCGGCCAACCGCGTCACCGAGTCGGAAATCCTCGACCGCGTCGCGGCGGCCTTCGGCATCGAACAGTGGCCGGTCACTGCAGTGAAAGCCTTCGTTGGTCACTCCCTGGCAACCGCCAGCGGCGACCAGGTGATCGGCGCACTCGGCGCCTTCAAGTACGGCATCGTGCCGGGTCTGAAGACCATCGACGCAGTCGCTGGCGACGTGCACCAGGATCACCTGAGCCTGTCCACCGAAGACCGCAAGGTGGGTGAGCAGGCGCTGGACGTGGCCTTCATCAACTCCAAGGGCTTCGGCGGCAACAACGCCAGCGCCTTGGTGCTGGCCCCGCACGTGACCGAGCGCATGCTGCGCAAGCGTCATGGCCAGGCCGCTTTCGACGCCTACCTGGCACGCCGTGAAGACACACGCGCCGCCGCTGCCGCGTACGACCAACTTGCCCTGCTGGGCAAGCTGGACATCATCTACAACTTCGGCAACGACATGATCGACGACCAGGCGATTTCCATCACCACCGAAGAAGTGAAGGTGCCGGGCTTCGACCAGCCGCTGGTGTTCAGGAAGGACGCGCGTTACAGCGATATGCTCGATTGAGCGAAGCGGCAACGACGCACAAACCGTAGGAGCGAGCTCTGCTCGCGAAGCTTCTGGGTAACCAGGGTTCGCGAGCAGAGCTCGCTCCTACAGGTAAAGTGTCAAGGCTACAGACTACGCGCCAGCTCGATCAGCTCGCCACGCCACTCGGCGGCGGCCGGCAGCGCCAGGAAAGACGGATTGAGGAAGGATTCGCGCGCCTCGTAGGTCAGCACTTCGCCGGCCAGATCCAGCACATCACCACCCGCCCCTTCCAGCACGCCCTGCGCGGCTGCGGTATCCCACTGCGAGGTGGGCGCCAGGCGCGGATAGCAGTCGGCATTGCCTTCAGCCAGCAGACAGAACTTCAGCGAGCTGCCGATATTGGCCAACGCCGGCTCGCCGAAACGCTGGGCCAGACCTGCGAGTAGAGTTTCCTGCGCTGGGCTCGAATGGCGCTTGCTGGCCACCAGGGTAAAGCCCTGCGCGGGCGCCAGGCGCACGCTGATCGAATGCTCCTCGCCCGGCATATCGCTGCACCAGGCGCCCAAACCAGCGCCGCCGTAATAGCAGCGGCCATTGGCAGGAATGCCGACCACACCGAAGACCACTCGTCCCTGTTCGACCAGCGCGACATTGACCGTGAACTCTTCGGAGCCGGCGATAAATTCCTTGGTGCCATCGAGCGGATCGACCAGCCACCAACGCGTCCAGGCGGCGCGCTCAGCCAGCGGAATGTCGGCGGCCTCCTCTGACAGCACCGGCACCTCCGGCGCCAGCGCCTGCAGGCCATCGAGCAGGATATGGTGTGCGGCCAGATCGGCGGCGGTCACCGGCGAGGCATCGGCTTTCTCCGTCACCGCCACACCGCTGCGCCAGTACGGCAGCGTCGCCGCGCCCGCCGCACGAACCAGTTCGATCACCTGGGGAATAAAGGGATGACTCACGGACGGTAATCCCCGCGCTGAGTCAGCAGATCGCGCACCAGGTACAACGCAGCCAGCGCACGGCCTTCGCTGAACTGTTCGTGCTGGGCCAGGCTGGACAACTCACGCAGGCTGATGCGATCGACCCGCATCGGCTCGGGCTCGTCACCCGGCAGGCGCTCTTCGTACAGATTGCGCGCCAGCACCACCTGAATCTTCTGACTCATGTAACCGGGCGACAGGCTCAGCTCGGTGATGTACTCCAGTTCGTGCGCGCCGAAACCAGCCTCTTCCTTGAGCTCGCGGTTGGCTGCCACCAACACGTCTTCACCCGGCTCGATCAAGCCTTTGGGCAGCGACAGCTGGTAGTCATCGGTGCCGCCGCAATACTCCTCGATCAGCACCGCGTGTTCGGCGTCGAGCATCGCCACCACCATCACCGCGCCGTAGCCCGAGCCCTTGCCGACCAGTCGCTCATAGGTGCGCTCCGTGCCGTTGGAGAAGCGCAACTGCACTTCCTCGACACGAAACAGACGGCTGCTGGCGACAATTTCGCGAGCGAGAACCGTGGGCTTTTGGCGCATGAGGCGACTCCTTGGCGGGACCGAGCGGGTTATCATACAGCGGCTTTCGCCATTATCCGTGGCCGAGATTGCATCAAGGCGAAACAGGCCACGGATTGACCCTTACCCCCACAGGACACCTTTAAAACGTCGGCGAGGCAGTCAGCGCAAGGCGAAAACAGAGGCGAGAACGCGGAGTGTACTGTTGTACATGAGCATTCGAGCCTGTTTTCAACGCAGCGATGACAACGCAAGTAGTTTTTAAGGTGTCCGATCAGAGAGATGAGCATGCCCGTACTACCCTGGCAGCAGATCGACACCGTCCTGCTGGACATGGACGGCACGTTGCTCGACCTGCACTTCGACAACCACTTCTGGCTCACCCACCTGCCGCAACGCTACGCCGAGCACCATGGCGTCAGCCTGGCGCTGGCCCAAGCCGAACTGCTGCCGCTGTTTCGCGAGCATGCCGGTACGCTGAACTGGTACTGCACCGACTTCTGGAGCCGCGAGCTGCGGCTGTCGATCCGCGAGCTCAAGCGCGAGGTCGCGCACCTGATCGCCCTGCGCACGGATGCAGAACTGTTTCTGCGCGCCCTGCGCGAAGCTGGCAAACGCGTGGTGCTGATCACCAACGCGCACCGCGATTCGCTGTCGCTGAAACTGGAACGCGTCGAGCTGGCGCCCTGGTTCGAACGCCTGATCAGCTCCCACGACTACGGTTTCCCCAAGGAGGATCAGCAGTTCTGGTTCGCCCTGCGCCAGGACGTCGACTTCGACCCGGCCCGCAGCCTGTTCATCGATGACAGCCTGCCGATCCTGCGCAGCGCCGGGCAGTTCGGTGTTGCCCATCTGCTCGCCGTGCGCCAGCCAGACAGCCAGGCCGGGCCTAAAGATACCGAGGAGTTCGCCGCAGTGGAGGACTACCGGGAGTTGGTGCACGGACTGTCTGCGACGCCCTCGCTGTAGGAGCCGGCTTGGCGGCGATCGCGAATGACGCCGATCGCCGCCAAGGCCAAGCCCCCGCGGCACCTGAGCACGGGTTTACTCGGGAATCCGCAATACCTGTCCCGGATAGATTTTGTCCGGGTGACTGAGCATCGGCTTGTTGGCTTCGAATATCTTCATGTAGGCATTGGCATTGCCGTACTCGGCCTTGGCAATCGCGCTCAGCGTGTCGCCCTTCTTCACCGTGACGAAGCGCGCTTCGGGCGCGGGCGTGGTCACGCTGATCTGATCATCGACCTCACCGACGCCGGCCACGTTGCCCAGCGCCAGGAGAATCTTTTCCTTCTCTTCCTGGCTGGCCACCTCGCCGCGAGCGATGACCTTGTCGCCCTCGACGCTGACCTCGATGTCGGGGTTGCCCAGGCCAACCTTGGCGACATGCTCCTTGAGCGATTCGGCGGCCTGCGCCTCCTGACCCACCAGCGACTCCCAGAGCTTGACCCCGGCGTCTTTGACAAAGGCAAACAGACTCATGGCGATTCCTCTCGTTCCTTGTGAATGACCGGGCAAACCGCCCGGAGACCAAAGTCTAGTTCAGGAAACACCCCTGATTAGCGTTCGCGCATTAGAATCCGGGCAAACCAGGAGCCCCCATGGACATAAAGCAGCTGAAATTCCTCGTCGCCCTCGACGAGACCCGCCACTTCGGTCAGGCCGCTGCGCGCTGCCACGTGACCCAGCCGACGCTGTCCATGCGCTTGCGCCAACTGGAAGACGAGCTGGGCCTGGAGCTGGTACGTCGCGGGCAGCGCTTCGAAGGTTTCAGCGCCGAAGGTGAGCGTATCCTGGCCTGGGCACGCAGTGTGCTGGCCGCACAGGATGGCCTGCTCGCCGAAGCTGCAGCCTGTCGTGGGCACCTGGTGGGCACCCTGCGCCTGGGCGTGGTGCCGCTGGCCAGTTTCGACCCGATGCGCCTGATCAGTCTGTTCGCCGAGCGTCACCCTGGGCTGCGCTTTCAGTTGCACGCGCTGAGCAGCGATCAGATTCTCGAGGGACTGGTCCGCAATCAGCTCGACCTTGGTCTGTCCTATCTCGACCGACTAGACCGCGAGCATTTCGCCAGCCTGGAGCTGGCCGAAGCACGCATGGGCCTGCTCTACGATCAGCGCCACTTCCACTTCGTCAGCGCTAGTCTGCGCTGGGAGCAGCTGGCCAACCTGCCCCTGGGCCTGCTCTCCACCGGTATGCACTTTCGCCAGTCCATCGATCACAGCTTCCGTGCTCGCGGCCTGAGCCCGCAGGTACGCCTGGAGGCTGATGCCGTGCACCACCTGACTCAAGCGGTCAGCGCCGGGCTGTGCTGCAGCGTCATGCCATTGCCGACCGACGGCGCTCCGACCGACGGTCATCTGCGCCTGCTACCCATCGAGGATGCTCATACCCTGGCACCTCAGGGCCTGATCATGCGCCGTAGCGCCCCTGCCTCACCGCTCGCGCAAGCCTGTTTCGAAGAGGCACGAGAGTGGCTGGCGAACGCTTGATAGATTTGCTCGATCAACACATCAAAGCCAACGATTAGACGCTCCCCGCCCATGGGCCTAGGCTTAGCTGTGTCAATCTGTCACAGAGCGCGCCTCGATGGCCAAGCCAGCCGCCCAGCCGCACATTGCCAGTGCCTATACCTACGCCGAACTCGGTGACGGTCGCGCGCAGCACGCTGCACTGGCCGAAGAATGTGCCCTGGCGATCAGCTACAACGACCTGAACCAGGCGGTGATGATGGTTTCGCCCCATCACCTGGAAGATTTTGCCGTCGGCTTCAGTCTTGGCAACGACTTGATCAAGTCAATCGACGACATCTATGACATCCAGTTGCGCGGCCTGGGTGACAGCCGCGAAGCCCGCTTGCAGGTCAGCAGTCGCGCCTTCTGGGCACTCAAGCAACAACGCCGGCAAATGGCTGGCACCAGTGGTTGCGGCCTGTGCGGCGTGGATGCGCTGGAACAGGCCCTGCCAGCCCTGACGGCTTTGCCAGGCGCCGCCCTGCCACCGCTGGAACACCTGAGCGGCCTGCGCGAGCGCATCGGTGAGCAACAGCAACTGGCACGCCACAGCGGAGCGCTGCATGCGGCCTTGTTCATCGATGCCAGCGGTGAGATTCGTCTGTGCCGTGAAGACATCGGTCGCCATAACGCTCTGGACAAGCTGATCGGCGCCATCGCCCGCGAACGTATCGACACTCACGGTGGCTTCGCCCTGGTCACCAGCCGCTGCAGCCTGGAACTGCTGCACAAGGCGGTACGTGCCGGCATCGGCACCCTGGTGAGCCTCTCCGCGCCCACCGCACTGACCGTGGACTGGGCGCGGCGCCATCGCCTCAACCTGATCCACCTGCCCCATCACAGCACGCCGCGGGTCTACAGCCCTGCGCCTGACGAAGAAGAACGACCATGAGCCTGCAACCCGTCAATCCTCGCTATAAGCCCTACAAAGGCCCAGCCGCTGGCTGGGGTGCACTGAACGCCGTGACCCGCTTCTGGCTGGACAGTAAACAGCCGTTCAAGAACCTGCGCGCGCTGCTCAAGACCAACCAGAACGGCGGTTTCGACTGCCCCGGCTGCGCCTGGGGCGATTCGCCCGAAGACGGCCATATCAAGTTCTGCGAGAACGGCGCCAAGGCGGTCAACTGGGAAGCCACCAAACGCCGCGTGGACCCGGCCTTCTTTGCCCGCTACACGGTCAGCCAACTGCGCGAGCAGAGCGACTACTGGCTCGAATACCAGGGCCGCCTGACCCACCCGATGCGCTATGACGCCAGCACCGATCGCTACACGAAGACCACCTGGGCCGAAGCCTTCGCGCTGATCGCCAGGCATCTGAAGGCACTGCCGAGTCCGGATCACGCCGAGTTCTACACCTCCGGCCGTGCCAGCAACGAGGCGGCATACCTCTACCAGTTGTTCGTGCGCGCCTATGGCACCAACAACTTCCCCGACTGCTCGAACATGTGCCACGAGGCCAGCGGCGTCGCCCTCGGCCAGAGTGTGGGCATCGGCAAGGGCAGCGTGACCTTCAACGATTTCGAGCATGCCGACGCCATTTTCGTCCTCGGCCAGAACCCCGGCACCAACCACCCGCGCATGCTCGAACCGCTGCGTGAAGCGGTCAAACGCGGCGCCCAGGTGGTCTGCTTCAACCCGCTCAAGGAGCGCGGCCTGGAGCGTTTCCAGCATCCGCAACACGCGCTGGAGATGCTCACCAACGGCTCCGAGCCGCTGAACACCGCGTTCTTCCGTCCGGCCCTGGGCGGCGACATGGCCGCCATGCGCGGCATCGCCAAGTTCCTGCTGTTGTGGGAGCGCGAGGCGCAGTCCAAGGGTGAGGCAGCGGTGTTCGACCATGCTTTCATCGCTGAGCACACCGATGGTGTCGAGGCCTACCTGAAGCTGCTCGACGACACCACCTGGGAGGCGCTCGAAGCCCAGTCCGGCCTGAGCCTGCTGGAAATCGAACAGGCGGCGCGCATGTACCGCCGCGCCGAGCGGGTCATCATCTGCTGGGCCATGGGCATCACCCAGCACCACCACTCGGTGGCCACCATCCAGGAAATCGTCAACCTGCAACTGCTGCGCGGCAACCTCGGCCGCCCCGGCGCCGGCCTGTGCCCGGTGCGTGGCCATAGCAACGTACAGGGCGACCGCACCATGGGCATCAACGACCGCCCGCCGGTCACGCTGCTCGACGCCCTGGAAAAGCGCTTTCAGTTCAAGGTACCGCGCGAGAATGGCCACAACACCGTCGAGGCGATCAACGCCATGATCGACGGCCAGGCCAAGGTATTCATCGGCCTCGGTGGCAACTTTGCCCAGGCCACGCCGGACAGTCCGCGCACGCACAAGGCACTGCAGAGCTGCGACCTCACCGTGCAGATCAGCACCAAGCTCAATCGCAGTCACCTCACCGTCGGCCGCGACGCGCTGATCCTGCCGTGCCTGGGCCGTACCGACATCGACCATCAGGCCGGTGGCCCGCAGGCGGTGACGGTGGAAGATTCGTTCAGCATGATCCACGCCTCCTACGGCCAGCTCGAACCGCTCTCCGGCAGCGAGATGCGCTCGGAGCCGGCCATCGTCGCCGGGATCGCCAAGGCAACTCTGGGCAACCATCCGGTGGACTGGGACGCGCTGATCGCCGATTACGACCGCATCCGCGAGCTGATCGCCGACACCATCCCCGGCTTCCAGGATTTCAACCAGCGTGTCGCTCACCCCGGTGGTTTCTACCTCGGCAACTCGGCCGGCGCGCGCCAGTGGAAAACGGCATCCGGCAAGGCCAACTTCAAGGCCAATGCGCTGCTCGACGACCTGCTGCCCCCGCAGGTGCGCGAAAGCGGTGAGACGCCGGATCTGATCCTGCAGACCCTGCGCTCGCACGATCAGTACAACACCACGGTGTACGGCCTCGACGACCGCTACCGCGGCGTGCGCGGGCAGCGCGACGTGCTCTTCGCCAACGAGGCGGACATCCTGCGCCTGGGCTTCAAGCCCGGGCAGAAGGTGGACATCCGCTCGTTGTGGAACGATGGCATCGAACGCCGGGTGAGCGGTTTCACCCTGCTCGCTTTCGATATCCCGGCCGGCCAGGCCGCTGCCTACTTCCCCGAAGCCAATCCGCTGGTGCCGCTGGAAAGCGCCGGCGTCGGCAGCAGCACACCGACCAGCAAGTTCGTCGCCATCCGCCTGCAGGCTGCCAGCGGCGGCAATCTGCTGGGCAGCAGCGCAGCAAGCTGACCGGCGGCCAGGAACCTCGTACAGAAATCGCTGGTCAATGGCGTAACGCTCGCCATCTGGCGGTTTCTGTTATCGAGGTGTCCATGAAGTCTCTGCAACTCTTCTTTCTTTCCCTTGGCCTGACTAGCGGCGGTTTTGCCTTTGCCGGCAATACCGAGGCCGGCCTGGGCGGCGCACTCGGTGGCGCAGTGGGTGCGATGGTTGGTCAGCAGGTCGGTGGCAACACTGGCGCTGCGGTCGGTGCCGGTCTCGGTGGCGCCGCCGGCAGCATGGTCGGCGCGGATCGCCGCAGTCGTACCGAAGCCGCCATTGGCGGCGCCCTGGGCGCAGCGGGCGGTAACGTGGTCGGCCAGCAGGTCGGTGGTAACACCGGCGGCGTGGTCGGTGCAGCAGTCGGCGGCGGCGCTGGTGGCGCGCTGGGCAACTACATGGGCAACGCCAGCTACGACGATGATCGTCGCGGCAAGCATCACAAACACCATGGCAAAAAACACAAGAAGCACCACAAACACTGGCGCCGTCACTGACGGATGCCTGGGGTCTGTTGGCATTTCGACGCAAGCCGCGTTGCCGCGAGAAATGGCTCCCGGTTAGGCGCAGGACGCAGGTAATGGTCATTCCCTTGCCAAGTCCTGCAACAACAGCGGGAGTCATTTCCCGCGCAACCCGAAGGGCCGGGCCAGTTTTAGCGTGGAGCGTCGTTACTCGACGGCTCATTTGGGCAACCAAACTTCGCGTCTCGTGCCTAGCTCCGCGCTAAAACTGGCTCCGGCGCGGTCGCGGCGAAACGCCAACAAACCCCATCACCCAGGGTTCATGGCGACGACCGAAGGCCACTTCGACCTGCGCCTTGAACCCTGTTTGTTCGTAGCTGCGCTCCCAGCCACGCGCTAATTCACGATAGGCGTAGGGCACACTCAGGCGGTCATTCTCCAGGCGAATGGTGGCGCCGTAACCGGCTTCAGCAGCGTGGCGATAGGGTTCGATACGCCCGGCCAGTAACACCTGACGCTGCCGATCCGGCCAACGCTGGCGCAGCACCTGCGCATCTACGCCCGCATCCACCAGCATCAAACGGCTGGCCTGTTGCTCGACGAATTGCAGGCGCCGCTGGCGCTCATCGCGCTCCTGCTGTAACACCTCGCTCTCTGGCTTGGCGCGCAATTCAGCTTCGGCCCCGCTCAGAGCCTGCCGCGCCTCCTCGACCTGACCTCGGTACAACGGTCCATCCAGCTCCAGAACCAGCCAGACCTGGCGTGCAGGCTGTCTGTTCAAGGTTTGCTCATCGGTAGCGGAGAAACCCAGCTCGCGCAGCTTGGCCTCGTCCAGCCAGGGCAACTGCCAACCATCACCGGGGCGCTGCCAGCTCAGTTGCAGACGCAGTACGCCATCGTCCTCATCGCGCAACCAGCCACCGTAAACGCGCTGCAGCTCGCGCTCGCTGAGCAGCAGTTGCGCCTCGGGCTCGCCGCTGCGGTTGTACCAGACGCCGCCCAGGGCGACAGCATTGCTCAGCAACACCACACCAAGGCCAAGCCATGCTGCCCGCTTCATTGCGCACCTCCCGGCGCGTTGCGCCGCCAGCGTTGCAACACCACCAGCAGTAGCACGGCGATCAACCCGAGCAGGAGGAAGAACAGGTAGCGCGGCAGCAACTGCCACCACCAGTCGAACAGCTTGGCGAAGAGCATGATCAACGCGAAGACCAGGCCGGTGTTGACCACCTCGCCCCAGCCGCGGCGAATGCCGAGCCATATCGTCAACCCGGCGAGGACGAAACCGAGCGCCTGGTAGAACGCCTCGATCCAGCCCGTCGGCCAGTCGAGATAGCTGCCGCCTCCCCAGTAGGACAGCACCAGCACCGGACCGAGCAGGTAGAGCAGCCCCACTACTCGGTAGCAGGCGGCAAAGCCCGAATAACGCCGCTGATCGAGCACTTGCGGCACGAGCAACAGCGCCGCCAGCGGTATGAACAGCTCCGGCCGTTCACCCAGCGACCACCAGTGCCAGCCCGCCCAATCACCCAGGCGAGCCGCGACGAACAGGCCGAAGCAGAGCAATGCCACCACCAGCAACAGACGCTGGCGGCATTGATAAGCCAATAGCAGCGCCAACGCGCCCCAGGGCAGCAGGGCCTTGTCCGACGGGGTGATATTGAAGATCTGCCCGAGCATCGACAGGTTCAGCACGAAGCAGACGAATGCCAGCACCGAGGCCAGCTTGGCGTAATAACCCGAAGTGTCGCGAGCCTGCAGCCAGAAGCAAAGCAGCAGGCTGCCCAGGGTACTGCCTACCAAGATGGCGACCTGCGCGAAGGCGTCGAACAGCCCCCAGAACTGGTAGAACAGAAAGAACAATCCGGCCGCCAGCGCCAGCGCGCCGAACAGCGAGGCCAGGCGCATCCCCAGTGAGAGCTGGCGTGCGCGAGCATCGGCGTCGATATCCAGCGACTGGCGAAAGTGCGCCAGTAATTGGCGATGATGGTCGGTGACGGCTTGTTCCTGTGTCGCGCTCAGTTGCAACACCTGCTCCTGACGCAACTCCGCCAGCTCCTCGCGGAAGGCGGCGATGCGAGCGGCACGCTGTTGCGCCTGCTCACGCTCGAGATCGGACATGGGCACTCCCTGACAAATGACTGCCCACAGCCTAGCAGGCCGGACTAGGTCGTGAGCAAGCGCTCCAGCGCAGCACGCAAGGTCTCGGGGATCGCTACTGGGCGATTACTCGTCCGGTCGACGAACACATGCACGAAGCGCCCAGCGGCACAGGCCTGATCCTCGCCGACCTTGAAAATCGCCAGCTCGTACTGCACCGAACTATTGCCCAGCTTGCCGACGCGCAGGCCGACCTCGATGGCTTCGGGGAAGGCGATCGAGGCGAAGTAGTCGCACGCCGAGCTGACCACGAACCCAACCACTTCGCCGTCATGGATATCCAGACCACCCTCGGCGATCAGGTAGGCATTCACCGCACTGTCGAAGTAGCTGTAGTAGGTCACGTTATTCACGTGGCCGTAGATGTCGTTGTCGTGCCAGCGCGTGGTGATCGGCTGGAAGTGACGGTAGTCGCTACGCAGGTGTTGGGGTTGGTTCATCGAGGGTCCTTGGGGTGGCTTCGGTGCGCGCGGCGCACCCTACGGCAGGGATAGCGGCGGCCCGGTAGGGTGCGCCATGCGCACCAACTGCAGTGAGTGTCAGTAGGCAGCCTGATAAATGGCCAGCGCCTGCTGCTCGTTCATCTCGCGCGGATTGTTCACCAACAGGCGCTGCTGCAGCATGGCGTCCGCCGCCAGCGTGGGCAACATGGCTTCGCTCACTCCGGCGTCGTGCAACCGCGTCGGCAGGCCGCTGCGCTGACTGAAGCCAGCCAGGGCCTCGATCAGTTGCTCGGTCTGCGCCGCTGCACTGCCGGCCCGCAACTGCTCGCCCAATACCAGCGGCGCCAGCTCGGCATACAGCGGCGCGGCCGCTGGTGCGTTGAACGCCAGTACCTGCGGTAGCACCAGGGCGTTGGACAGCCCGTGGGGAATATGGAAATGCCCGCCCAGGGGATAAGCCAGGGCATGCACCGCCGCCACTGGCGCGTTGGCGAAGGCCTGTCCGGCCAGGCAGGCACCAAGCAACATGGCCTGGCGCGCCTCGCGGTTGCTGCCGTTACTCACTACCTCATCGAGGTTGGCCGCAAGCAGGCGCAGCGCTTCGCGCGCCAGCAAGTCGGAAAGCGGGTTCTTCTTCAGCGCACTGGTGTAGGCCTCGATGGCATGCACCATGGCGTCGATGCCGGTGGCGGCGGTGACCGTCGCCGGCAGGCCGATAGTCAGGTCGGCATCGAGCAGAGCCAGATCCGGCAGCAGCAGCGGCGACACCACGCCCATCTTGGTGGTCTCGCCGGTGGTGACGATGGCGATCGGTGTCACCTCGGAGCCGGTGCCGGCGGTGGTCGGCACCTGGATCAGCGGCAGGCGCCGACCGCGGGCATTGCCCACGCCGTAGATCTCGTTCAGGGCCTGGGCGCAGTCAGGATGCGCCAGCAGGGCCACCAGTTTGGCCACGTCCATCGAGCTGCCGCCACCAAAGCCGACCACCAGCTCCGCCTGCAGCTCGCGGGCCTGGGCCACAGCGGCCAGCACCACGGCCTCGGGCGGGTCGGCCAGCACCTGATCGAATATCCGCACGTTCATGCCGGCGCGAGAAAAACCCGGCAGCAGCGGTTCCAGCAGACCGAGACGGGTGATACCGGGGTCGGTGACGATCAACACGCGCCGGGCGCCGCGCTCGCGACAGAGTTCGGCCAGACGCAGACTGGCGCCGAATTCGCAGAGGATCTGCGCGGTGGTGGCGAAGCTGAATGGGTGCATGAGTGCTCCTCTTTTTGTAGCCCGGATGAAATCCGAGGTTGATCGTGCAATCGGTGGCCGATGGTGCGCACAGCGCACCCTACGTACGAGGCGCACCCTGAATACGTAGGGTGCGCCGCGCGCACCAATAACCCGCGTTAGAACGCAAAACTGTCCTCATCCATGGCCATCAGGCACTGCGAACCACCCAGCAGGGCTTCGCGGTGTGCACTGGCGCGCGGCAGCACACGACGCAGATAGAAATCGGCGCTGTGCAACTTGGCCTGGTAGAACGCCGCTTCACCGCTACCCGCCTCCAATGCATCCTGCGCCCGCGCCGCGGCTTGCAGCCAGAAACCGGCGAGCAGTACATAGGCCGAGTACTGGAGAAAATCCACCGAAGTAGCGCCAATCTCCTGCGGGTCGCGCTGACAGACGGCAATCACTTCTGCGCTTAGCGCGCGCCATTCACCCAGACGAGCCTGCACGACGGTCGCCATATCCTTCAGCGTCGGGCGCTCGGCCTGGGCATCGCACAGCGCGCTGAACTCGGCCTGCAGCGCATACAGCTCGGCCCCACCGTCGCCCAGCAACTTGCGGCGGATATAGTCCAGCGCCTGGATGCCGTTGGTGCCCTCGTATAGCTGGGTGATGCGACTGTCGCGCATCAGTTGCTCCATGCCCCACTCGCGAATGAAACCGTGACCGCCATAAACCTGCACGCCATGGCTGGCTACTTCCTGGCCCATGTCGGTGAAGAACGCCTTGACGATAGGGATCAGCAACGCCGCGCGCTTGCCGGCCGCCTTGCGCGCCTCGGCCGAGTCGGCACCATGCTCGAGGTCGAGCTGACGCGCGGTGTAGGCGGCGAGCATGCGGCAGCCCTCGACCAAGGTCTTCTGGGTCAACAGCATGCGTCGCACGTCGGGATGATTGATGATCGGATCGGCTGCCTTGTCCGGCGCCTGCACGCCCGCCAGACCACGTGACTGCAGACGCTCACGGGCATAACGTAGCGCGCCCTGGAAGGCTGCTTCGCCGATGCCGAGGCCTTGCAGGCCGACCTGAAAGCGCGCGTCGTTCATCATGGTGAACATGCAGGCCAGGCCCTGGTTGGCTTCGCCTACCAACCAGCCGGTGGCGCCGTCGAAGTTCATCACGCAGGTGGAGGCGCCCTTGATGCCCATCTTGTGCTCGATAGCGCCGCAGCTCAGCGCATTGCGTTCGCCCGTCGTGCCATCGGCAGCGGCGATGAACTTCGGTACCAGCAGCAGCGAAATTCCCTTCACGCCAGCAGGTGCATCCGGCAGACGCGCCAGCACCAGATGGATGATGTTTTCGGAGATGTCCTGCTCGCCGCCGCTGATAAAGATCTTGCTGCCGCTGACTTTGTAGCTGCCATCGGCCTGCGGCTCGGCGCGGGTGCGCAGCAGAGCCAGGTCGGTGCCGGCCTGCGGCTCGGTCAGGCACATGGTGCCCGTCCACTGACCGCTGACCAGCTTGCCCAGGTACTGCTGCTTCAGCGTTTCGCTGCCGTGCCTGTGCAGCGCCAGCACGGCGCCCTCGGTCAGCCCGGAGTAGACGCGGAACGACAACGACGCGCCCATCAGCATCTCGTGAAAGGCAAAGGCCACCAGTTGTGGGAAGCCCTGGCCGCCGCACTCCACCGGGCCGGTCATGCTCGCCCAGCCGTTGTCCACGTACTGCCGATAGGCCTCGGCAAAGCCTTTGGGCGTGCTGACCTGGCCGTTTTCCAGGTGGCAGCCCTCCTCATCGCTGTTGCGATTGAGCGGCGCGACCTCGCCTGCGGCAAAGGCCGCAGCCTCCTCCAGCACGCCGTCAATCAGCTCGCGATCCAGGCCGTTGCCCAGACGCTCGCAGTGGCCGGCAGCGTCGAACAGTTCGTGCAGCACGAAGCGCATATCGCGCAATGGCGCCTGATAGCTCATACCCGGCCCTCCTGCACGTCGCTGAAGCGCTTGTTGTCGGCGGCCAGACGCTCGATCAACGCCGCCGGTTGCCAATGACTACCGAAGCGTTCGGCCAGTTGCAGCAGACGCTGACGAATGGCGCCGACGCCCTCGCCGTCGGCCCAAGCCATCGGGCCACCGCGCTCGGCAGGGAAACCGTAGCCATTTAGATAGACCAGATCGATATCGTGGCTGTTGGCGGCGATGTTCTCTTCGAGAATCTTCGCCCCTTCGTTGACCAGTGCCAGCAGGCAGCGCTCGAGAATCTCCTCGTTGCCGATATCACGGCGACTGAAGCCCAGGCGCTCCGATTGCATCTGCACCAGCCCGTCGACGACCGGGTCATGCTCGGCCTGGCGGCTGCCGGGCGCATAGAGATAGTAGCCCTTGCCGCTCTTCTGGCCGAAGCGGCCCAGTTCGCACAGGCGGTTGTCCACCTGTACCGCCGGGTCGTCCTGGCCCTGGCCGGACAGTTCACGGGCACGCCATTCCAGGTCGATGCCGACCACGTCGTACATGCGAAACGGCCCCATGGCGAAGCCGAAGCCCTGCAGCGCCGCGTCCACCTGGTGCGGCAAGGCGCCTTCGAGCAGCAGCATGCGAGCCTCACGCACGTAGGTGTGCAGCATGCGGTTGCCGATGAAACCGTGGCAGTTACCGGCCACCACCGCCACCTTGCCCATGCGCTCGCCCAGCTCTTGAGCGGCGTCCAGCACGGCTGGCGCGGTCTTGGCGCCGCGGACGATCTCCAGCAATTTCATGATGTGCGCCGGGCTGAAGAAGTGAAGGCCCAGCACTGCCTCCGGCCGCGCGGTGACGGCGGCGATGGCATCGATATCCAGCGCCGAGGTGTTGCTGGCCAGGATCGCGCCGGGCTTCATCACCGCGTCCAGCTCGCGGAAGATGCGCTGCTTGAGTTCGAGGTTTTCATACACCGCCTCGATCACCAGGTCAGCGTCGGCCAGGGCCGCGTAGCTGTCCACCGCTTCGATACGTGCGCGTCGCGCTGCCGCCTCCAGTGAATGGATACGACCCTTGGCGACGTTATGCGTCCAGGTTTCCTCGGCCATCGCCAGGCCCTGCTCGACCATCTGCGGGTTGTTGTCCAGCCACAGCACGCGCAGGCCGGCATTGGCCAGGCTGATGACGATACCGCGGCCCATGGTGCCGGCGCCGATCACAGCGGCACAGCGAAGCGGCGAGACGACTTGAGTCATTGTTGTTCCTTTCGAATACGCAGGGAAAAGCTTGGGTCACGATAAGCAAGCCGCTACTATTTTTGAAATTTAGTCTTGTGATACGACGTATTCAGCAGATGAATTTCAGCAATTTCGACCTCAACCTGCTGCGGGTGCTGGACGCTCTGCTGCGCGAGCAGAACGTGTCGCGCGCCGCCGAACGCCTGTCCCTGAGCCAGCCCGCCGTGAGCAATGCGCTGGGGCGCCTGCGCGAGCTGCTCGGCGACCCGCTGCTGGTGCGTGTGGGCCGGCGCATGCAACCGACGCCACGAGCACTGGCGCTGGAAGCCCCGATCCGCAGCGCCCTGCGCCAATTGGAACAGAGCCTGAGCGCCGGCGAGACCTTCGAGCCGGGCGAAAGCCGCCAGCGCTTTTGCATCGCCGTCACCGACTACGTGGAGCTGGTATGCATGCCGCGCCTGCTCGACCGCATCAGCCATAAAGCGCCGGGCATCGGCATCGACATTCGCCACCTCAGCCCGAGCCTGCCGATGGAGGCGCTGGACAAGGGCGAGCTGGATCTGGTGCTGGGCCGCTTCGACGAGATGCCGGCGCGCTTCGCCCGTCGCCACTGGATGAGCGAGACGCTCAAGCTGGCGGTGCGCCGCGATCATCCGCTGCTGCGCCAGGGCAACATGGATCTGGACACCTTCCTGCGCCTGCGCCACCTCTGGGTGCATGGTGGGCAGACCCGCGGCATGGTCGATCAGTGGCTGGGCGAACAAGGCCTGTCGCGGCAGATTCTCTACACCACACCGAACTACCTGCAGGCGGCACATATCGTCGCTGGCAGCGAGCTGGCGGCAGTGCTGCCCACCGCCCTCGCCCGACATTTCGCCACGCTGCTGCCACTGCAGTTGTTCGACCTGCCCTTCACCCTCGGGCCTTTCCATCTGGAGGTAGTCAGCCTGGCACAACGCCAACGCGATGCCGCGCTGCAATGGCTGATCGAGGAGATCGTCGCGGTGGCGGGATGATTACCCAGTCACCCGTCCTGTCTTTCCGCCTGCCTATCGGCGCGTCCGCCCAGATACCAACCTAACATTCCCCACAGCGCTGCACAGAGAGCACCGACCATGGCCACCAGCCAGGCGCCGTGGCCGAGCATGTCCAGCCCGGCCTTGGCCCAACCGCTGAGGGCATCGCCGCCGCGATAGACCACGGTGTCGATGAAGTTCTTCGCCTTGTACTTGCTCTCGGCGTCGAGCGGGGCGAAGAGCATTTCCCGCCCCGGTCGCACGAAGGCGTACTCACCAATACGTCGCACGATCATCAGCCCCGCCAGCATGGCGAAAGTCGGCGCCAGCGCCAGGCCGATAAAGCCCAGACACACCAGTGCCGGTACTAGCGACAGCAACACACGTACGCCCAGCTTCTGCGCCACCCGCCCGGTGATGAACAACTGCGCAGCCAGGGCACCGGCCTGCACAACGAAATCAATCACACCGAACACCTTCACCTGGGCGGCGCGATCGGGGAATAGCTCGGCCACCAGGCGCGCCTGCTCGAAATAGAGAAAGGTGCTCACCGAGGTGAGCAGCAAAATGAACGCGCCGATACCCAGCAGATAACGCGAACCGAGCATACGCGTCAGCCCGCTGAACGGATTGCCTGGGACTGGCCTGCGCGGGCTCTCGTTGGCTAGCGCCCCTGACCGCCCGGCGCCCTGGCGCTCGCGCCACTCCATCAGGTGACGCTTGAGCGCCATGGCCGCACCGAGCAGCACGGCAGCCATCAGCATCAGGCCGGACTCACCGATAGCGCCGATCAAAACAGCGCTCAACAGCGGCCCACAGAGCCCACCGACGCTGGCACCCGCGGCAATGAAGGCGAACAGCCGCCGCGCCTGGGCGCCATCGAACACGTCGGCCATCAGACTCCAGGCCACCGAGATGACGAACAGGTTGTAGACCGAGATCCACACGTAGAACACCCGCGCCAGCCATACGCTGTCGTGGTCGATGCGAAACAGCAGGACAAAGGCCAGCAGGTTGAGGCAGAAGAAGCCGTATACCCAGTCGATGAAATGGATACGCGGGACTTTCGAGTTGAGCCAGGCGAACAGCGGCACAGCCAACAGCATGACGACGAAGGTCGCGGTGAACAGCCACTGCAGATTGTTCACACCACCAGTGATGCCCATCGCCTCACGGATCGGCCGCAACATGAAATAGCCGGCGAACAGACAGAAGAACAAGGCAAAACCGGCCAGCACCGCAGCCAGCTCCTCACCTTCGGCATTGATCGCACGCGCCAGGCGCCGAGTAAGCGCCTGCATCTCAGGCGAACAGCTCGATGATGCGCTGGCGCTGCGCCGCGTCGGGTAGGCGGCCCTGGCCGGCGAGAATGTTGTCAGCCATGTAGCGCGGATTGGAGGTGGCCGGGATCACCGCCGTTACCGCCGGGTTGGCAAGGATGTACTTGAGCATCAGTTGTGCCCAGGACGTTGCATCGAGCTCCACCGCAGCCCAGTCCGGCAGGCTCTTGCCCTTGACCCGATCGAACAGGGCCGAGCGCTGGAAAGGCCGGTTGATCAGCACTGCGATGCCCTTGTCGGCGCAGTATGGCAACAGCTCGCGCTCGGCGTTGCGCTCGCCGATGGAGTAGTTGAACTGGACGAAATCCACCGGTTCCTTGCGCAGCACCTCGAGCAAGCGCTCGTGGGCGGAATCCAGATAGTGAGTCACGCCGATGTAACGTACCCGGCCCTGTTCTTTCAGCTCGCGCAACAGGCCAAGCTGAGAGCTGGTGTCCTGCAGGTTATGCACCTGCATCAGGTCGATGGTGTGGGTCTTGAGCGCGGCGAAACTGGCTTCGACCTGCCGCTCGCCAGCAGAACGCCCGGTGGAGGACACCTTGCTGGCCAGAAACAGTTTTTTGCGCATGTCGCCTTCTGCGGCCAGAGCGCCACACACCGCTTCGGCCCGCCCGTAGCTGGGCGCGGTATCCACCAGGCTGGCGCCACCGTTGACCAGCGCCTGCAACACCTCACGCAAGGGCTGTAGCGCCTCGTCGCTCATCGCCACATCGTGGGTGCGTGAGGTACCCAGACCGATCACCGGCAGCAGTTCACCGCTACTGGGAATCGCCCGGCTCAGCAGTGTTTCGGCGGCGAAGACGGAGGACGGTAACCAGGGCATCAGGACAGCTAACGCTGCCAGACTGGCGCTACCTTGCAGGACTCGGCGACGAGTAGGCATGACGTGGCTCCTCTAACAGTGACCGGTTGGTTATAGGCACTGACCGCGTTCAGACCAAGGCGTTACAACCGTTACCGATTCGCTATCGACCGAGAAAGACAGCAAGGGAATCCGCCGGAGGCCGGCAGTGACGGGCGCAAGAGGGGAAATACGGCAGGCTACGGACGCAATATCCGGTAACCAAAAACGCCGCTGCGCCAGGCGGGATAACGGCGCAGCGGTCGGGAAACAGTTATCAGGCTGCGCGCGAAGAAGAGTCGCTGATCAGCATGCCATGGGAGACGAGAAAGCAGCGATGACCGTTCTGCAGGGTCAGGGGGCTGCGACTGGCGATCACCCAGCCTTTGCTCAATAGCTGCTCGATATGCGCACGCAGTGCGGGCAGGTGGCGCTGTTCCTTCATGGCCGACTCCTCATGTAATGGGTGACCCTGCACCCAGTGGCTCATCCGTGACACATATCGCAAAATGGTAGTGGCGCAATGCCAGGAAAGAAAGCGGCGCGATTATGTAATTTCTTGTAGGACATTCGCTATACCCCCGTCACATCAGGGCTGCGCTGACTCCGCTTGCGGCTCTTTCCGAGGGGTGGAAAACATCAGCTAATCGTCTTCCAGTTTGCCGTAGTGCAGCAGTGCCAGATCGGGCAGGTAATGCTGGAGCAGATTCCATGGCATGCGCTTGCCCTGCGTTGGCAGCAGGTGCAAAGCCTGCGCGATACGGGCCATCAGCAATGGCCTGCGGGGTCGCTCGGGAAGAGGCGCAGAACCTCGAGTGAGCGCCACGACTGGCCTCAGGCGCCCGAGCAGCGCTAAGCTGTGGCGATGACCACTCCCTACCTGACCTCGCAGCAGACCAGCAGCACGGACGCCGCCAGCAGCTTGCGGCTGGGTGGTGACTGGACGCTGGCCCACTACAGCCAGCTCGAACCCCAGGTGCTGGCCCTACGCGAACGCCTGCAGGGCGAGGAGTCCGTCGACCTGAGCGACCTGGCCGCGCTGGATACCGCCGGTGCCGCGTTGCTGGTGGAACTGTTCGGCAGCGAACGCCTACGCCAGCTCAGCAAAAACAGCGAATTCAACAAGCAACGCCGCGCACTGCTACTGACAGTGGCCGATGCCATGGCCGACAGCCAGCAGGCTCAGACACCGCCGGAGCCGTCGGTGCTGCGTGAAGTGCTTGGGCACATCGGCGAAGTGGTCGAAAGCATATGGCACCAGGGCCGCGCGTTGCTCGGCTTCATGGGCCTGACCCTGACCAGCATGCTGGCGATACTGGTGCGGCCGACGCGCTGGCGCCTGACCTCGCTGACCGCGCACCTGGAGCAATGCGGGCTCAATGCCGTGCCCATCGTCGCCCTGTTGACCTTTCTGGTGGGCGCCGTGGTGGCCTTTCTCGGCGCGACCATCCTCGCCGACTTCGGCGCCAGCATCTACACGGTGAATCTGGTGGCCTTCTCCTTCCTGCGCGAATTCGGTGTGCTGCTCACTGCCATTCTCATGGCCGGCCGCACCGCCAGCGCCTTCACCGCGCAGATCGGCTCAATGAAGGCCAACGAGGAGATCGACGCCATCCGCACCCTCGGCCTGAGCCCCATCGAACTGCTGGTGCTGCCGCGCGTTTTCGCCATGCTCATCGCCCTGCCGATATTGACCTTCATCGCCATGCTCAGCGGCATGCTCGGCGGCGCGCTGGTCTGCGCGCTGTCACTGGATATTCCGCTGGCCATGTACCTGTCGATCCTGCAGGAAAGCGACCTGCTGCGGCACTTTCTGGTCGGCCTGCTAAAGGCGCCGATCTTCGCCTTCCTGATCGCCCTGATTGGCTGCCTGGAAGGTTTCAAGGTCAGCGGTAGCGCACAGTCGGTGGGTGAGCACACCACCTCGGCGGTGGTGCAATCGATCTTCGTGGTCATCCTGCTCGACGCCCTGGCGGCGTTGTTCCTGATGGAGATGGGCTGGTGAGCAGGGACAAGGTCATTGAGGTGCGCGACCTGAGCAACCGCTTCGGTAGCCAGGTGGTGCACGAGCACCTGGATTTCGATCTCTATCGCGGCGAGATCCTTGGCGTGGTCGGCGGTTCCGGCACCGGCAAATCCGTGCTGCTGCGCAGCATCGTCGGCCTGCGCCAGCCCAATGCCGGCACTGTGCGCGTGTTCGGCGAAGAGTTGCTGAGCCTGCCGGCGGAGCGGCGCTCGCAACTGGAACGGCGCTTCGGCGTGCTCTACCAGCGCGGCGCGCTGTTCTCCTCGCTGACCGTCAGCGAGAACATCGCCCTGCCGCTGATCGAACACGCCGGCCTGTCGCGCGCCGCGGCCGAGCGCCTGGCCAGGATCAAGATCGCCCTCGCTGGCCTACCGCAGGATGCCGGCAGCAAGTACCCCAGTTCGTTATCCGGCGGCATGGTCAAACGCGCCGCCCTGGCCCGTGCCCTGGCGCTCGACCCTGACATCCTGTTTCTCGACGAACCCACCGCCGGCCTCGACCCGATTGGCGCGGCGGCCTTCGACCAATTGATCCGCACCCTCAGCGACAGCCTCGGTCTGAGTGTATTTCTGGTGACTCACGATCTGGACACGCTCTACAGCATCTGCGACCGGGTCGCGGTGCTGGCGCAGAAGAAGGTGCTGGTGGCCGACCGCCTGGACGTGGTGGCTGCCACCGACAACGCCTGGATTCAGGACTATTTTCATGGCCCGCGTGGACGCGCGGCTGCACAGGCCGCCGCAGCGGTAGGGAGTCAATGAATGGAACCCAGAGCCCATCATGTGCTGATCGGCCTGTTTACCGTGCTCACGGTGGGCGCCGCGCTGCTGTTCGGCCTGTGGCTGAACAAGGCCGGCGCTGATCGCGCCGTTACCGACTACGAGGTGATCTTCAACGAGGCGGTCACCGGCCTGTCGCAGGGCAGCGCCGTGCAGTACAGCGGGATCAAGGTCGGCGACGTGATCAGCCTGGGGCTCGACCCGAACGATCCGCGTACCGTGCGGGCGCGGATTCGCATCGTCGGCCATACGCCGATCAAGCAGGACACCCGCGCCCGCCTGGCGATCACCGGCATCACCGGCCTGGCGGTGATCCAGCTGCATGGCGGCAGCCCGGAAAGCCCACCGCTGGAAAGCACGAATGGCGAACCCGGCATCATCATCGCCGACCGCTCGCCCCTGTCGCGGCTGATGGCCAACGGCGAAGACCTGGTGGTCAACATCACCCGCCTGCTCAATCGCGCCAACCGCATGCTGTCACGCGAGAACGCCGAGCGCGTGTCGCGCACGCTGGAAAATCTGGAGCAGGCCACTGCCGGCATCGCCGAGCAGCGTGATGAGCTGGGTGAAACCCTGCGTCAGACCAGTGCCGCCACCCGCGAAGCGGCCGAACTGATGCGCACGGCCAATCGCCTGCTCGATGGCCAGGGCAGCCAGGTGCTGGAGAACGCCGAGCGCCTGATGGCCTCGCTGGAACGCAGCAGCCGCAATATCGAGGAGCTGCTGCAAAACAACCGCAGCGCGCTGGACAACGGTATGCAGAGTCTCGGTGAGCTGGGCCCGGCAGTTAGCGAACTGCGTGACACCCTCGGCGCCCTGCGCAGCTTCTCTCGCCGCCTGGAGCAGGACCCCACCGGCTACCTGCTGCGCAACGACAGCATCAAGGAGTTCCAACCATGAAGCGCCTGTCCCTGCTGCTGGCCGCCGGCCTGCTCAGCGCCTGCTCGATCCTGCCGCAGAGCGAGCCCCTGGATATCTACCTGCTGCCAGGCGCCACCCTGCCGGCACAAACCCAGGGCGTCGACTGGTCGCTGCGAGTGAACAGCCCGGTCAGCAACCAGTTGCTAGACGGCACACGCATCGTCGTGCTGCCCGAGCCCGGCCGGGTCAACACCTACCAGGGCGTGCGCTGGAGCGAGCGCACGCCGCAGTTGCTGCGAGGCCGTCTGCTCGACGCGTTTCAGGATGATGGCCGCGTTCAGGCATTGAGCAACGAAGAGCAACGCCTGCAGGCCGACCTGGAGCTGGTCAGTGACCTGCGCAGCTTCCACAGCCAGTATCGCGATGGCGTTGCCGAGGCACTGATCCAGCTCGACGTGCGCCTGGTCGACGGGCGCGATCAGCGCATCCTCGCCAGCCGCCGCTTCAGCGTCAGTCAGCCGGCGCGCGACACCTCGATTGCCTCGGTGGTAGCCGCCTTCGGCCAGGCTGGGGATAGGCTGTCCCGCGAGCTGGTGGACTGGACGCTGGACGAAGGGCAACGCGCTAACCCGTAGGGTGCGCCGCGCGCACCGAATCCCGAGCGCCGATGGTACACACAAGCTGGCCAGGTAGCCCGGATGCAATCCGGGGCATCGCGACCCGTATTCCCTGGATTGCATCCGGGCTATGGGACTTACCTTTGTAGGAGCAAGCTCTGCTCGCGAAGCCCTTTGCCGCAGCAATATTCGCGAGCAGAGCTCGCTCCTACAGGCCCGTCAACCAATCGCGCACCTCGGCGTAGGGGTAATCCTCCAGCGCGGCGAAGCCGGCCAGCTGCCGTGCCTTGAGCTTGGTGAGCAGGGGCGTGGTTACGCCACAGAGAAAACGCGTCAGACATTCTTGGCTCGGCCTGTAGCCGGCGTGCTGCTGGTGCTTCTCGATGAAGGCGGCGCACAGCGCCTCGGCATCACGTCCGCTCAAGGGCGGTAGTTCCGGAGGCTGCGGCAAGGTCGCGACCTGACCCCGGCACACCGAACAATGTCCGCAATGCTCGGGCGCCTGTTCGTCACCAAAGTACAAGGCGAGGCGCCGGCTCAGGCATTCGCGGCTCTCGAACAAACCGAGCATGGCCTGGATACGCGCGATTTCGCTGGCCTCGTGGGCGCGGAAGTGCGCGTGTAGATCGCTGGCCAGGGCTGCCACATCGAAGTCGCCATCGAGCACGGCGTAGACCTCGGTCATCTGCTTGCTCTCCAGCTCCAGCCAGCCCCTTTCCTGAAAGTAATCCAGCGCCTTGACCACCCGCGCACGTTCGGCGCCGTGGTCGCGATACAGCACGTCGAAATCCAGGGTGCTCCAGGTTCGCGCGCGCCGTGAGCTGGCAAGAATCGCCTCGACGAACTGGCGGCGCTCGCCCTCGAACTTGGCCAGCAGCACGTCATCTTCCAGCAGCAGCTTGAAGCGGTACTCCGCGAAGTAGGCATAACGCGGGGCGATGATGCCGCGCAGTTCTAGCTGCACCAGCAGGGTCTTGAGTGGCAATGCGCGAATATTGCTCAGCTCGGACAGCTGCCCGAGCATCAGCTCCCACTGCCCGCCCGTGCCGACCGCGCGCAAATCATCGAGCACGGCGCGGATACCGCTGAGCTCGGGTGTATCGCCAAAAACGAAATTTTCCAACACGCTGAGACCATCGCGGCTGGCAAGCACCAGGCAGTCCGAGGCCAGGCCGTCACGCCCGGCGCGGCCGATTTCCTGGCTGTAGTTCTCCACCGACTTGGGCAGGTCGAAGTGCACCACGTTGCGGATATCACGCTTGTCGATGCCCATGCCGAAGGCGATGGTGGCGACGATGCACTCCAGCTCGCCAGCCATGAAACGGCGCTGGATCGACTCACGTACGTCATGGGCCATACCCGCGTGGTAAGCGCTGACCGCCAGACCGTCGCGCGCCAGATGCTCGGCGACCTGCTCGGCAGTCTTCTGCTGGGTGACGTAGACGATGCTCGCCTGGCCACGTCGCGGCGCCAGCCATTGCTGCAGACGCTGCTGCTTGGCACCTCCGGGCACCGGCTCGACCAGCAGATTGAGGTTGGGTCGGTAGAAACCGGTGGTGACCACGTCCGCCTCGGCAATGGCGAATTTCTCGCGCATATCTGCGATCACCTTGGGCGTCGCCGTGGCGGTCAGCAGCAGCACCTGGTTGATGCCGAACTGGCGCTGATAGTCGGGCAACTTGAGGTAGTCCGGACGGAAGTTGTGGCCCCACTCGGAGATGCAGTGCGCCTCGTCTACGACCAGCAGGGAGATCGGCACCTGAGCGATGAAATTGCGAAAACGCTCGTTCTTCAGGCGCTCCACCGAGATCATCAGGATCTTCAGCTCGCCGCTGCGCGCGCGATTCATCACCTCGGCCGCCTGCTCGCGGCTCTGCGCCGAATCGATACTGGCCGCGGCAATGCCATGGGCATGCAGGAACGCCAACTGATCCTGCATCAGCGCAAGCAGCGGCGAAATCACCAGGGTTAGGTGTGGCAGATGCAAGGCCGGCAACTGATAGCACAGCGACTTGCCCGAACCGGTAGGAAAGATCGCCGCCGCCGAACGACCGGCAAGCACAGCGCTGATCACCGTTTCCTGGCCGGGACGCAGTTGATCGAAACCGAAGACACGTTTGAGGGTAGACATGCGCTGTCACTCCATTGACCGCTGAATGGCCCCTGACCATAACGCGGTTAGGTAGGGTGCGCCATGCGCACAGACAGAATCCCGTTGAGAGCCGGTGCGCACGGCGCACCCTACCTCGGGCACTGTGTATAGCCTGGATAAAATCCGGGAAGGGTCACCAGCCATCCCGGATTGCATCCGGGCTCCGCGGGCACCACGCCATAAACGACAAAGCCGCCCGAAGGCGGCTTTGTCAGAGAACACGGCTCAGCTTACAGCTGCGGACCGGCGTTCTTGATGGCGTCGCTGACATCGAACTTGGTGAAGTTGTCGATGAACAGCTTGGCCAGGCCCTTGGCAGCTTCGTCGTAGGCGTTCTTGTCTGCCCAGGTATTGCGCGGGTTGAGCAGGTTGGTCTCGACGCCCGGTACCGACTTCGGCACATCCAGGTTGATGATCGGCAGGTGCTCGGTCTCGGCACCGATCAGCGCGCCACTCTGGATGGCCGCGATCACGCCGCGAGTGGTGGGGATGTTGAAGCGTTTGCCGACGCCGTAGCCACCGCCAGTCCAGCCGGTGTTGACCAGGTAGACCTTGGAGCCGAAGGCATTGATGCGCTTGATCAGCAGCTCAGCGTAGACGCCAGCCGGACGCGGGAAGAACGGTGCGCCGAAGCAGGTGGAGAAGGTCGACTTGATGCCGCCGCCCGAACCCATTTCGGTGGAACCGACCAGCGCGGTGTAGCCGGACAGGAAGTGGTAGGCCGCCTGCTCGTTGTTGAGGATCGATACCGGCGGCAGAACGCCAGTCAGGTCGCAGGTCAGGAAGATCACGGCATTCGGCTCGCCGCCCAGGTTTTTCTCGCTGCGCTTCTCGACGTACTCCAGCGGGTAGGCGGCGCGGCTGTTCTGGGTCAGGCTGTCGTCGGCGTAATCCGGAGTACGGCTGTCGTCGAGCACGACGTTTTCCAGCACGGTGCCGAACTGGATGGCTTTCCAGATCACCGGCTCGTTCTTCTCGGAGAGGTCGATGCACTTGGCATAGCAGCCGCCTTCGACGTTGAACACCACGCCTTCACCCCAACCGTGCTCGTCGTCACCGATCAGGTAACGCGACTCGTCGGCGGACAGGGTGGTCTTGCCGGTGCCGGACAGACCGAAGAACAGGGTGACGTCGCCTTCTTCACCGATGTTGGCAGCGCAGTGCATCGGCAGCACGTCTTTTTCCGGCAGCAGGAAGTTCTGCACGGAGAACATGGCTTTCTTCATTTCACCGGCGTAACGCATGCCGGCGATCAGGACTTTCTTGGCGGCGAAGTTGATGATCACGCAGCCATCGGAGTTGGTGCCGTCACGCTCGGGCACGCACTCGAAGTTGGCGACGTTGAGGATCTGCCACTCGGCCTTGCCAGCCTGGTTATAAGTAGTCGGGTTGATGAACAGCTGACGGCCGAACAGGTTCTGCCAGGCGGTCGCGGTGGTCATCTTCACCGGCAGGTAGTGCTCTTCGGCAGAACCGACGTGAACGTGGGAGACGAAGTGCTCCTGAGCGGCGTTGAACGCGGTGACGCGATCCCACAGGGCATCGAACTTTTCGGCCGGGAACGGACGGTTGATGGCGCCCCAGGCAATCTGCGCCTCGGTGCTCGGCTCCTGAACGATGAAACGATCAGCCGGCGAGCGGCCAGTGCGATGACCAGTACGTACGACCAGCGCGCCGTTGGCGGCCAGTTCCCCTTCACCACGGCGAATGGCTTCTTCGACCAGTTGCGCGGCGCTGATGTCGGTGTACACGGCGTTGTTGGCTTGCGTCATGAGGGTCCCCGTCGGCCACTGGCCGAGTCTTCCGAACGTTGTGTAGTACAGGGGCAACTGCACTACACGGTAAAAAAGTCGCGGGAGTATGCCAGAAAAGCGAACTGCTTGGCAGCCTCCGATCTGATAGAGAACGGCTATCGTTTAGAAAAGTTCATCAATGCCGCGTCTGCGACGGCGCCTCGCTACCGGCACCGGCGAACAGCTGAGCAATGTCGGCGGCGTCGAAGGCGTAGCGCTCGTTGCAGAACTGGCAATCGATCACCACGCTGCCACCCTGCTCGGCCAGCAGCAGTTCGGCGTCGGCCTGACCGAGGCTGGCCAGGGCACTGGCCGAGCGCTCACGCGAGCAGCTGCAGCGGAACTGCAACGGCTGTTCGTCGAACAGGCGCACATTCTCTTCGTGGTAGAGGCGGTGCAGCAGGGTCGGGTTGTCCAGGCCCAGCAGCTCTTCGGCAGTCAGGGTGTCGGCCAGGGTCAGTACGTGGTTCCAGCTCTCGGCGCGCTCTTCCGCTTCGGTCTGATGGTGCGGCGGCAGTTGCTGCAGCAGCAGGCCGCGCGCACGCTGGCCGTCGGCCTTGAGCCAGAAGCGGGTCGGCAGCTGTTCGGAGCTGGCGAAGTAGTTGGACAGGCACTCGGCCAGGTCGACCCCTTCAAGGTCGACGATACCCTGGTAGCGCTGGCCCCGGGTCGGGTCGATGGTGATGGCCAACACGCCATTGGGCATCAGGCTTTGCAGGTCGGCATCGGCGCCGATCTGCTCGGCTTCATAGCGGGCGATACCGCGCAGCTCGCGAGCGCTCGAGCATTCCACCATCAGCAGCGACAGCGGGCCTTCCGAACGTGCCTGCAGCACCAGCAAGCCGTCGAATTTGAGAGTACCGACCAGCAGGGCGGCGGCGGCCATCATCTCGCCGAGCAGTTGCGCCACTGGCTGCGGGTAGGCGTGCTTGGCCAGCACATGAGCGTAACTTTCGCGCAACGCGACCATTTCGCCTCGCACGTCGGTGTCGTCGAAGAGAAAGCGTTGACTGAAGTCGTTCATGGCGGCTGGCCCAGGGTCTATAAAAGGCTGGCGATTTTATGCACAAACGCCAGCACAACCAAGGCCCGAACGTCATGTGAGCGTGTTCACACAGCAGGAATCAGCCGCTGAACCTTGGCTGAACGACTGTGCTGCCGCCCTTGTTTAGGCGCCAGCACTGCCTATCATCCGCGCGCCTGAGGTCAGGCCTGTCATAAATCTGCAAAGGGATTTCCCATGTCGAGCACGTTCATCAATCGTCACTGGCAACCACGCGCCATGCTGGTCTGCCATGTCGTGGCCGTCGTGCTGCTCGTCAGTTGGCTGTGGCAGCCCACGCGCGAGCTTTGGAATGTCTTCGATGTGTGGCTGTTCAAACTGCTCAACGACCCGGTCCATGCCGGCGGCCTGTGGGCCCATATCTGGGCCATCGGTAGCATGCGCCCGGTCGATGCTGGTGTCGGCGTAGTGATGCTGGCGGTGATGCTCAAGGCCGATCTGGTATTTACCGGGCCGCAGGTACGCCGAGCGCTGTTCGCCTTTCTGGTCGCCCTGATCGTGATGCTGCTGATGCGCGTGCTGTTCGCCGACCTGGTCGAATATATGGGCTGGCAGCACGCCAGCCCATCGCTGGTGGTGGAAGGCAGCGCGCGTCTGACCGAGATGTTCCCGGCCTGGGAAGAACGCTGGGACCTGAAGGACAGCGCCAGCCGCAGTTTCCCCGGTGACCACGCCTCGGTGCTACTGATCTGGGCTTATTTCATGAGTTTCTTTGCCCGCGGCTGGCGTCTGCTGCTGGTCTGGGCCATTACCGTGATCGGCATCCTGCCGCGCCTGGTGGCCGGTGCTCACTGGGGGGCGGATGCCTTCGTCGGCGGCGTATTCCTCAGCCTGCTGGCCCTAGCCTGGAGCTGCTACACCCCGCTGGGTTATCACGCCAGCGAATGGCTGGAGAAGGTCACCCTGCCGATCACCTCGCGCCTGGCCAAGCTGCCGCTGCTGGGCCGCATGAGTATCGTCAGCGGACGCTGAACGAGAAAGTGGGAGCGAGCTCTGCTCGCGAAGCTTTACCGTCGTTCGCATTCGCGAGCAGAGCTCGCTCCAACAGGCTTGCGCCTAATCCTCATCCGCCCAGGGGTGGCGCAGGCCACCTTCCTGCTGCTCGTTGAATTGATGGATCTGCCGGCGTTGCTTCTTGCTCGGTCGACCATCGGTCTGCATGCCCACGGCGCCAGCTTTGCGCATGGCCGCGGCCTGCTCGCGGCGGGCGATACTTTCTTCCGTCTCGCGATACAGCAGTTGCGCCTCGGGCGCACCACGGCGGACGCTGGATAATGCCAGCACGACCACGGTGCGCTCATCGAAGCCGGTGCGCAGCACGTACTCATCACCGATCTTCGGCTCCTTGCCCGGCTTGCAGCGCTCGCCACGATGATGGACCTTGCCACCTTCTATAGCCGCCTTGCACAGGGCGCGCGTCTTGAAGAAGCGTGCCGCCCACAGCCATTTGTCCAGGCGGATCTTGTCGTCGTCTTTTTCGTTCATCTCACTCTCTGAAAGGGTTCTGCTATTCGCACGCATGGCAGATGCAGTTGTCACACGACACAACTAGAATGCGCGGAATCATAGGCGTTGTCGGCCGCAGGGGACACTCTCACCTTGAAGACTTTCGACCAGCTCAGCGTGATCGGCCTGCGTGAGTGGATCAATCTGCCTGAGCTCGGCATCATCGGCCTGCGCGCCAAGATCGACACCGGTGCCAGCACCTCGAGCCTGCATGCCAGCGATATCCAGCCGTTCCAACGTGACGGCGAGGACTGGGTACGCTTCACTGCCTACCTCGGCACTCAGGTGCAGCGCCGCCACCGTTGCGAGGCGCCGCTGGTGTCGGTCAAACGTATCAAGAGTTCCAATGGCCAGGCGCAGAGCCGCTATGTGATCCGCACCCACCTGGCCCTCGGTGATCTGCTGTGGCCGGTGGAATTCACCCTGGCCTGTCGCAAGACCATGCGTTATCGCGTACTACTTGGCTCCAAGGCGCTGATCACCGGCCAACTGGTGGTCAATCCGGCACTCAGCTATGTGCAGGACAAACCCTCACTTTCCTCTGCCCTTCCAGGTGCCCAATGAAGATCGCCGTGCTGTCGCGCAACCCGCGCCTGTATTCCACCCGCCGTCTGGTGGAGGCCGGCCAGCAGCGGGGCCATGAAATGGTGGTGATCGACACCCTGCGCGCCTACATGAACATAGCCAGCCACAAACCGCAGATCCACTATCGCGGCCAGGCCATGGACGGCTTCGACGCAGTGATCCCGCGTATCGGCGCCTCGGTGACCTTCTATGGCTGCGCGGTGCTGCGCCAGTTCGAGATGATGGACGTCTACCCGCTCAACGAGTCGGTGGCTATCAGCCGTTCGCGCGACAAGCTGCGCGCCCTGCAACTGCTGTCGCGCAAGGGCATCGGCCTGCCGGTGACCGGCTTCGCCCACTCCCCCGACGACATTCCCGATCTGATCCAGATGGTGGGTGGCGCCCCGCTGGTGATCAAGGTGCTGGAAGGTACCCAGGGCATGGGCGTGGTGCTGGCCGAAACGCACAAGGCGGCCGAGTCGGTGATCGAGGCCTTCCTCGGCCTCAAGCAGGACATCATGGTCCAGGAATACATCCAGGAAGCCGGCGGCGCCGACATTCGCTGCTTCGTGGTCGGTGACAAGGTGATTGCCGCGATGAAGCGCCAGGCCAAGGCTGGCGAGTTTCGCTCCAACCTGCACCGCGGCGGCAGCGCCAGCCTGATCAAGATCACCCCGGAGGAGCGCATGACGGCAGTGCGCGCGGCCAAGGTCATGGGCCTCAACGTCGCCGGTGTCGACATCCTGCGCTCCAACCATGGCCCGCTGGTGATGGAGGTGAACTCCTCACCAGGCCTGGAAGGTATCGAGACCACCACCGGCAAGGATGTCGCCGGCATGATCATCCAATACCTGGAAAAGAATGCCGAACCCGGCCAGACCCGCACCCGAGGGCGCGGATGAGCCAAGTGTTCGACGGCCGCCTGGCGCTGATCGCCCCCGCGGCGGCGATTGCCGAAGACGTACTGGAAGCGACCCTGGCGCAGCTCGACGTGCTCGGCGTGCGCTATCACCTGGGCCAGCACGTGCGCGCCCGCCATCGTTACCTGGCGGGCACGCCGGAGCAACGCCTGGACGACCTGCACCAGGCCTTCACCCTGGCGGATATCAGCTCCGTCTGGTGCCTGCGTGGCGGCTACGGCTGCGCACAATTGGTGGCGGATATCGACTGGGCGCTGCTAAGCCAGGCCAGCCCACGGCCGCTGATCGGCTTCTCCGATCTGTCGATTCTGCTCGAAGCCTTTGCGCAACGGGGGCTGCCAGCCATTCATGGTCCCGTGGCTACGGCGCTCGGCCATCAGGTGCTGTCGGCGCCGGGCGGCCAGCGTGAGCGCCTGGCTTCGATGCAGGCGCTATGGAGCCTGCTCAAAGGCCAGCACCGGCAGTTGCCGCTACGCCATATCAGTGGTCCACAACATGTCGTCGAGGGCACCTTGCAGGGCGGCAATCTCACGGCCCTGGCCAGCGTCTGCGGCACGACGGCCGAGCTGCGCCTGGCCGAGGATTCGATCCTGATCCTGGAAGACGTCGGCGAGCCCTACTACCGCCTCGAGCGCAGTCTCTGGCAGTTGCTGCACAGTTTCGCCGGGCAAAGACCACGCGCGGTGTGTCTGGGCAGTTTCACCGACTGCCCGCGACGCGGCGTGCAGCACAGCCTGGAGCAGATCATCGGCGAGTACCTGGCGCCGCTGGGCGTGCCACTGTACGGCGATATGCCCAGCGGGCACGGTGACGTCAACTACCCTTGGCCCTACGGTCAGCGTGCTCGTTTGAGCGGCGGCAACCTGAGCTGGTAACCCGCTCAGCGCTGACGCACCTGCATCCAGGCGAGAAACTCGGCCTCGGCCATCGGCCGACCAAACAGATAGCCCTGCCCCAATGTACAGTTCTGCTCGCGCAGCAGCGCCAGCTGGCTGTCGTGCTCGATCCCTTCGGCCACGCATTGCAGGCCCAGGTTGCGCGCGATCATCAGGATGGTCTGCACCAGCATGCGCCCGCTCGCCTCGCCGTCCAGATCGGCGACGAAACTGCGGTCGATCTTCAGCCGATCCAGCGGCAGACGCTTGAGATAGGTCAACGACGAGTAGCCCGTGCCGAAGTCGTCGATGGCGAAGCGTACGCCCTGCGCCTTGAGCTGCTGCATGTTGCCGATGCAGCGCTCGACGTCTTCGAGCAGCACGCCTTCGGTGATTTCCAGCTCCAGCGACTGCCCCGGTACACCGTGAGCGCGCAGGCACTGCTCGACTCGCTCCACGCAGCCCGCCTGACGCAGCTCACGCGGGCTGAGATTGACCGCCAGCACCAGTCGCGGCCATTGCGCCTGCCAGCGCGCCAGCGCCGCACAGGCCTGCTCCAGCACCCACTGGCCAATGTCCTGGATCAGCCCGGTTTCCTCGGCCAGCGGGATGAACTGATCCGGACCGATCTCACCGCGCTCCGGGTGCATCCAGCGCAGCAACACCTCGGCGCCCGCCACGCTGTTGTCAGCCAGCATCAGCTGTGGCTGGAACACCAGCTGCAGTTGCTGGCGCGCGATGGCCTGGCGCAGCTCGCTCTGCAACTGCAGGCGTTGGTCGATGGCAACCTGCATCTCCGGGGCGAAGAAATGCAGGGCGTTGCGCCCGGCATGCTTGGCCCGGTACATGGCGGTATCGGCCTGTTTGAGAATGTCCGAGGCCTGCTGCAGGCCCAGTGGATGCAGGGCGATACCGATACTGGCGCTGATCGCCAGCTCATGACCGTCGATCAGACAACTGCCCTGCAGGCCACGCAGCAATTTCTCTCCCACTGCCGCAGCTTGCTCGGCAACCACTTGCGGCTCATGCCCCAGGGCTTCGAGCAGCACCACGAACTCATCACCACCGAGGCGCGCCAGGGTGTCTTCAGTACGCAATTCGGCAGCCAGGCGTGTGGTCACTTCGACCAGCAGGGCATCGCCAACCAGATGGCCCAGGCTGTCGTTGACCGTCTTGAAATGATCCAGATCGATGAACAACAGCGCGCCCAGGCTGCCCTCGCGATTCTCCCGGTCCATGGCGTGCTGCAGGCGATCGAGCAGCAGCCGGCGATTGGGCAGGCCGGTGAGTTCGTCGCTGTAGGCCAGGCGCTCAATCTCGCGCTGATAGCGCTGGCGCTCGGAGATGTCGGTGACGCTGGCGCGAATCAGCAGATTCTCCCCCGGCATGCGTACCAGGCGCACCTCGCAGGGCAACTGGCGACCGGCGCTGTCGCGATGGTTCCATTCGAATACCGGCGCTTCACCGGCGATGGCGCGGCGTAGGAAGGCCTTGCCAGCGCGGGAGGACAGCCGACCATCGGCCTGACACACCGGGCTGATGCTCTGAATCGACTTGCCGAGTAGCTCATCGCGGCGATAGCGGAACAGGCTCAAGGCGTTCTCGTTGCATTCGACGATACCCCCCTCAGGATTGAACAGCAGGATCGCCTCGGGCGCATGCTCGACCAGCGTTCGATAGCGCGCCTCGGCTTCGCGCCGCGCACTGATGTCCTCGACCAGCAGCAGGAACAGTGTCTGCCGGCCGCTACCACGTACGGCGCGCAGGCTGACACGCGTGAAGACCACCAGGCCATCGGCACGCAGGAAGCGCTTGTCCATTTCGAAGCCATCGCTGCTGCCCAGCAGCACCTGCTCGACATGGGCCTGTTCGACCGGCAGATCATCCGGGTGCGACAACTGGCGCCAACTGCTGGCGAGCAATTCGTCACGACTGCGGCCGAGGATGCTGCACAGCTTCTGGTTGACCTCTTCCCAGGCAAAATCCTGAGTGGTCAGCGCCATGCCGATCAGCGGCGCCTCGAAGAACAGGCGCAGGCGCTCGTCTCGCTCACGCAGCTGCGACTCGGCACGCTTGCGTTCACTGATGTCCTGCACCACGCCATAGATGCGTACCAGAGTGCCGTCTTCATCGCGCTCGACCATGCCGCGCAGGCGCACCAGGCGTCCGCCCAGACGCGCCGCCAGGCGTACCTCGATATCCAGATCATCCATCCCGCTCAAGGCTGCCTGCAGGGTCTGCATGATCAGCGTCTGGCTCGGCGCGTCGAAGTAATGCAGCGCCTGCTCGAGATTCGGCGGCCCAAGATGAATGTCACGGTCGACGATGCGATAGCAGCCATCGCTCCAGGACATGCCGTAGTCGCTGATCTCCAGCACCCAGCCACCCAGGCTGGCGATGTCTTCGGTCTGGCTGAACAGATGGCTCTGACGCAGTAACTGCGAGCGTTGCAGCTCGACCTTGGCCGCCAGTTCGACGCGCTCGGTGACATCGTGTTGCAGCCCGACGAAATGGCTGATGCCCTGATCGTCACGCATTGGCGCCAACACCACTTCGTTCCAGAACGGCCTGCCATCCTTGCGATAGTTACGCACCACCGCATGGCCGCTGCGCCCCTCCCGCAAGGCACGGCGCAACGGTTGCGACTCCAGCTGGGCGCGGTCCTGGCCGAGCAGGAAACGGCAGTTGCGCCCTAACGCCTCCTCGGCGCTGTAGCCGGTTATCTGGCTGAATGCGGAATTGCAGTACACCAATGGCATGTCCTCCTGGCGCACATCGGCGATGGTCACGCCCAACGGGCTGGCCTCTATCGCCAGGTTGGCGCGGGCCAGTTGCTGCTGCATCTGCGCGCTGCGCGCCAGCGCCTGACGCAGGTCGCCGAGCACACGGCCCACCAGCAAGGTAGCCCCCATCAGCAGCACCACCGCGAAGTGCAGCTGGTTACGCTGCAGATCCAGCTCGCCGAAACTCAGGCTGTCGCGGAGCAGCGGTAGCGGCAGAGTCGCGGCGTACACCAGCAGCACGCCATACAGAGCACCAGCAAAGGCGTGTCGTAGCGCCAGGACCAGCATGCTCAGACCAAGCAGCGGCAGAGCGAACTGAGCCGGTAGGCTGGTGCTGAGCAGCATCAGTACCAGAAACACCCCAGTGGCCAACAACCAGCCAGTTGGCGAGCGACTGATGTTCAGCGTTGGCGCGGCATTGTCCACCGGCGCGTGGGTCCAGCCGCGGGCGCGCAGCAGTGGGGTACAGAACGCCAGCAGGGGCGCCGTCAACGCGAGCATATTGATGGTATCGCCCAACCAGACCGACAAACTGGCCTGCGCCCACTGCTCGCTGGTCTGGAAACCAGTCAGCCACAGGTTGCTCTGCAAGCCGAGCGCCACCAGCGTGCTCGGCATCAACACAGCGAAGGCGAGGAATCGGAGCAGATCACTCAAGCGCCCCAGGGCGGGGTCGAAAGGCTGACGTCGCAACAGCCACCAGCCCAGCGCGACGGCGGCGGTTTCCGGCAAGGCATAGAGCGGCGCCAACTGCCAGGGCAGGCCCCATAACGGCACGCAGAACAGAGCATTGAGGTACAACGCAGGCAGCACCCGCGGGCCCCACCACAGGCACATGGCAAGGCCGAGCACCATGGGCAGGTAACACAACGCCACCCCGTCATTCAGGCGGGTCGCCAGGGAAATCCAGGTTGCCAGATGGAAAATCGGCAGCGGCAGCCACCAGGTCCAGCTGGGCAAGCGGTCGGGGAAGGCGGCGGGCATGCAGGCCTCGAGTTGATACGCTGGCACAGCATAGCCCAGCGCCAGAGCGCTTGGCAGCATATTGCCAGCACACAGACCGCCGCCAGGACGGTCGGTCGTCTGCTACACCGCGTCGCGCGGTAGCAGCAGGCCGAGCGGCAGGCGCACCCGCGCCTCCAGGCCGCCGCCGGAGCGGTTGCGCAGCTCGACGCTACCACCATGCAGCGCCGCGATGCGCTTGACGATGGCCAGACCCAGGCCGGTGCCGCGCCCACCACGCGCCCGATCACCGCGAATGAAGGGGTTGAAGATACTGTCCAGCTCGGCCGGATCGATACCGTTGCCACGGTCCAGCACGCTCAGCACCACATAAGGCGCGTTGTGGTCGCCGGCCAGGCTGGCGACCACCTCGACGGCATCACCACCGCCGTGATTGAGAGCGTTCTCCACCAGATTGGTCAGCAGCCGCTTGGTCGAAACGCGGCGCAGCGGGAACGGCGGGATCGGCTCGAGGCACAAACGCACGCGCTCGCCATTCTGGTTGTAGGGCGCCAGGGTTTCGCGCACCAGTTCGGAGAAGTCCAGCTCCTCCACCGGCTCGTCGCGGCCGTCGCGGATAAAGGCGAGGAACTGATCGAGAATGGCATCCATGTCCTCGATATCGCGCACCATGTCGTCGGTCAGCTCGGTGTCGTTATCCATGAACTCCAGGGCCAGCCGCAGGCGAGTCAGCGGCGTGCGCAGATCATGAGAAACACCGGCCAGCATCAGTTCGCGTTCGCGCCCGGCCTGTTCGACGTCCTCGGCCATTTGGTTGAAAGCGCGGTACACCTCGGTCATCTCGCTTGGCGTATCACCCACCGGCAGGCGCACGCTGCGCCCCTGACCAAGCTGGCGAGCGGCATAGACCAGGCGCTTGAGCGGCGCATTGAGCTGGCGCACGAAGATCCAGGCCGCAGCCGTGGACAGCAGGCCGATACCGAGGAACCAGCCAAGTACGCTCCAGATACGTTGGCCACGCAGCGGATGCGGATACATCGGTACCCGTACCCAGCCGTCGCCGAGGCTCGGCGCGTGCACCCACAGCGCCGGCGGCGTGGTGGCACGCACATGGGTTTCGGTATCGGGGCCCAGCTCGGTTTGCATCTGCCGCTGGAAGATCTCGCTGTAGGGCCAGTGCTGCTCGCTGGCCGGCACCTTGTCCCGCGGGATGCGTTTGAGCCCGGCGGCCTGGGCGATATGGTCGCGATCATCGGGGTTGGCTGCCCAGTAGGCGCGCAAGGTCAGCGCCGCACCGTGGCTGTACTGGCGGTCGACCAGTACATCCTCGTTCATCATCAGGTACACCAGGGTCAGTGCCTTGGAGAACAGCACGACCACCAGCACCAGCCACAAGGTGCGGGCGAAGAAGCTTTGCGGGAACCAGTAAGGGGCTTTCATCAACACGTAACCGGAGGAGCGAGCGCTGCTCGCGAAAATGTGGCTTCGATTCGCGAGCGGCGCTCGCTCCTACAGGTCACTTGTTGCCGTCGGGAACGAACACGTAACCCACACCCCAGACAGTCTGGATATAGCGCGGCTTGGACGGGTCCGGCTCGATCAGGCGACGCAGGCGGCTGATCTGCACGTCGATGGAGCGCTCCAGCGCATCCCATTCGCGGCCACGGGCCAGGTTCATCAGCTTGTCGCGGGTCAGCGGCTCGCGCGCATGCTGCACCAGCGCCTTGAGCACGGCGAACTCGCCGGTGGTGAGCATATGCACTTCCTCACCCTTCTTCAGCTCGCGGGTGGCCAGGGACAATTCGTACTCGCCGAAGCTGACGCTCTCGTCCTCGCTGCCCGGCGCACCCGGCACCACCGGTGCCTGACGGCGCAGCACCGCCTTGATCCGCGCCAGCAGCTCACGCGGGTTGAAGGGTTTGGCCAGGTAATCGTCAGCACCCAGTTCCAGACCCTGGATACGACTGGACTCATCGCCCTTGGCGGTGAGCATGATGATCGGCATCTGGTTGCCTGCTTCGCGCAAGCGGCGGCAAGCAGAAAGGCCGTCTTCGCCCGGCAACATCAGGTCCAGCACCACCAGATTGAACAGTTCGCGCGCCAGCAGACGATCCATCTGCTCGACGTTCTCCACTGCGCGAACCCGGTAGCCCTGCTCATCGAAGAAGCGCTCGAGCAAGCGGCGCAGGCGGGCGTCGTCATCGACGATGAGGATCTTCTCGCCTTCGGCGACAGGGGCAGCGGACTGGGTCATGGCGTCTCCTTGGACAGCCGTACTGAGGACGGCAAGTGGCGGCATTATCGCTCAGGCGCATGGGTGGGCGCTTTAGCCATTGTTAGCAGATTTTTCCCCAACGGTTCGCAGCTCTCGCGAATGCGGTGTTTATAATGCGCCGCTTTCGTGTCTGGCCAGCGTCTTTGCGGCCGCCCTGTCGCTTCAGTGGGTAGTTTTCATATGGATAGCATCAACAACCGTATCGCCGATGAACTGGGCGTGCGCCCGCAACAGGTTGCCGCCGCCGTGGCCCTGCTCGACGAAGGCTCCACCGTGCCCTTCATCGCCCGTTATCGTAAAGAAGTGACCGGCAGCCTCGACGATACCCAACTGCGCCACCTGGAAGAGCGCCTGCGCTACCTGCGCGAGCTGGACGAACGCCGTGCGGCGATCCTCGCCAGTATCGAGGAGCAGGGCAAGCTGACCCCCGAACTCAAGCGCGAGATCAACCTGGCCGACACCAAGACGCGCCTCGAAGACCTCTACCTGCCGTACAAGCAAAAGCGCCGCACCAAGGGCCAGATCGCCCTGGAAGCCGGCCTCGGCGAGCTGGCCGATGCACTGTTCAACGACCCGAGCCTGACGCCCGAGCAGGAAGCCGAGCGTTTCATCGACGCCGAAAAGGGCTTCGCCGACGTCAAGGCCGTGCTCGAAGGTGCCAAGTACATCCTCATGGAGCGCTTCGCCGAAGACGCCGCGCTACTGGACAAGCTGCGCAGCTTCCTCAAGGACAACGCCACCCTCAGCGCTCGCCTGGTGCCGGGCAAGGAAAACGAAGGCGCCAAGTTCAGCGACTACTTCGAACACGACGAAGCGCTCAAGGGCGTACCGTCGCACCGCGCGCTGGCGATTTTCCGGGGACGCAACGAAGGCATTCTCAGTTCCAGCCTGAAGGTCGGCGAAGAGCTACCCGGCACCCTGCATCCATGCGAGCTGATGATCGGCGAGCGCTTCGGTATCAGCGCGCAAGGCCGCCCGGCGGATAAGTGGCTGGGTGAAGTGGTGCGCTGGACCTGGAAGGTCAAGCTCTATAGCCACCTGGAAACCGACCTGCTCGGCGAGCTGCGCGAGAAGGCCGAGGACGAGGCGATTGCCGTATTCGCCCGTAACCTGCACGATCTGCTGCTGGCGGCCCCGGCTGGCCCACGTGCCACCCTGGCGCTTGACCCGGGCCTGCGCACCGGCTGCAAGGTGGCGGTGGTCGACGCCACCGGCAAGGTGCTGGAAACCGCTACTGTCTATCCGCACGCGCCACGCAACGACTGGGACGGCACCCTGGCCATCCTCGCCAAACTCTGCGCCAAGCATGGCGTCGACCTGATCTCCATCGGCAACGGCACCGCCAGCCGCGAGACCGACAAGCTGGCTGCAGAGCTGATCAAGAAGGTGCCGGGCCTGAAGCTGACCAAGGTGATGGTCTCCGAGGCCGGCGCCTCGGTGTATTCGGCCTCGGAACTGGCCGCCCGCGAATTCCCCGATCTCGACGTGTCGCTGCGTGGTGCGGTGTCCATCGCCCGCCGCCTGCAGGACCCGCTGGCCGAACTGGTGAAGATCGACCCGAAATCCATTGGCGTCGGCCAATACCAGCACGACGTGTCGCAGCTCAAGCTGGCGCGTAGCCTGGACGCCGTAGTCGAGGACTGCGTGAACGCCGTCGGCGTCGATGTGAACACAGCCTCCGCTGCCCTGCTGGCGCGCATTTCCGGCCTCAACACGACCCTGGCGCAGAACATCGTGCAGTACCGCGATGCCAACGGCGCCTTCGCCAGCCGCGCAGCACTCAAGCAGGTACCGCGCCTGGGCGAGAAGACCTTCGAACAGGCTGCCGGCTTCCTCCGCGTGATGAACGGCGACAACCCGCTGGACGCCTCTGCCGTGCACCCGGAAACCTATCCGTTGGTCGAGCGCATCGCCGCTGGTACCGAGCGCGATATCCGCTCGCTGATCGGCGATTCGGGCTTCCTCAAGCGCCTTGATCCGGCCAAGTTCACCGATGAGCGCTTTGGCCTGGTCACCGTCGGCGACATCCTCAAGGAACTGGACAAGCCTGGCCGCGACCCGCGCCCAGAGTTCAAGACCGCCGAGTTCCAGGAAGGTGTGGAAACCCTCAAGGACCTCGAACTGGGCATGGTGCTCGAAGGCGTGGTGACCAACGTCACCAACTTCGGCGCCTTCGTCGACATCGGCGTGCACCAGGACGGCCTGGTGCACATCAGCGCGCTGTCGGAGAAGTTCATCAAGGACCCACACGAAGCGGTTAAGGCCGGCGACGTGGTCAAGGTAAAGGTGATGGAAGTGGATATCCCGCGTAACCGTATCGCCCTGTCCATGCGCATGGGCGATACCCCGGGAGAGAAAGTCGAAGGCGCACGTGGTGGCCAGTCGCGCGGTGGCAACCGTGGCGGCAATACCCCACGTAGCGAGCGCCATTCCAGCCAGGACAAACCGGCACCCGCCACTGGCGGCATGGCCGCCCTGTTCGCCAACGCCAAGCAGTTGAAGAAATGAGTACGACCGACAACGTGGGCGCCAGCAGCGCCTTTTCCCGCCTGCTGGGCCTGGAGATTCTCCAGGTCGGCGGCGGCGAGGCGCGCGTGCGCCTGACCCTCACCGACGACTTGCGCAACCTGCACGGTAAATTGCACGGCGGCGCACTGTTCTCGCTGATCGACACCGCCATGGGCCAGGCCAGCCATAGCCTGGGCGATGGCGGCCCGAGCAGCGTGACCCTGGAGTGCAAGATCAACTACATCCGCCCGGTGTCCGAGGGCAGCGTACTGTGCCATGCCAAGGTGCTGCATGCCGGGCGCCGTACCCAGGTGGTCGAGGCCGAAGTGCTGCAGGGCGACAAGCTGGTCGCCAAGGCACAAGGCACCTTCGCCTGCGTGTAATCGGCGCCGCTCGAGCTGGTCTAATCTGGGAAACCGTTCGCCCCTTGCAGAGTGCAGGGGCGATCCCCATATTGTGGCGACTGCCCAGTTAGGAATTGCATCTTGAGCGATCTTCTCTCCCGCCGCCTGGCTCAGCTCGGCGAGCCGGCCAACCTGTCCCTGCTGGGTGAGTGCCTGCACGGCATCGAGCGCGAATGCCTGCGCGTCGATCGCGACGGCCAGCTGGCCCTGACCCCGCACCCGCAGGCGCTGGGCTCGGCGCTGACCCATGCGCAGATCACCACCGATTATTCCGAGTCGCTGCTGGAGTTCATCACCGGCACCGCCAACGATCCGGCCGCCACCCTCGCCGAACTGGAAGACATCCATCGCTTCGCCTACGACAAGCTCGATGACGAACTGCTGTGGAGCCCGTCGATGCCCTGCCCTCTGCCGGACGAAGAGACGATTCCCATCGCCCGCTACGGCAGCTCCAACATCGGCCGCCTCAAGTACGTATACCGCAAGGGCCTGGCACTGCGTTACGGCAAGACCATGCAGTGCATCGCCGGCATCCACTACAACTTCTCCCTGCCCGAGGGGCTGTGGCAGCTGCAACAGCAGAGCGAAGGCAACGAACAGAGTGCGCGTGACTATCAGTCGGCCCGTTATATCTCGCTGATCCGCAACTTCCGTCGCTACAGCTGGCTGCTGATGTACCTGTTCGGTGCCTCGCCGGCGCTGGACAAAGGCTTCATGCGTGGCCGCCCGCACCACCTTCAGGAACTGGACGCAGACACCCTGTACCTGCCCTACGCCACCAGCCTGCGCATGAGCGACCTGGGCTACCAGAGCAGCGCACAGTCCGGCCTCACCCCCTGCTACAACGACCTGGCCAGCTACACCGACAGCCTGCGTCTGGCGGTGGGCACGCCCTATCCGGCCTATGTCGAGGCAGGAACCAAGCGCGGCGACGAATGGCTGCAGCTGAACACCAACATCCTGCAGATCGAGAACGAGTACTACTCGAGCATCCGCCCGAAACGCGTCACCTACAGCGGCGAACGACCGATACAGGCGCTGATGAGCCGTGGCGTGCAATACGTGGAAGTACGCTGCCTCGACATCAACCCCTTCCTGCCGTTAGGCATCGACGTGGCGCAAGCGCGCTTCATCGACGCGTTCCTGCTGTTCTGTGCCCTGGAAGACAGCCCGCTGCTGGAGAACGGCGAGTGCAGCAGTTGCACCAGCAACTTCCTCAAGGTGGTCAAGGAGGGGCGTCGTCCCGGCCTGCACCTGCAGAAAGGTAGCCAGCAGGTGGAGCTCAAGGTCTGGGCCAGCGAATTGCTCGAGCGCATTCTGCCGTTGGCCGAACTGCTCGATCGCAGCCAGGACGGCAATGCGCACGTCGAGGCCCTGGCGCAGCAACAAGCCAAGGTCGCGGATGTGGAAATGACGCCGTCGGCGCAGGTGCTGGCGATTCTGCGTCAGGGCAAGAGCTTTACCGAGTTCGCCCTGCAGCAGAGCCAGCGTCACGCCGAATACTTCCGCGCTCAGCCGCTCAGCCCACAGCAGCAGCAGGCTTTCGAACAGACCGCGCACGACTCGCTGGCCGCGCAGGCGGAGCTGGAGGCGCAGCCCACAGGCGATTTCGACGCCTTCGTCGCCGCTTACCAGGCGAGCATCCTGGCGCTGGCCGTTTAGGTCTCACCGCAGCCAGGGCCGCGCGCACCTATACGCACCGGGGTAACCGCGGTGCGCACTCTACGTGCCCCGGTTGCACGGGCGACGAAGCGTCGACTGCGTCACAAAGCAAACCAGCGGAGCAAAAGCCAGGATGGGCGGCCATACCTATGGCCGCCCGGCCAGCTAGCATTGCCGGGTAAAGGACGATAGACGAGCAGCGCCCATGGCCGATGACGCCACGCCGCAATGGAGCCTGGAGAGCCTGACCAAGGCCTACCAGCAAGGTTATATGGCCGGCCTCACGGGTCAGCCCAGAACCCGCCAGCCCTATCCTGCCGAAATCCCCGCTGCGGCCTGGGAGGCCGGCTGGGATGACGGCTTCGAGCAGATGCGCTTGCAGCAGCACAGCGCCTGACACTCTGAACGCATTGTGGGAGGGGCTTTAGCCGCGACTGATTCATCGCTCGCGACTAAAGCCCCTCCCACTCATCGCATTTGTCTTCCTACAACGTCTTCTCGAACACCTTCGAATTGCGCTGGTAGTTGTACAGCGACGCCCGCGCGGTGGGCATGCGCTCGACGCTGCTCGGCTCGAAGCCGCGCTCGCGGAACCAGTGGGCGGTACGGGTGGTGAGGACGAACAGGGTCTTGATCCCCTGTGCCCGCGCCCGCGCCTCGATCCGCTCGAGCAGCTCGTCACCACGACCACCGTGGCGATAGTCGGGATTGACGGCCAGACAGGCCAGCTCGCCACAGTCGGAATCGGCGAGGGGATACAACGCCGCACAGGCAATGATCAGCCCTTCGCGCTCGACGATGCTGAACTGCTCGATCTCGCGCTCCAGCACCTCCCGCGAACGGCGCACCAGAATGCCCTGTTCTTCCAGCGGACTGATCAGCTCGATCAGACCACCGACATCCTCGATGGTCGCCTCGCGCAGGGATTCGAACTGCTCCTGCGCCACCAGAGTACCGTTGCCGGTGCGGGTGAACAGTTCGCTGAGCAACGCGCCATCGGTGGCATAACTGACGATATGGCTACGCTTCACGCCACCACGACAGGCTTCGGCAGCAGCATCGAGTAGCTCGCCCTGATAGTTGCTGCCCAGCCGCGCCAGATGCGCCGGCACCTGCTGCGGACGCAGTTCGCGCACCAGCTTACCGTTTTCATCGAGCAGGCCATCCTCGGCGCCGAACAGCAGCAGCTTGTCCGCGCCCAGGTCGACGGCGGCGCGGGTGGCGACATCCTCGCAGGCCAGGTTGAAGATTTCTCCGGTGGGCGAATAACCCAGCGGCGACAGCAGCACGATGCTGCGTTCGTCGAGCTGACGATTGATGCCCTTGCGGTCGATGCGCCGTACTTCGCCGGTGTGGTGGTAGTCCACGCCATCGACCACGCCGATCGGCCGCGCGGTGACGAAGTTACCGCTGGTCAGGCGCAGGCGCGAGCCCTGCATCGGTGAGGCGGCCATGTCCATCGACAGACGCGCCTCGATGGCGATGCGCAGTTGGCCGACGGCATCGATCACGCATTCCAGGGTCGGTGCGTCGGTGATGCGCAGGTCGCGATGGTAATGCGGGGTCAGGCCACGGGCGGCGAGGCGCGCCTCGATCTGCGGGCGCGAGCCATGCACCAGCACCAGGCGCACGCCAAGGCTGTGCAGCAGCACCAGGTCGTGGACGATATTGGCGAAATTCGGATGGGCAACACCCTCGCCCGGCAGCATGACCACGAAGGTGCAGTCGCGATGGGCATTGATGTAAGGCGAAGCGTGGCGTAACCAGGTGACGTAGTCGTGCATGAGCAATCCATTAGTGTCGAGACGTAGGACGGGCATAGCCGTCATGTTCGGTTAGAGAGTCGCTCTCATCGTCGCAGCACGTCTTCACTCCGGGTCAGGCAGTAGTGTTGGATCAGTTGGCGCAGTATGGCCACAGTAGGTTCGATGCGGGCCAGCTCCAGGTGTTCCCCGGGCTGGTGCGCACAGTCGATATCGCCGGGGCCAAGTACCAGCGTCTCGCAGCCAAGCTGCTGAAGATAAGGCGCTTCGGTACCGAACGCCACCGCCTGGGCCGTGTGGCCGGTCAACCGTTCGGCCAGACGCACCAGCTCGGCATCGGCGCGCTGCTCGAAGGGCGGCACGGCCGGGAACAGCGGGCCATAGTCGATCCGCACCTGGTGCTTGAGCGCCAACGGCTGCAACTTACCGCGAATCGCCTCACGCAGTTGTTCCGGGTCCATGCCCGGCAGCGGACGCAGGTCGAACTCCAGGGCGCACTGGCCACAGATGCGATTGGGATTGTCGCCGCCGTGGATGCAGCCGAGGTTCAGCGTCGGTTGCGGCACACTGAACTGCGGGTTGTTGAACTCGCGCTGCCACTGCGCGCGCAGGCCGCGCAGCTCACCCATCACGTCCTGCATGGCTTCCAGCGCGCTGTGGCCAAGCGCCGGATCGGAGGAATGGCCGCTCTGCCCAAGGATGTCGATGCGCTCCATCATCACGCCCTTGTGCAGGCGAATCGGCTTGAGGCCGGTGGGCTCGCCGATCACCGCTGCGCGACCAAGAGGCCGACCAGCATCGGCCAGGGCGCGAGCACCGGCCATGGAGCTTTCTTCATCACAAGTAGCAAGGATCAGCAGCGGTTGCTGGAAAGGCTGATCGAGCAGCGGCCGCACGGCTTCGATGGCCAGGGCAAAAAAACCTTTCATGTCGCAACTGCCAAGGCCCACCCAACGATCACCGACCTCGGTCAGCTTGAGTGGGTCGCTCTGCCATAGCGCGGCATCGAAGGGCACGGTATCGCTATGCCCAGCCAGCACCAGACCACCTGGGCCACTGCCATAGCTGGCGAGCAGGTTGAATTTGCCGGGGGCGATCTGCTGAGTTTCGCAGGTAAAGCCCAGATCACCGAGCCAGGCAGCGAGTAGCTCGATGACGGGCGCGTTGCTCTGGTCCCAATTGGGCTGGGTGCAGCTCACCGATGGCGCAGCGATCAGCGCAGCGAACTGCTCTTGAAAGGACGGCAGGGGCATCGGCGATCTCCTAAAACGATGCCCCATCATAGGGGCATCGTCCTGTCGGTGAAACCGCCGAAGTGGAATCAGACTCCGCCGAACAGCAAACGCAGAATGAAGAAGAAGATGATCGACAGAATCGCACCGGCCGGCAGAGTGATGATCCAGGACAGGAAGATCTTGCCGATCATGCCCAGGTTCAGCGCACCGATACCGCGCGCCAGGCCGACACCGAGAATCGCACCGACCAGGGTGTGGGTGGTGGAAACCGGCAGCCCCAGGCCCGAAGCACTGACCACGGTGGTAGCGGCAGCCAGTTCGGCAGCAAAACCACGGCTAGGAGTCAACTCGGTGATTTCCTTGCCGATGGTGGCGATGACCTTGTAGCCATAAGTGGCCAGACCGACCACGATACCCAGTGCGCCCAGCAGCAGGATCCAGCCTGGAACGATGGACTTCTCACCCGCGGCCAGTTCACCGCCGCTTTGGATCACGCCGACGATGGCGGCCAGCGGACCAACGGCATTAGCCACGTCGTTGGAACCGTGGGCGAAGGCCATGGCGCAGGCGGTAAAAATCATCAGGATGGCGAACACCTTCTCCACACTGGAGAAGTGGAAGGCCTTGTCCGCCTCGGCATCGACATGGATGCGGCTGAGCAGCGCGATACCGATCAGCATGACCAGCACACCGACACCGATCGAAAGCATGAAGCCTTCGGTGCTGGAGAGGTTCAGACCGACGTGCTTGAGGCCCTTGGTCATGGTCATCAGCGAGATCATGAAGCCGGTGATGAACATGTACAGCGGCACGTAACGCTTGGCGTTGAGGAAGGGATTGTCGGTGTCGATGATCAGCTTCTGCACGCTGACGAACAGGCAGAAGGAGATGATACCGGCCAGCATTGGCGTGACCACCCAACTGGCGACGATGGGGCCAACGCCACTCCAGTGCACCGCATCCATCGACACGCCAACCGCAGCGAAGCCGATCACCGCACCGACGATGGTGTGCGTGGTCGATACTGGCCAGCCACGCGTCGAAGCGACCAGCAGCCAGGTACCCGCCGCCAGCAACGCCGACATCATGCCCAGCACCATCAGGTTGGGGCTGATCATGTTGGCATCGACGATGCCGTTCTTGATGGTTTCGGTCACCTCGCCGCCAGCCAGATAGGCACCAGCGAATTCGAAGACCATGGCGATGATGATCGCCTGCTTGATGGTCAGCGCGCGTGAGCCGACCGACGTACCCATGGCGTTGGCGACATCATTGGCGCCGACGCCCCAGGCCATGAAAAAACCGAAAAGGCAGGCAAGGACGAGCAGAACCAGCCCGTAGTCCGCAATCAGAGACATAAAGTAAGTTTCCGTAGATCCCAGAAAGGACACTGGCGCTTAGCGCGCCAGCAGTTGTTCCAGTCGGTTGCCCACTCGTTGGGCACGGTCGGCGACATCGCCGATCCAGTCGATGATCTGATAGAGGAACATCACATCGACCGGAGGAAGGTCCTTCTCCAGTTTGAACAGGTTGCGGCGCACCTCGATCTGCAGGCGGTCGGTATCGTTTTCGATCGAACCGAGCTCCTCGATCAGGTTTTCCACCAGCACTGCTTCGCGGCCGGCGAAACCGGTTTCGAGCAGTTCGTCCAATTCGTTCATTGCCTTCAGCGCCTGGGCGCTGGCGTCCACACTGCGCTGTACGTAGGTGCGCACCAGTGGCTGCAGTGGCTGCGGAATAGCCATCTGCCGGCCGAGCATCAGACCAGCGATGTCCTTGGCACGGTTGGCGACTTTGTCCTGTACACTGAGCAGCTCAAGCAGGTCCGAACGCGGCACCGGCAGGAACAGGCTCTTGGGCAGGTGCAGGCGCACGCTTTTCTTCAGCTTGTCGGCCTCGTGCTCCAGCCGGGACATCTCCTGTTGCACCTGTTCTACCTTGGCCCAATCCTCGGCCATGATGGCCTCGAAGAAGGGAACCAGGTTCGCCGCGCACTCGTGGGCCTTGGCGATATGCTGTTGCATGGGGCCGATGGGTGAACGACCGAACAGGCTGACAAAGGGATTGATAGGCATAGGGTAAGCCCCCGTTTTGAGAAGGCCGCAAGTATAGGGACCGGATTCGTCATTCGCCAGCGCGCGTCATCGGTCTGTCACATTTTCATAAAAGGCGTCATAGCTCTCCACCATGGTCAAAGAAACCGAAATCAAACTGCGCGTCAGTCGTACCACCCTGGCAGCCCTGCGCGAACACCCACTGCTGAAGAAGCGCAACAAGAGTGGCTGGCAGCGCGGCGAACTGTTCAACCAGTACTACGACACACCAGACCGCGACCTGGCCAGCGCCAAGGTCGCCCTGCGCCTGCGCCGTGACGGCGAGCAGTTCATTCAGACGCTGAAGAGCCGTGGCCAAAGCGTCGCCGGCCTGTCCGAGCGTAACGAGTGGGACTGGTACCTGAGCAAGGCCAAGCTCGACCTGAAAAAACTTGATGACACGTGCTGGCCAGCCAGCCTGGCCGAGCTGGACAAGAAAACCCTGCAGCCGCTGTTCACCACCGACTTCGTTCGCGAAAAGGCCGAAATCGCCTGGGGTCGCGGCAAGGCCAAGGTGGTCATCGAGGCCGCGCTGGATCTGGGCAGGGTCATCGCCGGCGAGGGCGAAGAAGAGATTTGCGAGCTGGAGCTGGAACTGCGCCAGGGCGAACCGGCTGCGCTGCTGGAGCTGGCCTGCGAGCTGGCTGCCGAACTGCCGCTGATGCCTTGTGATATCAGCAAAGCCGAGCGTGGCTATCGCCTATTCGATGCTGGCAGTTACAGCCTGAGTCTGCCGGCGCCCGCCTTGACGCCCGAAATGAGCCTGGACGACGCCTTCGCCGCACTCGCCTGGCACTTGCTCGGCGCCAGCCAGCGCCTGGCCGAGCAGTATCGCTGGAACGGCCATTGGAGCCTGCTGCAGCAATGGCTGGAGCAACTGATCGACCTGCGCGCCCTGCTCGCCAGCCTCGGCCAGGCCGCGCCACGCGCCAGCTCGCGCGAGTTGCGCGAAGCACTCGATGCCCTGCTCGACGATTGGCGCCCGCGCCTGGCGGCAGGCCAGGACGACGACAGCATGCGGCGCAATGCCCCGGCGCTGTTCGCCGCCGAGCTCGACGGCTGCCGCTGGGGTCTGCTGTCGCTGAAACTGTCGCACTGGCTGCTGCAACGCAGCTGGACGACAGAGCGCAACAATCGTGGCAACCGCCAGGGCAGCGCGGCTCTGGGCAACTGGCTGCCGACCCTGTTGAACGAAGAAGGTACCGCTCTGCAACTGCGCCGCTACCAGCAGCAGCCGGAGGATCTGGCCGAACAGATGCCACGTCTAGAACGCCTGCTGGTCTGGCTGCGCCTGGCGCGCGGCGTGCTGGAAGTGCCCGAGGTCGACCGCCTGTATGGCGAGCTGAACAAGCTCTACGAACTGGCGCAGCAGGACCTGGACGACGAGCAGCGTCAGCTGCGCGCGACTCAGACGCAGATCGTGAACAGCCTCAAGGCCTGGAAGGCGTTGGTGAAATAGCGGCTGGGCGCTCACAACCTTCGCGGCTGAAGCCGCTCATACAGACCGCGGTACAACGCCCCGATCAGTGACACCATGAAAAACGGGCCCCGCGGGGCCCGTTTTTGCTTTCAGCCAGACGCTTAGTTGCTGCGACGGCTGTCTACGACCTGCTGCCAGGACGGGTTGGTGGTCTCGTCCATGGCCTGCTGCATGGCCTTCTTGCGTTTTTCCTCGGCCCGATGGGCGAAGAACCAGGCCAGGAAAGTGGCGAACGACACCGCCAGCAGGATCAGGCTGGCCACCGCGTTGATCTCCGGTTTAACCCCCAGACGCACGGCAGAGAAGATCTCCATCGGCAGAGTGGTCGAGCCAGGACCGGAGACGAAGCTGGCCAGAACCAGATCGTCCAGCGACAGAGCGAAGGACATCATCGCACCCGCTGCCAGCGACGGCGCGATCATCGGTACGGTGATCAGGAAGAACACCTTCCACGGCCGTGCGCCCAGGTCCATGGCCGCCTCTTCGATGGACATGTCCAGCTCACGCAGACGCGACGACACCACGACCGCCACATAGGCCGAGCAGAAGGTGGTGTGGGCGATCCAGATGGTGGTCATGCCGCGCTGCATCGGCCAGCCGATCAGTTGCGCCATCAGCACGAACAGCAGCAGCAGGGACAGACCGGTGATCACTTCCGGCATCACCAGCGGTGCAGTGACCAGGCCACCGAACAGGGTACGCCCCTTGAAGTGGGTGATGCGGGTCAGCACGAAGGCCGCCAGGGTGCCCAGCGCCACCGCCGCGATGGCGGTGTAGCAGGCGATTTCCAGCGAGCGCATCACCGAGTTCATCAGCTGGGTGTTATCCAGCAGGCCGACATACCACTTCACCGACCAGCCGCCCCACACCGTTACCAGCCGTGAGGCGTTGAACGAGTAGATGACCAGAATGACCATCGGCAGGTAGATGAAGACCAGGCCGGCCCAGAGCATGATGCTGGAGAAACTGAAACGCTTCATGGGCGGCCCTCCAGCTCTTTGGCTCCGCTTCTGGTTGGAAAGCCGGTTGAAGAGAATGATGGGTTCACAGTGATTGAACGAATCATGGCCGCCCCTCCAACTCTTTAGCTTGGTTGCGGTTAAAGAGGATGATGGGCACGATCAGGATCGCCAGCATCACCACCGCCAGGGCGGACGCTACAGGCCAGTCGCGGTTGTTGAAGAACTCCTGCCACAGCACCTTGCCGATCATCAGGGTCTCCGGGCCGCCGAGCAGTTCGGGGATGACGAACTCGCCAACCACCGGAATGAACACCAGCATGGAGCCAGCGATGATGCCGTTCTTCGACAGCGGCACGGTAATCTTCCAGAAGTTGTTGAAGTTGCTCGAGCCCAGGTCAGAAGCCGCCTCCAGCAAGCTGAGGTCGTGCTTCACCAGGTTGGCGTAGAGCGGCAGGATCATGAACGGCAGGTAGGAATACACGACACCGATATAGACCGCGATGTTGGTGTTGAGGATCTGCAGCGGCGTATCGATCAGGCCAATGCTCATCAGCAGGCTGTTGAGCAGACCGTTGTTGCCGAGAATGCCCATCCAGGCGTAGACGCGGATCAGGATCGCGGTCCAGGTCGGCATCATGATCAGCAGCAACAGCACGGTTTGCTGCGACTTCGGCGCACGAGCGATGGCGTAGGCCATCGGGTAGCCGATCAGCAGGCACAGCAGGGTGCTGAACAACGCGACCTTCAACGAACCGAGGTAGGCCGACAGATACAGCGCATCCTCGGTGAGGAAGATGTAGTTGCCGAAGTTCAGCAACAGCGTCAGCTTGTTATCCGCCCACTCGTAGATTTCCGTGTAGGGCGGGATCGCCACATCGGCCTCGGCGAAGCTGATCTTCAGCACGATGACGAACGGCAGCAGGAAGAACATGAACAGCCAGAGGAACGGGATGCCGATAACGGCATGCCGCCCACTGGGCAGATAGCGCGCCAGTTTGCTCGGTTTCATGATTGCAGTACCACGCCGCTGTCGTCTTCCCAGTAAACCACTACCGGATCGTCCCAGGTCGGACGCTTGCCGCGGCGCTCGGCGTTGGCGATGAAGCACTGCACGATCTGCCCGGACGTGAGTTTGACGTGGTACACCGAGTGGCCGCCCAGGTAGGCGATGTCGTGCACGTGGCCACGGCTCCAGTTGTATTCGGGGTGCTCGTGGTCTTCCGGCAGTGCCGTGGCCATCAGCAGCTTCTCGGGGCGCAGGGCGTAGCTGACGGACTTGTTCTCGGCGCGAGTACTGACGCCGTGCCCAATGTAGATTGGCTTGTCCAGTTGCGGGCAGTCGATGATCGCGTGGTCGACCTCGTCGGTGGTGATCTGGCCGTCGAACAGGTTGACGTTGCCGATGAACTCGCACACCAGGCGACTGGTTGGCGTCTCGTAGATGTCGATCGGGCTGCCGGTCTGGGCGATCCAGCCCAGGTGCATGATGGCGATGCGCTGGGCCATGGTCATGGCCTCTTCCTGGTCGTGGGTCACCATCACGCAGGTCACGCCGACGCGCTCGATGATCTCTACCAGCTCCAGTTGCATCTGCGAACGCAGTTTCTTGTCCAGCGCGCCCATCGGCTCGTCGAGCAGCAGCAGTTTGGGACGCTTGGCCAGCGAGCGAGCCAGAGCCACGCGCTGGCGCTGGCCACCGGAGAGCTGGTGCGGCTTGCGCTTGGCGTACTGGGTCATGTGCACCAGCTTGAGCATCTCGGCCACGCGCTCGTCGATCTCGGCCTTGGGCAGCTTGTCCTGCTGCAGGCCAAAGGCGATGTTCTGCGCCACGGTCATGTGCGGGAACAGCGCGTAGGACTGGAACATCATGTTGATCGGCCGCTGGTACGGCGGCATGTCGGTGATGTCGACGCCATCGAGGATGATGCGCCCTTCGGTCGGCCGCTCGAAGCCGGCGAGCATGCGCAGCAGGGTCGACTTACCGGAGCCGGAGCCACCCAGCAGGGCGAAGATCTCGCCCTTGTTGATGGTCAACGAGACGTCGTCGACGGCCACGGTCTCGTCGAACTTCTTGGTCACCCGATCGATCTTGACCAGCACCTCTTTCGGTGTCTGATCCCCCTCGAGGGCTTTTTTGTAGGCGCTGGAGGCAACAGCCATTTAGGAAAACTCCCGGAAGATTGTGCCCGACCCCTGCGGCCGGGCAGGAACGATTACTGACCCGACTTGACCTTGGTCCAACTGCGGGTCATCAGGCGCTGCACACGCACCGGCAGCTCGGCGGAGATGTACAGCTTGTCTAGCACCGACTGAGGCGGGTACACGGACGGGTCGTTGCGGACCTCCTCGTCCATGAATTCGTCCGCCTTGGTATTGGGGTTGGCATAACCCACATAGTCACTGACTTCGGCGATCACCTCAGGCTCGAGGAGAAAGTTGATGAAGGCATGCGCCTGCTCGGCGTTCGCCGCGTCGGCCGGGATGGCCATCATGTCGAACCAAAGGTTGGCGCCTTCCTTGGGGATGCTGTAGGCGATTTCGATGCCCTTGCCGGCTTCGTCGGCGCGGTCGGCGGCCTGCAGGATGTCGCCGGAGAAACCGGCAGCCACGCAGATATTGCCGTTGGCCAGATCGCCAATGTACTTGGAGCTGTGGAAGTAGGTGACGTAGGGACGCACCTCCAGCAGCTTGGCCTCGGCCTTGGCGTAGTCATCAGGGTTGGTGCTGTTGGGGTTCAGGCCCAGGTAATTGAGCATGGCCGGGATCATTTCATCGCCCGAGTCGAGGAAGGCCACACCGCATTCGCTGAGCTTCTTGATGTTTTCCGGCTCGAACAGCACGGCCCAGGAGTCGATCTCCTCGACACCGAGCGCAGCCTTGACCTTCTCGACGTTGTAGCCGATGCCATTGGTGCCCCACAGGTAAGGCACGGCGTACTGGTTACCGGGGTCGTTGGTTTCCAGTTGCTTGAGCAGCGCCGGATCGAGGTTGTCCCAATTGCTCAACTTGCTGCGATCGAGCGGCTGGAAGGCGCCCGCGCGAATCTGCTTGCCGAGAAAATGGTTGGAGGGCACCACCACGTCGTAGCCGCTACGGCCGGCGAGCAGTTTGCCTTCGAGGGTTTCGTTGGAGTCGAAGACGTCATAGATCGGCTTGATGCCGGTTTTCGCTTCGAACTTGGCCAGCGTCTCTTCGCCGATGTAATCGCTCCAGTTGTAGATGTGCACCGTGGACTGGGCCAGAGCAGCACTACAGAAGGCGGAAGCCGCCATCGCGATCAGAGACTTGGGCAGGGTAACTCGCACAGTATCATCCTCGTTTTTGTGTGCCGCCCGAAAAAGGCGCGGCACTTTATAGGAAAATCGTTCGTCGATCAGCGGCCGCTTTTGATTCTCGTCCAGTCACGGGTCAGCCAACGCTGCACCTCGGGCTTACGCTCTTCGGCAACGTAGAGTTTGGCCATGACCTCCTCACTGGGATAAACGCCAGGGTTGTCCCGTACGCTCTCGTCGACCAGCTCGGTGGCCTTGAGGTTGGGGTTGGCGTAGGCGACGTAGTCACTGATCTTGGCGATCACGTCGGGGCGCAGCAGGTAGTTGATGAATTCGTGGGCTTCGGCGACGTTCTTCGAGTCCTTGGGGATGGCCAGCAGGTCCGCCCACATGGCGGTGCCTTCCTTGGGAATGATGTAGATGATCTCGTCGCTACGACCGGCCTCTTCGGCGCGGTCAGCGGCCTGCAGCACATCGCCGGAGTAGCCGAAGGCGGCGCAGATATTGCCGTTGGCCAGGTCGGAGATGAATTTGGAGCTGTGGAAGTAGGTGATGTAAGGGCGCACCTTCATCAGCTGCTCATAGGCCTTCTCGTAGTCTTCACGCTTGGTGGTATGCGGCGACAGGCCCAGGTAGTTGACCGTTTGCGGCAGCACTTCGTCGCCCGAGTCGAGCAATGCGATGCCACAGGAGGCGAGCTTCTCGGCGTATTTCGGGTCGAACAGCAGCTCCCAGGAATCCAGTGGTGCATCGTCACCGAGCACGGCGCGCGCCTTGGTGGCGTTCAGGCCGATGCCGTTGGTGCCCCATAGGTAGGGCACCGAATATTCGTTGCCGGGGTCGCCCGCGGCCAGGTTTTTCATGATGGTCGGGTCGAGATTGACCAGATTGGGCAGCTTGGATTTATCCAGCTTCAGGTAGGTGCCGGCACGTACCTGCTTGGCCAGGAAGTGGTTGGTCGGAACCACCACGTCATAGCCGCTCTGGCCGGTGGCCAGCTTGCCATCGAGGGTTTCGTTGGAGTCGAAAACGTCATACACCACCTTGATACCGGTTTCCTTCTCGAACTCGGCAATGGTGTCCGGCGCAATGTAGTCGGACCAGTTGTAGACCTTGACCACACGGTCGGCGGCCTGGGCAACAGACATACCAATGGCAGCGGCGATCAGGCCAGCCAGCAGGGTAGAACGACGCATGACGTTTCCTCTTCTTGCGATTTGGGTACCTGGCGGGCGAACCCGCCAGGCGGCGTTGCTTCGTCGCTTAGCGACCGGACTTGATCTTGGTCCAGCTGCGGGTCATGGTGCGCTGCACCGCCGGAGCCAGGTCCGGGAAGGTGTAGATCTTCTTCAGCACTTCCGGAGTCGGGTACACGCCCGGATCGGTACGCAGTGCTTCATCCACCAGCGGCGTGGCTGCGGCGTTGCCGTTGGGGAACTGCACGTAGTTGGTGATGTTGGCCATCACCGCTGGCTCCATCAGGTAGTTGAGGAACACGTGTGCAGCTTCGACGTTCTTGGCGTCAGCCGGCACCGCCAACATGTCGAAGAAGGAACCCGCGCCTTCCTTCGGAATGTTGTAGCCGACTTCCACACCGTTCTTCGCTTCTTCGGCGCGTGCCTTGCTCTGGTAGATGTCGCCCGAGTAGCCGATAGCGACGCAGATGTTGCCGTTGGCCAGGTCGGAGATGTACTTGGAGCTGTGGAAGTAAGCCACCGAAGGACGAATCTTCATGAACAGCTCTTCGGCCTTCTGCAGCTCGCCCTTGTCGCTGCTGTCCGGGGCGTAGCCCAGGTAATGCAGAGCGGCCGGGAGAATCTCGGTCGGCGAATCGAGGAAGGAAACGCCGCAAGACTTCAGCTTTTCCATGTTCTCGGGCTTGAACACCAGATCCCAGGAGTCGACCGGCGCGTCTTCGCCGAGCACGGCCTTGACCTTCTCGACGTTGTAGCCGATGCCGATGGTGCCCCACATGTAAGGGATCGAGTACTGGTTGCCCGGGTCGCTCGGATCCAGGGCCTTGAGCAGGTCCTTGTCCAGGTTCGACCAGTTCGGCAGCTTGGACTTGTCCAGTTTCTGGAACACGCCAGCCTTGATCTGCTTGGCCAGGAAGGGGTTGGACGGCACCACTACGTCGTAACCGGAGCTGCCAGCCAGCAACTTGGCTTCCAGTACTTCGTTGCTGTCGAAGACGTCGTAGACGACCTTGATGCCGGTTTCCTTCTCGAAGTTGGCCAGGGTGTCTTCGGCGATGTAATCGCTCCAGTTGTAGACATGCAGCACCTTGCTGTCAGCCTGAGCAGCGCCTGCCACGGCCGCGGTCAGGGACAACGCGAGAAGGGTCTTGCCGAATGTTTTCATGCGTACAGCTCCTGTTGTTGTGTCGTTATTCCAGAGGTCGCGCAAGCCGTTCCAAACAGGACGGCTCACGCACTCTGGCGCAGTCTGGCAAGGTCATGGCACCGCTGACAACTTTCCGTGACTGCGGGCTTTCAGACCGACAGGTCACGCAGGGTCAGATCCAGGCACTTGCGTGCTTTCTCTACCAGCTCATCCACTTCCGCCTGGCTGATCACCAGAGGCGGCGCAATGATCATGGTGTCGCCCACGGCGCGCATGATCAGACCGTTGTTGAAACAGTGGCCGCGGCAGATCATGCCTACCGCCTTGTCACCCGGATAACGTGTGCGCGTCGCCTTGTCCTGCACCAACTCGATGGCGCCTAGCATGCCAATACCGCGCACTTCGCCCACCAGCGGGTGATCCACCAGCTCACGTAGACGACGCTGCAAATACGGTGCCGTTTCTGCCTTCACCCGCTCGACGATGCCTTCTTCCTTGAGAATGCGCAGGTTCTCCAGCCCCACCGCCGCCGCCACCGGATGACCGGAATAGGTGAAGCCGTGGTTGAAGTCGCCATGCGCTTCGATCA